>JBBQQW010000120.1:0-8022 GCA_038215455.1 Armatimonadota bacterium
GCGCAGGCGCAGCAACCTCCGCTATCCGCTTGCGCCAATAATAATGCTCCCGACCGATATGCCATTCCGATAGCACCAGTCAGCCACCGGCAACCCGCTATCGCGCTGCTCAGCCAGCAACAATAGCCAGCTCTCCCGCCGCTCGTCCGTCTTCGACATACCCACCTCCCAATAGTTCCGAATCACCAGTCCCAATTATCCCACAGGCGTGAGGGCGGGGGAAGGTGGGGAGAGTTTGACGGTTACGTTTAAGCTATGATTCACAGAATAGGCTGACGCGGAAGTTAGTTTCAAGTTTCAAGTTCCAATTAAAGTACCGGCACCTTGAAAACTACATATTCGATCCCCAAGGCAACGTCGCCACGCGATTGGACGCCAGTGGGCAGGTGCTCAGCGTCGACCAGTACGATGCCTGGGGCAACCTCCTTCGCCAAGGCTACGGCGGTCAGGACCTCCTCAGCGGCGGTGACGCCACCGACCCCTGCGGCTACCGCGCCCAGTTCGGCTACTACACCGACCACGAGACTGGGCTGATACTCTGCGGGCATCGGTATTATGACCCGGTAGCAGGAAGGTGGTTGACGCGGGATCCGATAGGCTTTGCCGGGGGATTAAATCTGTATGCCTATTGCGGTAATGACCCTGTTTCGGGGATTGACCCGGAGGGGTTCTGCGGAGGTAGTATTTGGAGTGGATGGGGTGCGTTTTTCGATTCAAGCAATTGGGATGGTAATGATTCCGACCACGCTGCAGGGATAATAGATGGAACATATCACAGTTGCGTAGCATTGGCGGTGATGTCAGTTGCCTGGATGAATCCAATTGGCCAAAATGCAACAAATCAACTACTGGCATATAATCCCGGAACGGCTATGTACGGCGGAGCAAGTATAAATCGCGACAGTATGCAATACTCATCGGGTGATGCTGTCGGTAAGATGTTCGTACTTTTACTATCATTGGTTGCCGGTGGAGGAGAAGGTAGCGGTAAAGCCACTGCGTCAGAAGGATCCACCGCAACTGCAGTGATAGAAGAAGAAACTCTTGCTCAAGTTACCGTGAATAGAGCAAACGGACTTAATGCTGAAGCGAGAGCACTTAAAGATGCTGGGATAGTTGTAGGGAAAAAGAAGATGATCCCTTCACTGACAAAAACTGCCACTGGAAGGTTTCCAGATGGATTGAATAAACAGTTTTTAGTAGAGAGTAAGTCAGTAAACTACATAGGGTATACTAATCAGATACGAGATTCCCAGATGTTTGCTAGTCAGAATAACCTGGAATTTGTATTATATGTACGTAAGGATACTAGTATTGCTTTCGACTTGATGAAGCAGATATCTAATGGTAATATTACCTTGAGGATAATTCCATGAATGTACCAAAAATGACACATAGCGAGGCGGCTAGACGCGCACTTGCAGATGCCAGGCAACAACTGCTTGAAGATCCAGAAGCTGTTGCAGATATGCTAGAAGATATTAGAAAGTCGCAGCCATTTATTGATGATTTGCGCAGTATTGGACTTGACGTAGTGTCGATATTTGAAATTATTGCTGACGACAGAATAATGGACAAGCGTATCGTGCCTATAATAGCAGATCACCTGCAAAGAGGCTATGACTGGGGGATAATTTTCTATCTAACAGGGATACTGCAACGTTTTAAAGCAGGGAAAGGCGCAAGTGCTGTTCCAGCGTTAATTAATATATTTGCTGGAGAAGGATATGTAATTCATAGGTGGGAAATAGGTTCTACTATATTTTTTATCTGTAACGATTCTAATTTCGAAGAGATAAAGCCGTTGATTTTGAATAAATCTTATGGTAAAGACAGGGAAATGCTGGTATTTGGCTTATATAAAATGAAGCGTACTCCCGGAGTGGTTGACTTTCTAATATCACTACTAGATGATGAGGATACATATGGACATGCCATTGCTGCTTTATACAAATTGCAAGCAATTAAAGCCAAGCCATACTTTGAACGTTTTAAGAATGATAAGAAAATATTCGTTAGAAATTATGCAAAAAAGGCGCTAGCTATTATTGAGAAGTTGGAGGCAGGAGGGTAAGGAACTACAAGCAATCATAGCGTAATTTGTTCGGGTGAATATTAATCTGCTACCAGCATGATGCCGATGGGCGTGTGGTCTCCGTCACTAATCCGGCAGGCCGAGTCTGCACGTGGAAGTACCTGGCCGACGGCAAGCTGGATATGCAGACACTGGGCAACCGCGCCTGGGAGAAATATGTTTATGATGCTGTCGGTGCCTTATCCGGTACTTTGGGATATAATCCGAAGGGCAGGGTGCTTACAGAATACGGCAGTTTCACCAACGATGACCTAGGCCGGTTGACCGGGCAGGGAGCCACCACGCCGGGCGCGCCGGGCACCACGGGGAGTAATATCTGGGGCTACACCGCCACCGGCCAGCTCACCAGCGACGGCTTCACGCCGAACAACGGCACGACGCAGGCAAAGGCCGCCACCTTCGACGCGGTGGGCAACCCCACCACCTTCGTTCAGGAGCTGGCGGGCTATACCGACGGCACCTTTATCAGGAACTACGACGCCAACAACCAATGGGACGGATACGCGAAAAACGACACCGTCTATAACCGTATCGGCAACGTGCCGAATGCTGCGTTGTTGTTCCAGTACGACGATAAAGGCAACCCGACTATTTACAAAGGCGAGGCGTTAAGCTATGATTCACAGAATAGATTAACGCAGTATGCGGATAAACTATCCGCGGGCTACCGTTCTGGTGGCTTACGTGCTTGGAAAGAGGTGGTTATCTCGGGGCTACCCCGGTCACCCAGCTAGTCCTCGCCGACGCCCTGCTCTTACCCTTCACCGATTTCGAAGAGGGTGTGCTGCACGAAGCCGCACGGCAAGCAGGGGTAACCGGCATAGTAACCCGCAACGGTGCCGACTTCAGAAGTCCGCCGTATTGGGCAGACTATCTATCAGGCGTAAATTTTTAATTTTTCACATGGATATACGGGATGCGCAGGATAATACAATTTCATCCTGCCTATCCTGTGCATCCATGTTATAGCCTTCACCCCAACGGAAAAAAACCAGCCAATGCGTCCGCCAGTCGGGAGTTTTTGCGGGCTTTTACTATGGCGAAGAGTTGCTCACGGCGCGGTTTGTCGGGGCCGTAGATTATGGCTATGGCGTCGAGGGCGTGGTGGGCGGTGGTGAGGGCGTCCTCTTTTACTATGTTGAGCAGATAGGCGAAGGCCGCGTCGGTGTGGGTGAGGGCGAGGGAGAGCAGCAGCGGTTTGCGCAGTTCCAGGTCGGTGTTGGCGGCCCAGTAGTCGCGCAGGATGGCAAAGGACTCAGGCAGGCGGGCGGCGCCCAGCGCCAGTGCGGCCTGCTCGGTGCGGGCGCGGTCTGCCCCCTGCAGGCAGCTGGTGACGAAGGGCAGCTCGCGCTCCGGGTAGATGTCCAGCAGTGCGATGAAGGCCTCGCCGATGACCTCGGGCGCGGCGTCGCCGGCGTGTACTTTCATGCGCAGCGCCACCTCCGCCACCTCGCCGCCGACGTACTTCAGCGCCTTCACTGCCGCGATACGTGGCTCAACTTCGGGGTCAAAGAGCAGCGGGGCAGCCACCAGTGCCAGCTCATGATAATGCAGGCGCGAGAGCGCGATGGCGCACGCGGCGCGTACCCCCGTGGCGGTGTCCTCTTTTCCGCCGTATACCGGCTCCATTTGCACCAGGCGCAACCCCAGCAGATAGGGGTCGATGTCGATATTGTGCAGCGCATCCAGCGCCATGATAATCGCCTGCTTGGCGCGGCAGATCTTATCCGCGCCCGCCGGTTGCCGGTGCGTGGCCAGCCGTGTGAAGAGCGCGATCAGCTCGGGGATGAGCGCATCCACCTCGCGCGCGCCGATGATCTCCGCCGCACGTGCCACCACCAGGTTGGAGGTGTCATTGAGCGCCGCGCGCAGCCCACGCACCGTGTCATCATTCAGCGGCTTATGCGTCAGCATATTCACCAGCGCCAGCTTCTCCTCGATGGGTTGTTGTTTAGTAGCCATGGTGAAATGGTAACAGCGGTGGGGTACTGCGTCAAATGTTTTAATTCACAGGATGTACAGGATAGGTTGGGTAAATCGTCTCTTATTGGTTATATTCTAAACAACTTGTAGAGAAAAGCTAGCACATATAGGTGGAAATTACGACCTGATACGGTTCCAGACCATTATAGCATTTTATAACATAGCCTCGGGCGAAACCCGGGGAAGAGGCAGGAGTATCGTTTTTAGCTTTGATATGCGACGAAGAACCACCCCGCCCTTCGGTCACCCCTCCACAGGAGGGGAATTTGGTTCGGCGACGTGGATGGACGAGCGCTAAAAACGATACTCCTGGGGGAAGAGGTTTATCGATTGAGGTTATGCTTTGATAAGCCGACCCCGGGCGTTGCCCGAGGCTATGTTATAATTTATATTAAATGGTAATTAACCGTATAAGAGCGTATTGAGTTTGGTTCCGGCTTGGCCGGGTTAGGATGATTAGGAAAAGGGGCTGAAGAGTGCGAAGCAAAGATATCTCAAAAATATGATATACTTCTACGAATATATATTTTGCAGACGCTTTGCTCATTGGTTTTACCTAACCCCCAGCCCCTTCCCTGCGAGGGAAGGGGTGCCGATGAAAAAATTTAGGCACGAAAAAGCATAATCATTCGATTGGACACCCCCTTCCCGCGCCGGGAAGGGGGCCGGGGGGTTAGGTAGACCAACGCTAACGCCATAGATACCACACCAGTATTTCATCTATAAATAATAAAGCGAACTATATTATTGATTCTTACTGGCTGGAAGCGCGTGGTAGCTCAGCAAAAGAAAAACCCCGGAATCATCACTGGCTTAAGGCCAGGAGAGGATCGCCCGGGGACTGTTCGTGTATTATACCACAATATGAGAAGTATCGTTTTAGTTACAATTCGCTTTGCTAGCCCAGCCCTGAAGGACTGGGCAGGCGGGAAGCCTGCGTACCCAGTGACGCATGACCTCTCCACCAGAAACAGTATATAATAACCCCATGTTTTCCGATGAGGAACCTATTTTAGCGCGGGTGCGGGATTTCCTTGTGGCTTTGGATGTCGCTGATGAGCGTGTGCTGGTCGCCGTCTCTGGGGGGCCGGATTCTATGGCGCTGCTGGATATCCTCTGTCGCCTGGGAGCCAGCGTGGCCGTGGGGCATGTGCATCACGGGCTGCGTGTGGAGTCTGATGAAGAGGCGGAGTTTGTGCGGCGGCGGGCACAGCAGTATGGGGTGGCCTATTACCAGCGTAATGTGGACGTGCGCGGGCGTATGGGGGAGCAGGGCGAATCGCTGGAGACTGCGGCGCGCGAGCTGCGGCGGGTGGCGCTGCGCGAGATGGCTACCGAAGCGGGTGCCCCGTATATCGCCACCGGCCACCACGCCGATGACCAGGCGGAGACGGTGCTGATGCGGCTGCTGCGCGGCGCGGGGACGCGCGGGCTGGCGGGGATACCGCCGTGCAATGAGGAGTACATCCGCCCGCTGCTGCAGGTCTGGCGGAGCGAGATTGACGCATATCTTCGGGATAACAATCTGCCCTATCGCCTCGACGCCTCCAATGCCTCCCCCGAGCATCTGCGCAACCGCCTGCGTCACCAGCTCTTGCCACTGTTGGAGGCCGACTACGCCCCGCGGCTGCGCGAGCGGCTGGCGCACCTGGCGGATATCGCCCGCGCGGATAACGCGGCGCTGGAGCAGTGGGCGGCGACATGTTACCAGCAGTACGCGCAACCTACCCCCGGCGGAATCAGCCTGCCACATCCGCTGCAGGAGCTACCGGAGGCGGTGGTACGGCGCATCTGGCTGCAGGCGCTGGCTGCCGTGCGCGGTGATGCCAGTGATATTGGCTACCATCACCTGTTGGCCATTACCGCACTGAAACTCGGCGAGGAGACGCACCTGCCGGGGGCAATTGTCCGTTATGAATATGATCGGCTGGCCTTCCTTCGCCCTGAAACTGATATAGAGATGGAAAATTGTGTACTACCGGTGCCGGGTGTGGTAGAATTGCCGTCAATTGGTGTTATACTGAATACGGAACTGCTCGCGCAATGGTCAGGTTTCCCCGGCGGGGACGCTACTTTAGTGGATGCGGACGCAATAGTGGGGGAGCTGACGGTGCGCAGCTGGTGCGCGGGGGATCGCTACCAGCCGTTGGGCGCGCCGGGCACGCGCAAATTGCAGGATATCTTCGTCGATGCCCAGCTGCCGCGCCGCTTGCGTGCGCGGGTGCCGGTGGTATGCGACGAAGAGGGAATCGTCTGGTTGGCAGGATATCGCCTGGCCGACCGCGTAAAAGTCAGCAGGAAAACCGACAAGGGACTGCTGATTAAAATTGAATGGGAGTTTAATCCATGGACACTGCGGAATTCCGCCGACGCGTAACGCCGATATTAGGCGAGAAGTTCAGAGTCTTTCGTGCCCCGGGACGGGTGAATATCATTGGTGAGCACACCGATTACAATGACGGTTTCGTGCTCCCCGCCGCCATCGACCGCGAGATACTGATGGCCGTGCGCCCCACCGGGAGTCGGCAGGTGATCCTGCACTCGCTGGATTATAATGATGCCACCTCCACCTTCTCGCTGGACGAGATCGGCATCGATAGCGAGAACACCTGGAGCAACTACCTGCGCGGGGTCTGCTATGTGCTGGAGGATGCCGGCTACCACCTGCGCGGGCTGGAGGTCGTCTTCGCCGGCGATATCCCGCTGGGCGCGGGCCTCAGCTCCTCCGCCGCGCTGGAGGTAGCCACCGCTATCTCCTTCCTGGAGCTGTCCGAGTACGACCTCACCTCGCCGGAGCTGGCGCTGCTCTGTCAGCGTGCCGAGAACGACTTCGTCGGCAACAAATGCGGCATCATGGATCAGTTCATCTCCGCCATGGGGGAGCCGGACTCCGCGCTCTTCATCGACTGCCGCACCCTGGAGTATAAGAGCTACCCGTTGCCCACGGGTGCCAAAATCGTCATCGCCAACACCTGCATCCGCCACGAGCTGGTGGGCAGCCCCTACAACGAGCGCCGCAAAACCTGCGAGACAGCGGCGAAAAAGCTGGGCGTGGTGGCGCTGCGCGACGTGTCCTCCGCCATGTTGGAGGAGAAGAAAGCGCTGCTCACCCCGCTGGAATACCAGCGCGCCCTGCACGTGGTGGGCGAGAACGAGCGCGTGCTGGCGGCTATCAAAGCGATGGACGCGGGCGACCTGCAGGGCCTGGGCGTGCTGCTGAACGAGTCACACGACAGCCTGCGCGATGATTACGAAGTCAGCTGCGCCGAGCTGGACACCATGGTAGACATCGCCCGCAACCTCCCCGGCGTCTACGGTGCCCGCATGACCGGCGGCGGTTTCGGCGGCAGCACGGTGAACCTGGTAGCAGCAGAATCCGCCCCCGCCGTAGTAGCCGCCCTGGCCACCGCCTACCAGCAAGCCACCAACATCAAGCCCGACATCTACATCTGCCAAGCCTCCGCTGGGGCGGGTGAGGTGAAGTAGCTGGGAGCGCACGCTTCCAGCCTGCCCCCCGTTAGCCTGAAAGGCTGGAATGTTATAGCCCTGGGCACCGCCCAGGGAATACTGTAAGGGCGACATAACAAGCCGCCCTTACAGGGCTAGGCAGTTTAATAATACCCTCCACCCTGGGCGTTGCCCAGGGCTGCAACATACGAGCCCTTCGGGCTGATAGGAACCTCACTTGGCGTTCCATAGGGATTGTAGCCCGCGCACTATTTGCCCCCGCGTAATGCCGGTAGACCCACTTTCGCTTGCATTGTATAATTACGGGGTATTCTGGCTGATTTTGATAGGTTACAACATTGCGTATCTCCGAATTTGATTACTGTCTCCCCGAGGAGCTGATTGCGCAGCAGCCGGTGACGCCGCGGGATGCTTCGCGGTTGCTGGTGTTGCACCGGGGTGATGGGGCGATTGAGCATAGGGCTTTTCGCGACTTT
>JBBQQW010000121.1:0-7906 GCA_038215455.1 Armatimonadota bacterium
GAACTGCGGCGTGGTATCCTCGAAGCCGAGTTTGCCGGCGCTGGCGTAGCCGCCTACCCCGGTGCAGCTGCCCGCGCTCACCTGCGAGATGCCCACGGCGATCACCTCGTCACGATAGCCCTGCGGCTCGCGTGTGGAGAGGATCATGCCGGTGTAGGGCACGGCCAAACGCAGCACGGCGACGACCTTCTTGAAGTCGGCATCGGAGACGATCCAGGGGAACTGCGCCGCGTCCACCCCGGCGGCGGTGCGGATGCGCGGCACGCTGATGGTGTGCGGCCCCACGCCGAAGACCGCCTCCAGATGCTCCGCCTGCATCAGCATGGCGACGGTATCGTAGCGCCAGTCATACAGCCCGTAGAGCACACCCGCGCCCACGTCCTCGATGCCGGCAGTCATGGCGCGGTCGTGCGCCTCGGTGTGCCACTCATAGTTATGCTTTGGCCCGGCAGGATGTACCTGCAGGTAGGTGGGCTTGTGGAAGGTCTCCTGGAAGAGGATGCTGGTGCCGATGTCGGCGTCTTTCAGTTTGCGGTAGTTTTCCACCGTAGTACCGGCGATATTCACGTTGACGCGGCGGATGGCGCCATTCTCCTCTTTCAGCGCGTAAACGGTGCTGATGCACTCCAGAATATACTCAATCGGGCAATTAACCGGGTCCTCGCCCGCCTCCAGCGCCAGCCGTTTGTGCCCCATGCGCTCCAGCACGCGCACTTCCTCGGCCAGCTCCTCCTGTGTCAGGCGGCGGCGCGTCATGCAGGTATTGTCATGATTGTAGCCGCAATAGCTGCACTTGTTGACGCAGTAATCCGAGAGGTACAGCGGGGCAAACATGACGATGCGCCGCCCGTAGATGTGCTCTTTGATGCGCCGTGCCAGCGCATAAATCTCCTCCAGCAACGCCGCGTCAGTGACTTCAAGCAACACCGCAGCCTCGCGATGCGTCAAGCCGCCGAACTCCCCCGCCTTCGCCAGCAGCGCACGCACTGCAGCAGGATCAGCCGCGCTCAACTGTGCCTCCGCCAGCGTAGCGAGAATCTCCGCATCATTGATGAAATCGTTAGCGTCCATAGATTTAGGGTCGTACATGTTTGCTCCTTGTATTTTTAGGAAATAGGGGTTCCGTTATGAATAGTGACTCGAGACTAGTGACTAGCGACTAGCGACTCGTGTGTCATTCCTTCGTCAGCGCCGCCTTCACCGCCACGTGCGGGATTCTACCCAGGCGACCGGTGAGGGCGCTGATCTCGTCGGTATCTCCGTCGACGATAATGCTGATGACGGAGACGCCGCGCTCACGGTAGGGGACGCCCATGCGCCCGATGATCAGATGCGCGAACTCGTGCAGCACGGCATTCACCTCCCCCGCTGCGCCAGTATCCTCGATCACTATCCCCACAACTCCCAGCCGTTTGTTCATCTCATTCACCTCAAAAACAAAAACCCCACCGCGCAAAGGCACGGCAGGGTGTAATCAACTATCAACACGCCCCGCGCGCCTTCCCCCTCGGGCATCATGGCCAAGATGGTCAGGTCTCTTCAGCTACCAACACGGAAATCAAATCCCCATGTCCGTATGCCTGCATTGTATAGCTGTGGTGGCGGCGTGTCAAGGGAATACGAGTGAAATTGTCGTAAATGTGGATGATGCGGGCTATTATGATAGCAGTAGGTTACCCTCACTCCGCCTCATGCGCCAGCAGAAAACGTCTATTAGGGTCATAGGGGCTTTTACCCAGCGCGACGATGCGCCCTACTCTGGTCAGGCGTGCCACCCTATCGCGGGTAGCGCGGGATGATATTTGTAGCGCCTGGCTTAAATTCTTTGTTGACACCCCGCCATCCGCTTCACTGGCTCCTATCAACTCTATCATTTTACGGTCAACGTCATCGATTTTTAGTTGGGAGTTATCCTGTTTGAGAATGATTGTGACGCGGAAACGGAAGGCCATCTCTTCCAGCACCGGCTCGGGCAAGCGCATCTCCCGGCATGCCGCAGCCATGCGCTGGAAGCCGCTGCCCCATTGCTCGATCAAATTCAGCTCTTTAAAAACCCGGCCAATGACCCGGTTACGCAGTTTCGACACGCCATCACGGATGTCACTAATCGTCAGCCCACCAGTCAGTATTCCCGGATTCTCGATCTCAATGCGGTCATCAAATATCGCCACTCGAATAGGCGCTCCGATTTGCGAATAATCCGCATGGACTATCGCGTTCGTCAACGCCTCGCGCACAGCCTCCAGTGGTACATTCCAGAGATCTTTGCGGCGTAATTCGCCAAAGACAGCTGAACGCATCGCATGTTTTTTGACGAACTCAAAAGCGTCATGCACAGCTGATGGAAGGTGGGTTTTGATATCCAATTGGTCGGTAATTACCGCTTTATCCGTCCCCCCAAAACGCCCGCACTGAATCCATGCATCGGGGAAATAACGCTCGCGTTCCGTGCCGAAAAGCAACATGCCCCCGACCGTAGGCGTATGCCGCCCCTGGTACAACGTGGTTAGACGCAGCGTTTCCGGTGTATGCTCATTCCACTCGCGCAACCCGGCAAACAACCCGGAAGCAAAGCTAAGATCAAGTGCTTCCGGGTTGGCTTCCGGCATCGGTGTTTCATCGTAAGAGGTATTCAATACTGAACGTTGTAATTCCGCAATCAAAGGCTCATCAGCGCGTCGGTTGGTCGTACCCACGCGTACCAGTACACCCTCTTCTTTGCCCAGGGATTTTAGCCAGTGCGGACGCAATGAACTGGGGTAGACCTCGACGACGAGTAAGGTTCGCCCCTTCCAGTTGACTAGCTCAATATTGGGAACCAGGCGCGGTTCAATTGAATCGGCGATCAAATTACAGAGGCGCTCTTCCTCATTGAGTGGATTTGCTACTCCCAGCACGGCCTTGCTACCATCCTCGATGCCAATCAACAACACGCCACCTGCGGTATTAGCAAATGCCGTTATAGTCTTGAGGATATTTTTCGGGGTAGACAAATCACGCTTGAATTCGAGTGTCTTACCTTCCGAGCGAGTCAGCAAATCTTCAATTTTCATCTCTTATGCCACCTAACCTCTCGTTATGTCGCCCTTTCAGGGCTGGGAATTTCTTTGCCATTATATCCCCTGGGCGTTGCCCAGGGCTCTAACATGCTAGCCCTTCGGGCTAAATCACCGCACCGCATAAAACCGATAGGTCACCATCCGCCGCAGTTCGGCAGGGCCTTGGCGACCCTTCTCCCATTCGCGTAGTGCATCGATGCTGGTGATGTCGGTGTGCGGGCTGACGAGTGCCTCGACCGAGAGTTGCCATGGCTGCTCGTCCATCAACACGTAGTATTCCGCCCCAGATTTGCCCCAGCTGCCCAGGCGGTGCTCGTATTCGTTGCGTATCTGGCTGTTCTGCCAGTAGGTGCGCACGCGCACGGCGAATATCTCGCCCACCAGTGTGGCATTGGTCGGGATTGTATTGTGCACATCGCCTATCTCACCATCGGCCAGCGGGACATTCAGCCCGATACCCCGGGGAGAGCGCGCGTAATCGAAGGCGTACTCACCGGCAGCCTGCTTTTTATCATTCAGCGGGAAGGTGACGGAGACACCGGTGTAGCTGGGGCGGTTGACGGAGTTCTCATAAAGCAGCCCGACCATCGCCGAACCTACCGGCACGCCCACCAGCACATCCACCCCGGCGGCGCTGCGCCCCAGCGGCTCGGTACGCACGGGCAACATGCCACCACGCAGCGATAATCTGGCGCTGCCGATGCTCTGTGCGGTGCTGATCGTAGCCTCGGAGATATCGCCCCCGCTCTCATCGACGAAATTACGGTTGTAGCCCACCACGTGTGCGTTGTAGTCGCCGAGAGTATAGTCGAGGGTGAGTAGCTCACCGTGGTATCCGGTAGTGGTGGTGGCCCCGTCGCCCAGATCGGCGATGCCCGGCACCTGATCGAATACGGCGAATTCATCAGGTGCCGGGAAGCGCAGGTAGCGCATAGCCCCCACACGCGCCTGCGCACGCAATGTCCCCGCGCCCAGCTGCCAGGAGGCGGTCTGCTCCAGGTAGCCCTCATCGATCATCGGCGCGATATCGCGGATATTATTTTGCGCGTGATTGCTGCGGATACTGGCATGGGCGCGTAGCCCCGGTGCCAGATCCACAGTACCACGCAGCTGCAGATTGCGCAGCCAGAACTTATCCGTCCAGACAAAGACCCCCACGCTGGCATCCCAGTAGCCACGCCCCGCGCCTATCGTGACATTGTCAACGTCGGCAGCCGTCCCCTTTTCATCCAATGCCTGGCAGGCCAGGGGGAGCGCAATGGTAAGCGCTAGTAGCGCTAGCAATAGATAATGCTTCATCTGATGGTCCTCCTACTAGAAAATATTTTGCGGACGCTTTGCCGATTGGTTTGACCTAACCCCCAGCCCCTTCCCTGCGAGGGAAGGGGGGCCGATTCAATGATTATCTAATGAAAAAACGATCATCCTCCCCCTTCCCGCGCCGGGAAGGGGGCCGGGGGGTTAGGTAGACCAACGCTAACGCCAAAGATATGATCCATTTTTCATCCCCACATTTTAAACACTTCAACTAAAATTTAAAACCCAATAACCTCTTCTCGCACCCGCGCCGCAATATCTTTCCGGTACGTCATCCCCGTAAAGCTGATCTCCTCGATCGCGGTATATACACTGTCAATGGCATCGGCGAATGTATCGCCTGATGCAGTTACGTTGAGGACGCGCCCGCCATTGGTGGATAGTATACCATCCATGATACGTGTGCCGGCGTGGAAGACTGTGACATCGGGGATATTTCCGGCTGCTGCTACACCAAATATCGGCGTTCCCTTGGCGTAGTTGCCCGGGTATCCGCCTGCCGCCAGCACCACCGTCACGGCAGGGCGCGGGGACCATAGCAGCTCGATATCCGCCAGCTTGCCGTCAATTGCGGCCTCGAAAACCTCCACCAGATCGCTCTCCAGGCGCGGCAGCACCACCTGTGTCTCCGGGTCGCCGAAGCGCACGTTGTACTCCAGCACCTGCGGGCCGTCGGCAGTAATCATCAGCCCGACGAAGAGTGTGCCGATGAAGGGCACCTCGCGCAGCGTCGGCTTCACCACCTGCTCCACCCCGAACTGCAGCAGTTCGGCAGTGAACTCCGGCACCGGGGAATAGTTGCCCATGCCGCCGGTGTTGGGGCCGGTGTCGCCCTCGCCTATGCGCTTGTAATCCTGTGCCGGGGCCAGCGCCAGACACTCGGTGCCGCTGCAGATGGCCAGCAGCGAGACTTCATACCCCGCCAACCGCTCCTCTACCAGCACCCGCGCGCCGGCGTCGCCGAATTCCTTCTGCACCAGCACGGTATGCACCGCCGCCAGTGCCTCGGCGCGGTCGTCGCAGATCAGCACGCCTTTGCCGGCGGCCAGCCCGTCGGCCTTCACCACCCACGGCTTCTCCGCCGGTTGTGTGTTCAGCCAGCTCTCGGCAGCGGAATAATTATCGAAAGCCATATAGCCAGCGGTGGGGATATTCGCGCGCGTCATCACTTCTTTGGCGAAGATCTTGCTCCCCTCCAACATCGCTGCGGCAGCGTGCGGGCCGTAGACGCGCAACCCGCGCGCGGTGAACTCATCCGCCAGCCCCGCCACCAGCGGCACCTCCGGCCCCACCACCGTCAGCCCGATCCCCTCGCGCGTGGCGAAATCCGCCAGCCCGGCGACATCCGCCACATCCAGCGCGATATTCTCCGCCAGTTCGCCGGTGCCACCGTTACCCGGCGCACAATATATCTTCGACACACGCGCACTCTGCGCCAATTTCCACACCAGCGCATGCTCGCGCCCACCACTGCCAATCACCAGAACTTTCATGAATACTCCTATGGGTAAATGAATCGCCATCATTATAGCGGTATATGATACAGCTTTCCAGTATTCCACCTGTTTATACCAAATTTTACTGAATCTGTGCAGGAATCATACCGTCAGAAGGAGAAAAGATAATAGCTAATGGAACAATTATCGCGGAGGCCGCGAACCGAGGGGTATTTGATCATGTCATTGGAAATTGGAAGAAACCGGACGGCGCGCCGGGGTTATGGATTTGATGAGGTAGCAATTGTGCCGGGAGCACTGACTTGCGACCCGGAGATGTGCGATATCAGCTGGCAGCTGGGCGAGAAGAAGCTGGGATTGCCGATCATCGGCGCTTCGCTGGATGCGCTGGTAGACCCTAACTTCGCCATTGCGATGGGGAAGCTGGGCGGCCTCGCCTTTATGTATCTGGAGGGCGTACAGACGAAGTACGCTAACCCGCAGGAGCAGATCGACCGCATCGTCAATGCCGCGCCGGATGATGTCGTCTCGACCATCCAGGAGATCTACCAGGAGCCGGTGAAGGATGAGCTGATCATGCAGCGCATCGCCGAAGTGAAGGCTGCCGGGGTGCCGGTAGCAGTGTCGGTGACGCCGAATAGCTGCGAGCGCATCGCGCGCCTGATCGGCCCGAATGTGGTAGACGCCTTCGCCGTTATCGCCACTATCACCACGGTGCGCCACCTCTCCAACCGTTACACTTCGCCTGATTTCAGCGTGGTCAAGGATGCCATCAAGTCCCCGTTGATCCTCGGCAACTGTGTCAGCTATGAGGCTGCCTACGAGCTGATGGAAGCGGGCGCGGACGGTATCTTCGTCGGCGTCGGCCCCGGTGCTATCTGCACCACGCGCCGTGTCTGCGGACTGGGTGTGCCGCAGATCACCGCCACGGCAGACTGCGCCGCCGCGCGCGAAGACTTCTATAAGGCCCACGGTCGCCGCGTAGCCATCATCACCGATGGCGGCATCCGCTCCGGTGGCGACATCTGCAAGGCGATAGCCGCCGGTGCCGACGCCGTCATGCTGGGGTCACAGCTGGCCGCCAGCACCGAGGCCCCCGCGAAAGGCTACAGCTGGGGGATGGCCACCAGCAGCGCCAACCTGCCACGCGGCACGCGCATCCAGGTGGGCACCCGCGGTACCCTGCAGCAGATCCTCTTCGGCCCCGCCAAACGTGATGACGGCCTGATGAACTACGTCGACGCCCTGCGCCTGAGCATGGCCAGCGTCGGCGCCCTCAACCTGCAGGAGATGCAGCACGCCGAAATGATAATCGCCCCCAGTATGCCCACCGAAGGCAAAGTAGAACAACGCGCCCAGCATGTGGGGATGGGACGGTAACTGTCGTAGTAAGGGCGGGACGCTGTAGCATAGGCGTCCCGCCCATGAACCGAGGGTTTCAATTCCTAACATGTCGAGAAGGAGGTTTCTGATGAATGATGTTCCTGAAGAACTTCGCAATATCAAAATAAAAATGTCCGGACGCGACATTCGCAAAGAAGAATATGGCAAATATAATAGGAGTAACTGGCTGAAATATTTTTCTAATGACGCTGATCTATTATTAATTTTAGAAAAATATCCAAGTCCACTTTCTCGTTCGGTGTTTTCCGAAATTGGCTCAAAAGATGTGGATAGTGTACGCCAGCTATTCTTTGCGACTATGTTATGGGGGTATAGCACCGTTGGTTATGGTGCCTTCCGTACGGATTTAATGTTAAAAACCTCTGACTCGATTAGTAAATTACAGGATGCATATAGCCTTGTTGCCAGCGGTCATATCGCAAATGCCTATCGTGCGCTTTCTTTAGATGAGTGTGGCCCAGCATATATCTCCAAATTGCTATATGCATTTGGACTGGCGACTAATGCCTCACCTCTCCCCATCATCCTCGATTCACGCGTTGCCGGGACACTTCGACGGTTGTTGCCAGACCATCGGCCATATTTCCACGTGAATAAAGGCGGAACTGTCTTACGTGACGCCGACGGTTATGAGCGGACTGTAAAACTCATTAATGATTGGGCAACTAA
>JBBQQW010000122.1:0-7888 GCA_038215455.1 Armatimonadota bacterium
GGTGGGAATAAGCCCTACCTCGGCTAGAGTAAGTTTCCTCGCCCCGATAAATATCGGTGGCAGCCCGGTATTGGGTTACTCGGTAACATCAATCCCGGCAACGACAACTATTACAGGTACCGGCAGCCCGATTATCATGACAGGATTGACACCTGGAGCTACCTACAGATTCAAGGTCAGTGCTACTAATGAAGTTGGCGCTGGAGCACTCTCGGCTCAATCCAATGCAGTTACTCTTCCGATTACACCCTCTGCGCCCTCCGGATTAACTGCAACACCGGTACCAGTATCGAATAACGCACCGAGTATGAAGCTGACCTGGGTTAATAACTCAACCATCCAAACGAGCTACACCATTCAAGCTTCAACGAACAGCGTGTTCAATGTCACCCCCGGATTCCGGTCATTCACCGTGAACTCTACCAATGCAACATCCTTCAGGGCAACCGGGTTGCTCCCGAATTTGATGTACTGGTTTAGAGTGACTGCTAACAATGTGAATGGAAGCTCTACATTCTCCAACGTAGCGGTAGCGAAGATGACGGGGCAACTCCCCGGCTCTCCGACACTGTTGACACTTGGAACGGTAACTGCCAATTCTATCGCCATGAGCTGGAAGAATAACTCCGGTATCGCGACGGGTGTCTATGTCGAACGACAAATTGGCGCGAGTGCCTGGGCGAGATTACCTGGAACATTAGCGCCCACGGCGACTACTTTCACCGATACCCTACTGACGACAGGGACGCTGTACAACTATCGAGTACAGGCATTCACTGCCGCCGGTGGATCGGGATACTCTAACATAATTACCGCTACCACGCCGTAAGTTGTAAGAGTAAATAACTGTGGACTTCGGGGAGGGAGCAATCCCTCCCCGATTTATTTGTTCATTGTTCGATGATAGACACAAATTCAGCAGGATATCCCGCAATCATCTCGAAATGTATTACTATTCAGTGCAATCGGGGATCCGATGTGAAAGGAAAACATCATGGCGGAAACAGTACAGGTTCCGGGCAAAGAAGTTGCCCCATTGAAACTATACACCCTCTCCACCTGCGGCTGGTGCCGCAAAACCAAGGCGCTACTGGGAGAACTGGGGGTGGCCTATGAATACATCGATGTAGATCTACTCCCCCCGGCAGAGAAGGGTACCGTGACGGAAGAGATTATGAAATGGAATCCGAAATGCTCCTTCCCCACCATGGTCGTCGACAACCAGCAATGTATCATCGGCTACAATGAGGAAAAAATTCGGGAAGTGGTGAGTAAATGAGCACACCTGAACAAACGACAATCACTGAACTATACGCACGCCTGCTGCGCGAAGCGGAAGAAGGTGGCTACCGCCTGAACCCCGACGAGGAGTTCGTGCGCGAACTGGTGGCGGGGCTACTCGCCAACGAAGAACGCTACGGTTATATCGCCTGCCCATGCCGGCTAGCCAGTGGCGAACGCGCCAAAGACCTGGACATGATCTGCCCATGCGACTACCGCGACCCAGATCTGGCGGAGTTCGGCACCTGCTATTGCGCCCTCTACGTCTCCGATGCCGTAATCCGCGGCGAGCAGAAACTCGGCTCGATCCCGGAACGCCGCCCGCCCGGTGGCCCCACCGCTGACGAGGCAGAACATGAGTACGAAGAGGTAAAGCTCCCCGGCCTCTCCTTCCCGGTGTGGCGTTGCAAAGTATGCGGCTACCTCTGCGCCCGCCCGCAGCCCCCGCTGATCTGCCCGGTATGCAAAGTAACGCGAGACCGCTTCGAGCGGTTCATGTGATGTCGTAGAAAAAGCCCCGCCTCCGGCGAGTTGCCGGAGGCGGGGGAGAACTATTTTTTGCCAGATGGAGCGCCACCATGGGTAAATTTAGTCCTCATAGATCACGACAGCCTAGATGCCAACCTTCAGGTACTGGCATTGCTGCCCGCCCTTGACGACCAGATACTGGCGGTCCATCATGCTATGGTGCACCGACCACGGACACGTTATCCATGGTGGCTGTGCATACCGTACCATCAGCGTGGCTGGTTACTGCCAGGCCGATGTAAACGGTGGATGCCATGGTTATCGTTTGCGCCGTGCCAACCTGCGTCCAGGTAATCCCGTCAGGTGAGGTATATCCTGCGAAGGTGTTGCCTGTCCGTACCGCCTTCACCCAGTATGGCGGGGCGATACCAGTCTTCTTGGCAGAGGCAGTTGTCGCAGATGCCGTCAGACGATACTGGAAGTTGCCGCCGTTGGAAGTGGTGGGCGTCATCAGCATATCAATATGCGGCGAATTAGCTGCCAGGGTGCTACGGATCATCACCCCAGCCTTTGCCCAGCTATTCGTATTCTGCACGGTTGGTACGCGGGCGATGATGCTGCCGTCCCCGGTGAGGGTGCGATATGCGTATTGGAACTCATCTACTGTGCCCCAGATATCCGCACCGCTACCACGCACGGTGAATAATCCGGCAGCCAGTGTAGAGCTGCCAGCAGCACCTACAGCACCGATGTCCTGATTTCCCCAGACAATTACAGTAACTGGAGCAGAAGTTGTTATCGCTCCAGCATTATCATAGGCCTTAGCCGTCAGGCTGTACGTGCCAGCGGCAACACCTGTCCAGGTGTAGGAGTACGGGCTAGTGTTATCCGTGTTCAACAGCGTAGCGCCATTGTAGAATTCCACTGTCATCACTGAGCCATCAGTGTCCGCGGCAGTCGCGCTAATAGCGACCGAGGCGGGGGCTAGTACGACTGCGCCATTCGCGGGAGCGGTGATACTCACCGTCGGAGGCACATTGGCCGGGTTGACGGTGATGTTCACAGCAGCCGAGGTTGTTATCGCACCAGCATTATCATAGGCCTTTGCCGTCAAGCTGTAGGAGCCTACAGCGACACCCGTCCAGGTGTAGGAGTACGGACTAGTGGTATCCGTGTTCAACAGCGTAGCGCCATTGTAGAACTCCACTTTGCTTACCGTGCCATCACTGTCGGCGGCGGTGGCATTGATGGTGACACTCGCCGGGGCGGTGAAGGTGGCGTTGTTCGCTGGAGAGGTGATACTCACAGTTGGCGCGATGTTACCCACCCCCGTGCCGATCACGGTGAAGAAGCCATCATTGGAGGTGGACATGGTGCCCTGAATGGGATTGTACAGGTAGGTCTCCGTACTCGTTGGCGTTTTGCCCCCCATCACGATACGGTCAGCCCCTGCGACCACGCGCGCGTAAAGACTACGTGTCGTCGAGCTGGGTGCGATACGGGTGCAGAGCAGGCGCGTGTTCATCTGCGGCGACATAATGAGTAACCAGGCCCCGCCACTGTAGGTACCGGTATTGGCGGGCAGCCAGGTCAGCGGTAGTCCCGAGGCACTCACCCCACCGAGGTAAACGCGCCCCTGTGCATCCGCCCAGATGGCGCGTGGCTCGGCGCTATTGGCAGAACCGTCGGACAGGCGCCCGCAGAACTGCTGGCCCATCAGGTATGCGCCCGTGGAAGGCTCGTACCGTGCAAAGAACGTCTTGTTATCGGACTTGCTGTCGTAGAACAGGTGATATTTATCACCGCCGACGATGCTCACCGTCTGCATGATATCGTACGGGCTGTAGCGGAAAATATGGTTGCCGCCCGCGCATTGAAAAGCGACGTACAGCTTACCGTCCGCGCCGATGCAGCAGCGTTTGCCGCGCGTGTCGGCCATGTTGTTAGTCGGTTTATTGATAAAGCGATCCGATGCCGTGTCCGTGCTCCAGTCATAGCCGGTGTATAATACGGTACCGGTGTAGCTTTGGCCACGGGTGTACGATATCTGGACGGGTTGCGTCTTGGTACCGTCCCAGGCGCTGGCCTGCCGCCACCCGACATGCACCACGGTCTGCGATGCCTCATCAATGGTGACATCCAGGGTATTCCGGTAACCCGCGAAGCTACCAAAGAGCGTGCCACCCGTGTTGTACACGTAGATGGTGCCGCTGCCGGAGTCTTCTTTGTCGGGGTCGGTGATGGTGTTGCTCTTTGCCAGGGCAACGCAGTTGCCCGCGGGACCCGCATCAGCCCGCCAGACGTTCATGCCAGTGAAGGTGCGCTGCCACGTCATCGAGGACGCAGATGCGTTGAGCTTGATAAGTCCCTGATCCCATGCGGCGACGTAGAGGTTATCGCTGCTGTCTACCGCCAGGTCGGTGACCTTGCTGGCGAGCCGTGTGACGGAGAGCACTGTTCTGCCGTTCGATGATAACCTTAAAATGGCACCGGGCGATGAGATCGTGGCACCGTTAAGCAGGATGGGCGTCAGGCCACCCGGTGTGGCAGAACTGATATTTGCCGCGAGTACAATTGTCCCGTCTGACTGGACGATGCTGCCGAAGACCGAATCGTCTGTGGCGCTGCCACCCAGGAAACTGGATGAATCGCAGGTGTAACCACCGCCGATGTCCTGAGCCGCGAGTGGCAGTGCAAGCGCTAACAAGAGCGCCAACAAAGAAAGGAGCATCCATGCACGTCGCTGAAGCGAACAGATAAACATGTTTCTACCTCCGTTTTGGTAGGAAAAATCCTACAATTTTGTCCTACGATAATTACCTATGACACTATAATGAAACCAGGCTAATATACTACCCATTGTGTCAAACGGTCGCTGACCGGAATGTCCGGTGAAGTAGTCGATGGTATCTCGACGGCTTCCAAACGCATTTCCCGGAGTTCCTGGGTATGAGCATCTGTAGATGCTCATACCCCATGATCCGACGAAAATGCTTTTCCGTCTCCAGATACCAGGCGGCAAACCAGTAGATGGCACCATCTGCCCGTTTCGCCACCGTGTCACACGTCACGTCCGCACCCCCAACGTCAAGCCCAGTACATGGGATGGCAATAATCCCTATCGCTAGGTGTTGCAGTCATGTATAGTCAGTCGTGACATCCCAGTCATCTGGTTGTTCTAGCACTGCTTCTCCGTGCCTTATCTCGCGCCTTCGAGAAAACCGGGAAGATGATGGCTGCGAAAATAGCGATGATAGCGATGACAACCAACAGCTCGTTTAGACGATGATGATGATGATGACAATATCTCCTTTCATATCTGTAACACAAAAAGTGTTACACGTGATTATTCTTCACAATGTTATTATTTGCTATATCTGCAGAATCGTCAATAGAATATTTTCCTTTTAGTATCTATTTTTTTACCCTATGCGCAACAATTTTTGTGGTATAATTCAGCGGGAGATAATAGATGAGAAATGACACGCGCATTGCTTGCCTGGTGCCTACTGGTTTTTGTTATGGGCGCGACTTGGTCTATGGAATAAATCGTTATGCTTCGCAGCATAATAGCTGGATGTTCGACCGAGCGTTATCAACCATGACTAGTTATCAAATACGGCCCCATGACATCCAGATAGATGGGTATATCGTACACGTCACCACCCGGGAGATGGAGGAAAGAATACGTCTCACCGGAAAGCCTGCTGTCAACACGTCAACACTTCTCTCCGAGACAGTCATCCCCACGGTGGCAATGAACAACCGAGAAATCGGGAAGATGGCCGCGGAATACTTCCTCGAACGTGGGATGAAGCATTGTGCCTTTTTTGGTGGTGGGGGGCATTATGCGGTGGTGCGGGAGGCGGGATTTGTCGCAAGATTGGCGAAAGCAGGAGTGTCGTGTTCATCTTATGTGGATGATATAGAGCTGCAACAAGTGCAGGAATCAGGCGTTCCGACGGGGCATCCGATTTTACGATGGTTAAAATCGTTGCCACGCCCACTGGGTATGCTGGCCTCGAATGATTCTAACGGATTATGCATGACCGACTTATGCCTGCTGGAAGAGATAATGGTGCCGGAGGAGATCGCTATATTGGGGGTAGACAACGACACATTGCGCTGTTTCTATGGCAATCCGCCACTCTCCAGTATTGACGTCGCCGGGGAACGTATCGGCTATCTGGCGGCAGAGCTGTTGGATCAAATGTTGAAAGGGAAACCAGCACCCACTGAACCGATACTGGTTCCGCCGAAAGAGGTCGTCACACGCCGATCCACCGATACCTACGCTATCAGTGACAGTGAAGTGGCCAAAGTGATGAACTTCATCAAGACGCATCTAGATGAGAATATCTGCGTTAGCGATATCCTTACGCAGACCAACCTATCCCGGCGTCGCATGGAGCAGCGTTTCCAGGAGGCGGTCGGGTGTTCCCCGATGGCAGAACTACACCGCTTGCGCGTGAACCAGGCGAAAGAACTGCTGGAGAACTCCGAGATGAGCATGGCCGAGATAGCCGATACCTGCGGTATGTGTAGCCAGCAATATTTCTCCAAGGCATTTCATCAGGACACAGGATACACCCCGATGGCATATCGTCGGGCGTTTAAGAAGGGGTAATAACCTCTCGCTGTAAGCGCAGCCGCAACTGCTCTTCATATAAATCAACAATCTCCGGCGCTATCCCGTCATCGGCGATGGTGACGCCTTTGTCGCCCGCGGGCATGGCCCAGCTGGGTTTGGTACAGATGGGCACGCCGCATACCCCGACAAGGGCGGACATGGTGTGGTTCTCTGGCTGGTAGACATACAGCCCCTGCTCCTCCAGCGGGCGGTCGCAGCCCTCCACCGTTACATTCCAATGGCTGGCGCGTCTGCCGAGGTATGGCCCGGCACTCCCCGCGCCGCCGGGGTGGCAAAGGGTGTCATTGGCGACGATGATGTCGGTGCGGATGATATCAAAGGAGATGGCGCGGTGCGAATCGAAGGTGCCTCGCCGCAGCACCCCCCGACGCCAGACGCAGCCGGAGCTGAGGCATTCTGTGTTGATGCCGTGCTGCACGCGCCACGGGCCAGCGACGCGGAAATCCTGGAAGAGGCAATCGGCGCTATGCACCCGGCAGGCGAGCGCGTGGTGTACCTGCTCTGGGCCACTCACCAGCGTATCCGTCACCGTTACGTTTTTCACCCCCGCTACGATGATGCCGTTCTCCATGCTGACGACCGCGATATCGCGCGTCCAGCAATCCCAGGCGCGGTTCAGGTAGATGCCGTTCCAGCCTGCATTGTTGTTGTGCGGGTGCTCGTGCGGGGCGTGGCCGCGCAGCGTCAAGCCCTCCACCCCACTGCCGCGCACCGCCGGGCCGGTGGTCTCCAGCTGCACCTGCCACTCCGGGCGGATGGCCAGCCGCAGCGGCTGTGCCAGTGTCACGTTGTTGCCGTCGACGGCGATTATCTCCACTGGCCACTGGTAGCGCGGGTAGCCGGGGGTGGTCAGCCCGGTATGCTCCCAGTCGTAGTTCAGCATCAGCGGGTGCTGGCAGATCTCTTTGTGCAGCGAGTGGTCCACCGGCATCACCCAGCTGACCAGCACCTGCATCCCCGGCGTCAGTTTGGAGCTGTCGGTTACCGGGATAACGCTGGCGCCGCGTTCCACCGTGCCCGGCACCTGCGCCAGCACGGCATCGGGACGCCAGTGCTCCCAGCTACCCACCGCATCCTGCAACGCCAGCTGCCCGTCGGTGGTGAAGGTGTCCGCTGGCCCCACCCAGATCAGCCCGCCGCTCCAGGACCAGTTCGATTGCCCGGGGCCGCAGGGGTTGGGGCCGATGGCCTCCAGCAGCGGGCGGGTGAACTGCAGCGTTGTGACCCCCGATCCCGCCCCGCGCAGCGCCACGCCGGAGTGCTGCAGGTGTAGAAGATCGGAGAGCAGATACTCGCCCGCCGGCACCGCCACCGCCCCACCCCCACGCTGGTGCGCCGCGTCCAACGCCGCACGGAAGGCGGCGGTGCAATCGGTAACACCGTCAGCAAGCGCGCCGAAGTCGGTGACCGTGGCCACCACGGGCAGCTCCGGCAACGGACGCTCACCACGCGCGTAGCCCGCGTAGGAGCAGTTGGCGATCAGCGGAT
>JBBQQW010000123.1:0-7861 GCA_038215455.1 Armatimonadota bacterium
CGGCCAGTTGCAGGTCTACGCGCAGATCGACGTCGAAGGCGATGCGTAGGCCTTGCTCGCGCTCGTGCGGGAAGGCGCCGTGGTGGCCGTAGATGATTATGTTGTGCAGGTGCAGGTGATCGATGGGCATCCGCGCCTGGGCGCAGTCGATGACTCCGTGCTCGGTGACGAGGAAATCCATGGGGATGTCATGCGTAGCAACGGGGATATGCTGCTCCAGCTGGCAGGCAAAGGCTACCCCTACCCGCACCGCATCGCTCTCAGCCAGCATACCATCATAGTATCCTGCCCCATAGCCTAGGCGATTGCCACAGGCATCAAAGGCGGCACCGGGCACGATAAAAAGGTCAATATCGGCGGGAATAAGCTGGGGCAGATCTGCGCGTGGCTCGGGTATGCCATGGTAGCCGGGGAGTACGTCAAAGGCCGACGACACCAGGTGCAGCGACAGCGTGTGGGTAGCGGCGTGCGTGCGTGGGAGCACCAGCTGCCGTTGCTGGCAGAGGATGAAGCCGTGCAGCTTGTCGGTGAGGACTTCGTCGCGGAAGGAGGCGTAACAGCAGATAGTCTTTGCCGCACGGAAGGGTGCCAGCGTGGTGACGCGGTGCTGAATCTTTAACGAACGGGTGAAGCGCTCGCGTTCGTCAATATTGCCACGACGGGAGAGCGCGGCTGCGCGCATATCTGCTTTATCATAGTTGCTGGTCATATGTGTACCTGCTTGTATACTAACGTGGCCTAAATATGTATTGAATGCCCGTGTTCGACCTAACCCCCCGGCCCCCTTCCCGGCGCGGGAAGGGGGTGTTCAAACGAATGGTTACACTTTTTCGTACTATCTCTTTCAATCGGCACCCCTTCCCTCGCAGGGAAGGGGCTGGGGGTTAGGTAATCGCTAACCTCGGTCATGTTTCATGGCGCGTTCTTTCTCGCGGTTGGTCTCACGTTCGGCGATTGCGTCGCGCTTGTCGAATTGCCGTTTACCGCGGGCGAGCGCCAGTTCTATTTTAGCCCGGCGGTTCTCCAGATATATTTTGGTGGGGATGATCGCGTAGCCTTTCTCGCGCGTCTTCACCAGCATACGGCGAATCTCTTCGCTGTGTAGCAAAGCCTTGCGGATGCGCAGCGGATCGACGTTGGCGCGGTTGCCCTGCTCGAAGGGGCTGATGTGCATGTTGTGCACCCAGATCTCGCCGTTATCCACGCGCGCGTAGCTATCACGCAGGTTGCCCCGTCCGGCGCGCAGGGACTTGATCTCCGTCCCGGTCAGCACCAGACCCGCCTCCACCGTCTCCAGAATCTCGTAATCGTGCCAGGCTTTGCGGTTATCCACCAATATTTTTTTGCTCTCGGCCATTATATCCTCACAATGTGTTACTTAGCATACCTGATTGGCGAATTTCAGTATAGGGGGCTGGGCGATGTTGCTGCTGATATCCCCCACCCTTGATGTGTTATAATGGCATTGAGAGGTATATGAGCTATGGATATCTGTTTTTTGGGCAGTGGCAACGCTTTTATGGCGGAGCGTGAGTGCGGGTGCATATTGGTGAATGACCGCATTATGCTGGACGCGGGGCCGGGGGCGCTGTTGAGCCTGAAGCGGCTGCACAAGGATACGGCCAAAATATCCCACATCTTCCTCAGCCATTTCCACGCGGATCATTGCTTTGGGCTGCCGTTCCTGTTGCTGGAGTGGATGTTTATCGCGAAGACGGACGCCGCGCTGACTATCGTAGGCCCGGCAGGCGTGGAAGAGCGCGTACATACGATAATGGAGCTAGCGTACCCGGAGATAATGGCGATGGGGTGGCCACGCCCGATGGTATTCCACGAAGTTAACCCAGGAGCAGAGGAAACCGTGGGCGGGGTGACCTTTACCGCTATACAGGTTGAACATGGTGCGCCGTACCAGAAATGCTACGGTTACCGGCTGCAGATGCCCGAGGGCGTAGTAGCCTACACGGGCGACACGCATTATTGCCCGGCGGTGCAGGAGCTGGCGGCGGGGGCGCGGGCGCTGATAATCGAGGCGGACAGCCACGCCACCTCGCCGGTGCATATCGGCATGGAAGACCTGGGCACATTTCTCGCAGGGGTACCAGCGGAGACGACGGTATTTCTCAACCACCTGGATAAAGCCGATGCGGCCAGCTGGGCAGGGTTGCCGGTGACGGTACCGGAGGATTTGCGGGGGTATGTGGTGGAGTGACCAGTTGCGCCTTCACTCCTTCGGCATATCAAGTCCCAGCGTCTTATCGTTCTTTTTCACCGGTTCCGCCTTTTTGAATGAAACATTGCTGTGCGATGGTGGCATATCGATAGTTTTGCCACCCAATAGTTCGGCAACAGTTAACAGTTGCAATCGTGGGTGACGCGTACCCCACGCTGCTGCTTCATAATAACCGGCGCTTGCTGTTTCTGTGCGCATGGATCTGGTGGGTTCTTCCATAGTGATTAACACACCAATTTCCGCACCCTCGCGGTCGAGCACACCGTGTAAATCTCGCATGTGGTTGACGCTGGCATGTCCGGCTTTTACGGAGAATATCACCTGCTTGGTCTTCCCATTTATGCCTTCATCATGGAAATATAAGCGCCCATCTATGCCCTTATCTGCCCCTTTTTTTCCTTCTGCCGGGCGTGCGCCTACAAGTCCGAGCGCCCACCATTGGAATTGATATGGATCGCTAGCGGCCAGCACTTGCGCGTCAGGGACAGACACCGGTTCGCCTACTACCTGAAAGGGCAAATCTTTACCAAAAGAATCCCATAGTCGATGCTTCATAACAGTGACGGCTAAATGGGTAATATCGATACCGATCCATCGCCGACCTAAATGCTGTGCTTCCACCACTGCGGTGCCACAGCCACAAAACGGGTCGAGTACCACGTCTCCTGGGTTTGAAGACGCTAGGATAATGCGCTCTAAAAGCGATAATGGTTTTTGCGTAGGATATAGTTGTTTGATTGGTGGTACACGCCCGATTTCCCAGACGTCATCCTGACGCACACCTGCAGATTCGCTTTCTTCAGTTTGCGAAGGAATTCTGCGCCCCTGCTCATCATGGCCAGAGACTATCTTCGATGAGCCAAAACGCTTGATAGTGGAGGCCGCTCGATCCATGTAGAGCTGATTGAATGTTTTCTCTTTGGCAGAAGAGCGAGCATAGAATAAGATGATGTCATGGTTCCTCTGAAAGGCATATTTACCACTGGGCCATTTGCGATAGTGCCAGATGATCTCATTCTGGAAGTTTTCCGCCCCGAACACTGCATCCATCAACATCTTCAAATAATGACTAGCGGTTGGGTCACAATGCAGGTAGATACTGGCGCTGGGCTTCATGACCCGACGGAGCTGCACCAGGCGGGGAGCCATCATTGCCAGATAAGCGAGCAAGGTACTTTCACCCATTATCATGCGAAATGCTTGCATGGTTTGGGATACTTGCCCGCCTAGTTCTACTGTATCCTGATAAACAGCCGCTGCAGATTGATCCCAATGCCAGGTGTCATCAAAGGCCTTAATCTGCGCCGTCGCCTGTGTACCACTTACTTCCTTAAAAAGTATGTTATAAGTGGCGTTGCTATTGAAAGGAGGGTCTAGATAAACCAGGTCTACACTTTTGTCGTCAATATGCAACTTCAATATATCCAGGTTATCGCCATAATAGAGAATATTATCTGCCACCTCAACACCTTTCGTACATTAGTAGTACCAGCAAGCCCCACAATTAACTATTCTACACCCTCAATAGAATCCCTGCATCTGTCACCGTTGCCGCAGCAGCACGTGTGTCTGCGGGATGACGCGGACGTGGTGCAGGTGGGTGGATGCGCGGAGTTGCGCCTCCAGTGTTAACTCCGGCGTGGGAGGCGGCAGCCCGGCTCCGGGACGATAGGTAACCGGCTGCAGCACTAGCGGGATGTCGGCGTTGAACTCCGCCACCAGCGCCGCGGCCTGGGCTACTTCACCGGCACTGCCGGCGGCGAATACTACTTTCACCTGCAGGCGCGTGGGCAACTCTGCTGCGGACAACAGGGTAGTGGCAGCACGCAGGAAGGCACGATGTTGCTCCCAGCAGGGGGTGATGCCGGCGGTGCCGGGGAGCTTGATATCCATGGCGATGAAGCTGGGGGCCACCGGCAGCGCTGCCAGCTGCGCGGCGCAGACGCCGTTGGTCTCCAGATAGCTGGGCAGTCCGAGAAGGTGAATCTCCGGGAGCAGCGCAGCTATAAAGGGCGTGCGTTCCAGCGGTTCTCCGCCGGTGATGCTCACCGAATGATGCGGGTAGGACGCCTGCAGGTGTGTTATCGCGCTGATGACGTTGCCGCTGCTGAGGGGATTAGGAAACTGCCTGGTATCGCGTGCCCCCGAGGTTTGCTCTACCTCGCAATAAGCCGGTGCTTGCCCGCGCGATGCGGGGGTGTCGCAGAAATTACAGCCGAGGCTACAACCATGAAGACGGAGGAATATCTGTCGGTAGCCAACAAGGATGCCCTCGCCCTGGATGCCGGAGAATATTTCGTGCAGGGGAGCCTGCGTCAGTTCATCCAAGGGTTACCTCCCAGCGCTAGCGGTGCAGCAAAAAGAATGTGATGGTGCCAAGCAGCGCCAGGAGCAACCCCAGCCACCACGCACGGGTGACGATCTTCACCTCGGACCAGCCACCCAACTCCAGATGATGGTGGTACGGGCTCATGCGGAAGACGCGCTTGCCGGTGAGCTTGTAAGAGATAACCTGGATGATGACCGAGAACATCTCCAGCAGGAATATAAGCCCGATAACTATCAGAATCACTTCCTGTTTCATCGCCAGTGCGGCCCCGGCCAGCGCCGCGCCGATGGCCAATGAGCCGGTATCGCCCATGAAGACCTTTGCCGGATGACGATTGAACCAGAGGAAGGCCAGGCAGGCGGCCGCCAGGCAGACGAGGAAGGCAGAGATACCTGGGCCTTTGAGCGAGTCGCCCTTCTGCAGGAACCATGCCACCACACCCAATGCTGAGGCAGCCAGCACTGTAGTGCCAGATGCCAGGCCATCGAGGCCATCGGTGAGATTAACGGCATTGGAAAATGCTGTTATAAAGAGGATGGCAAATGGCCAGTACCACCAACCGATTTCAACTTCACCAAGCCAGGGAATCCCAATGGTAGTACTGGTATGCATCCCCCAGGAAAGAATGCCTACAAATAGCGCTGCCGTTACTAGCTGTAATACCAGCTTCTCGCGTGCTTTTAACCCCAGCGAGCGTCCACGCTTAATCTTCCCCCAGTCGTCAATGACCCCGATGGAAGAAAAGGCGATCGTCAACGCCAGCAATGCCAGGCTGAACATGAGATCAAATAGCCGAAATTGCACTACTGGCTTCAGGATGGTGAAGGTTACTAATGAGGTAATTGTCCCGGCTATCAGCCCAGCAAGGATAACCACCCCGCCCATGGTGGGGGTGCCTTGTTTCTCTTTATGACTTTCTGGCCCTTCTTCACGTATCGACTGTCCGTACTTCTTCTTATGGAGAAATCTGATGACAGGGGGCGCGAGGATGAAAGTGACCAGAAACGATATTGCTGCAGCAATTATTACGATAATGCTGGGATGATCGGTGACAAATTGCATTTTATATCCCGGGGCGCAGGAACCAAAAGCGCGTGATTATTTTATCATGGAAAAGGTTGCCGTGGCAAAGTAGTTATTTATCGCAGGCCATAACTGCTGCGGATGCGAGAAGGGGCACCTGGGTTTTGAGCGCAATAGTGACACCATCGCTGGGACGACAATCGATGCTGAGCTGCTGCTCGCCATCCTGGAGGATAATCCGTGCATAGTAGACGCCCTGCGAGAAGTCATCGATCACCACGTGGGATATCGGCGATCCCAGCCGTTCCAGCAGGGTAGCCAGCAGATCATGCGTCTGTGGACGTTCGAACTTGGTGCCGTTGATGCTACTATCTACTGCTGCCGCCTCGCAGATTCCCACGGGAATAGCCAGGTGACGGTGTTCTTCATCCTCCAGCAGTAGGATGCTTTCGTCCGTCCCCTGGCCGTGAATAACCCCGAGAATATGCAGTGCATGGAGATCACTCTCTGTCATCTAATCTCCCAGTGGCGCTCATCACCTTTGTGTTGGACGCAATTCTTTCTCCACATAGAGAAGGAAGTCAGCATTGCACTGGGTTTTATTTAGACCGGTGAGCAACAACTCGGCGGCCGGAGCGGTATCCAGTGAATTGAGTACGCGGCGCAATGACCAGACGCGATCCTTCTCTTCCTTGTTGTAGAGCAGCTCCTCGCGGCGAGTGCCGGAGCGCTTCACATCGATAGCTGGGAAGATACGACGTTCTGACAAGTTGCGATCAAGCACCAGCTCCATGTTACCGGTGGCTTTGAACTCCTCGAAGATCGCGTCGTCCATCCTGCTGCCGGTGTCCACCAGGCAGGTGGCGATAATAGTGAGCGACCCACCATGTTCAATATTTCGCGCTGCACCGAAGAAACGTTTCGGGCGATACAGGGCGCTGGGATCCAGACCGCCGGAGAGCGTCCTGCCGGAGGGGGTGACCGTCAAGTTGGAGGCACGCGCTAAGCGGGTGAGCGAATCGAGCAATACCACGACATCTTTGCCCAGCTCCACCAGGCGCTTGGCGCGCTCCAGTACCATCTCCTGTACCTTCATGTGGTTCTCGGGAAGTTCGTCGAAGGTAGATGCTGCTACTTCGCCCTTGACCGAGCGACGGATGTCGGTGACTTCTTCCGGGCGCTCGTCAACGAGCAAGACTATCAGGTGAACTTCCGGGTTATTAGTGGTGATGCTATTAGCGATATCCTTGAGCAGGGTAGTTTTACCGGCTTTGGGTGGGGCGACAATCAAGCCGCGCTGGCCCTTGCCGATAGGCGCTACTAGGTCGATGACGCGGGCAGAGATGTTCTCTTTGGTGGTCTCCAGGCGCAGACGTTCATCGGGGAACACTGGCGTCAGGTCGTCAAAGCTGGTGCGTCGCTTGGCTTGATCGGGATTATCGCCATTGATCTCTTCAATGCGGAGCAGGCTGTAGTAGCGCTCGGTATCTTTCGGCGGGCGCACCGCGCCACCGACGGTATCGCCTGTGCGCAGGTTAAAGCGCTTGATCTGCGACTGCGAGATGTAGACGTCTTCCATACCCGCCAAGAACCCCTGTGCGCGGAGAAAGCCGAATCCCTCGGGGAGGATCTCCAGGTTGCCGCTACGGGTAAGGACGCCAGCCTTTTCTGCCTGCTCTACCTTATTTTTGTCGGCCAGCGCCAGGATGATTTTTGCTATCAAATCATGCTTGCGCAGTCGATAAAATTCGGCAATACCAAGCTCTTTGGCAATACCATGTAACTGATGAAGCGTTTTTGCTTCATAATCAGCCATTTCTATGTTCGGGATTTCGATAATCTGTTCTTCCACGTGTGGTATCCTCATTGGTTAAAAATACGCTATGGGTATTGTCGGGAAACAGGTTCCCGAGGTTCTATATACTCGGAGGTGTGTCTGATCCTGCATAGATATCCGGGTTGAGCACGGCCACCACCGGCAGATTGCGATATCGCTGTGCGTAGTCCAATCCATAGCCAACGACAAATTCATCTGGCACTTCAAATCCCAGATAGTCGACATTTACCCGTACTTTATGACGGCTGGGCTTACTCAACATGACGGCCTTCCTGACGCTGGCAGGATTATGCTTGCGCAGGTAATCTTCCAGGTAGTTCAGTGTCAAACCGGTGTCGAGAATATCCTCTACGATCAGTATGTGTTTACTCTCCACGCTATCGTCCAGATCCTTCATGATACGCACTACACCAGAGGTGCTGGAGTATGAACCATAGCT
>JBBQQW010000124.1:0-7802 GCA_038215455.1 Armatimonadota bacterium
ACTGACCTACCTGTTCAACACCCGGTCACTTACCCGCTCCATCCTCTCTGTCGGATTCTTCTCCAACCCGTGGGCAATCTTCGGCGCGGGGATGATGATCCTGCTGCAGTTGGCGTTCGTCTACCTGCCATTTATGAACAATCTCTTCAACACCCGGCCAATTCCACTGATCGCCTGGCTGGAAATTGCCGCCATCGCCATCGCCATTCACATCATCGTCGAAATCGAAAAATGGCTGCGCCGGCTGCACGCGAAGAGCCAAACACCCAACCAGCCTGCCGTGACACGCTGATCACCCCGCGGGCACCGCTGCAGGGGATGCGGAATTAAAGTATTTCAGAAATGACTATTCGCCAGTATTAGTATCAGAACTACTGTGAAGACTAGCGATGTGATTGAGCCGATGACGATGCCGATAATACTGTGCGTTTTTCCTTCCCCGATGTTTTCCGCTGTTTTCAGGCCTTTTATTCCCAGGATAATCGCGGGAATGCCTAATATCGGGCCGCAACAACAGAAGCTGAAGATGCCCAGATAGTAGGCCCAGAGCGCATTGGGGTTGCGCGTGGGGATAATATGGTTGGGTTGCTGGGGCTGGCTGTTATAGTACAGTTGCTGCATCGGGGGCGGCGGTACTATCATCGGGGGCCTCGGGATACTAAGCTCCGGGAAGCTGGTGGGTTGCCGCTCCTCGCCGGTATCAGCATCGATAATGATCGAGCCGGGCGGCATGCGTCCTTGTTGCTGCCATTGGCGCAACTCTTCCCAGGCTACCGGGCCATATTCTGCGCCATCGGGGGTGCGCATTTTAACGTTGGTGAAAGACATTAGCGGCCTCCTTATCGTTCAGATATTTATACTCTCAGCACTTCCACAGCCCCGATTTGTCGAGCAGTTTGCTGAAGTTTTTGTGGTAGCGCAGCGTGAAAGCGGCCATGTAGCCGATCTTCCACCACTCGCCTTTGGCGATATTGCGCAGGAAGGTTTTGGCCAGGTGGCCTACCGTGTAGTAGTCGCGGTACATCTGCGCCACGCGCGCGCTCAGCTCCTCATAGGTGACGTGCCGGGGCTGGAAGGGCATGCCGGTGATCGGGTCGCTCTCGGCCGTCCCCTGCAGGCGGTCTTCGCCCTCCAGCCGGCTGTAGAGGCGCAGCCCCTTATAGGCGGTGAGGGGGACGAAGAGCGGGAACTCGATGTCGTTTTTATGGCAGAAGGCCAGCGTGTCGGCGAATACATGCTCGTCATCCTGGTCATGCCCGATGCTGAAGGAGCCGATGACCATGATGCGGCGGTCGCGGAAGCGTGCCAGCAGTTGCGGGATCTCGTCGATATCCAGGTTCTTGTTGATCTCGCGCAGCGTCGCCTGATTTACGGACTCCAGCCCGATGAAGGCGCAGAAGCAGCCACTGCGCACCAGCAAATCCATCAGCTCCGCATCGCGCGCCACATCCAGGCACATCTGCGAGGCCCAGTGGATCTTCAACGGGATGAGCGCGGTGAGCAGCTCGCGCAGGTAGGCGCGGTCACCGCTGATATTGTCGTCGGTGAAGCCGATCACGTCGCGCCCGTAGCGGGCTTTGAGCGTTTTTAGCTCCGCCACCACATCGGCCACCGGGCGGTGGCGGATCGTCTGCCCGTAGATCATCGCCGGGGCGCAGAACTCGCAGCGGTTGGGGCAGCCGCGCGTCGTCTGGATAGCGGAGAGCAGCGGGTATTCGTTTTTATAGTCAGGGATGAAGTCGCGGTCGATGGTGATATTAATAGGGTTCGGCGGGGCGCAGTGGTAGACGCTCTTCAGCTTGCCAGCGCGGAAATCCGCCAGAATATTGCCCCACTCGTCCTCCACCTCGCCGATAACGATACAGTCGGCATGGGGGGCGGCGTCCTCCGGGTTCATGGTGACATGTGCGCCACCCAGGATCACCGGGATGCCGTGCTCGCGGTAGATCCTCGCCAGCTCATAGGCCGCAGAGGCCCCGACATTCACCACGGTGATCCCCACCAGCGCCGAATTGAGGTCGATATTGGTATCCAGCGAGCAGGCGAAGGAATCATCAATGATGCGCACGTCGAAATCTTCCCGCGGTGTCAGCGCAGCGATGACCAGCAGCGAGAGCGGATCAAAGCGAAACGGCACCCCCGGATACTTCTCCTCCAGGATCGGCGGCTGTATTAGCGTCAGCTGTGGTTTTTTGCGCATAGTGGGGATATTATACTATGTTTAACCTGCGAGTGTGATGGACTGGAGTATAGTTTTTAGCGACAAACTGTCCTTACGGGCCTGGCCGTGAACGACCAGGCTGGAAGGCCTCCGGCCAATCGCCCATTCGGGCGGGACGGGTGAGGGCAAGCGATCCCGTCCGAAGGACGTTCGGCGTAAGCCCACAAGCCCAATCGTTTACGGCTGGGCAAACTTGGTTTCACCTACCCCCCCGGCCGGAACCAAGCTCAATAAGCGCTGATACGGTAAGTTACCATTCAAGCGGAAGAAATCGTAGCCCCGGATGAAATCCGGGGAAGATGTTAATCTAAAGAGGCCATGCTTCGAAAAGCGTACCCCGGATTTCATGTCTCCTTATTATCACACCTCTTGTTCACTACTTCACGGGTATTTTTGAATATGTGGTAAGCAGAATTTACAAGACCTTCGGCCAGACAGGGTGTCTGTAGGATATAGAGAATAATTATTAAGAGGCAGTTATATGATTATGAAGTTGCGCTTGAGCGCACTGGTAGCCACTTTGGGCCTGCTGGTGTCGGCAATCTGGGCTGCGGCCCCGGTGGTAGTGAGTGATCAGCTGACTACCCACCGGATAAAGACGAGTGTGGCCTATGATGCAAACCGCATGTATCCGGCGAATCCCCCCCGAGAGAAGACCGACCCCCTCAATGCGCAGATCAGTGCGCGCAAAATCGCCGTAGAGAAAGTTTTTTTTGACGGGCGCGGCGCTGCAGGCAAGGCGGCACTGGACGCAAAGAAGGCCTGGGATGCGCTACCGCGCAATGGAAAAAATACCCCGGAGGCCATCGCGCTGAAGGCTATCTGGGAGCCGGTGTATGCAGAAATGACACAAGCGCAGGGTGTCGACGCCGAAGTATTGCGTCTGAAGGGCGAACTGCAGCAGCTGATTGATGAACAGCAACCGGTAATTGAGGCTACATTCCCGCTGGTCACACTAAACAATGGCCTCATAGAGGTGAAGATAGTGCCGACTTTAGGTATGCGCGTACTGAATGCGGTAGACCTGCGGAGCGGGCAAGCTTTCTGTGGTACGGTGGATCCACGTGCGGAAGAGACCGGTGATTTTAAGGATGTTATCGGCTGGGATGCTGGCTGGACCGAGGTGAGTTTCCCCTTCTTTGAACATGGCATGGGAGTGCGGCAATCCGCCGGTTACCGTGTAATCAAAGCAGACGACGGCACCGTCACCGTGGCCATGAATATGCGCTTCACCGCGCAGCAGGATCCACGCAATATGTCACGCTACGGCCGCTATTCACCGCGTATACTCTCGGCGTGGGTGACCATCAAACCGGGCGAAAGTCGCTACACCGTCACCTACCGGGTAGACAACCCGCTGCCGTTGCCGCAGGGCGACCGTATATGGACGAATCAGCGTATGTGGGCAGAAGGATATGATTCCCAGCACCTTATTTATCCCGCCGGTTACGTGATGCAGCATGGTGGGCAGACAGTGGAACCGTTTATGGCCGACGGCGGTAAACCTTCTTATAAGAGCGTGTCGCTCTTTGCGCTCCATACCGATTACGAATTCTGCGGCGTTTATGCATCGCGCACGGACTCAAATAGCCTGATTATCAACGATAAGAAGAATGCCCCGGGGATGAAGCTCTATACCACCTCCAGCGACGGTGGCTTTATGGAGTTCTGGTGCGGCTCCGGTCAGGTATTTGAGGATCCCGGTCATCTGCGGCCTGGCTTTGAGCCGGTGCAGTACTCGTTGACTTACTATACGGTGAGTGGTCTCGGTCGTGTCGCCTTCGCTAACCGCGATTTCGCCATCACCGAGAAAGACGGGAAGTACTCCTTTACTGCCAATCATGACGCCAAAGCCGAGATCACTGATGCAGACGGTAAACTGCTCGCCGCTGGTGCACTGGGGCCGAATAATTCACTCACCGGTATCACCGGGAAACGTTTCATGGTGAAGCTGGACGGTACTCAGGTAGGGGACGTCACTTTCCCACTGAGCTATACCGATACCCGCGATCAGTTGAAAGAGGTAAGCAAACTTGGCGGCAAATTCCGCTTTGAACTGGAAGAGAATTGTAATAATATTGGTGCCCCGACGGCACGCGATGCTATCGGCGTTGCGCAGACACTCGCCAAAGGCGGCGACATCGCCGATGCGGAATATGCCGTCAGCATCGCCAACACCGCCTATCGCTACGGCTACCTGACCGAAGTCGCCGCCATCGCGAAGAAGCTGCAGGGTAACCCGGCGGCGGACTTGCTGGCTGGGCTGGTGGCGTGGGAGAAGGGCGAGCCGGTAGATTTTGGCAAAGCGGGCGTGGAGGCCAACTACCACCGCGCATTGCTGGCCGTGCAGAAGAATAACACGCCTGCAGCTATCGCATTCCTTGATGAATTCATCAAGGCAAACCCGGTAGCATATTACCCGCGCCTGTTCCGCGCCTACCTGGCGCAGGATATTGCGGGGGCAAAAGCGCTGGCTGCAGAAAACCCGGCGCTTCCCGAAGCGCAACTGGCGCTGGAACTCCTGGGCGTAGCAGGGGCCAAAGAGGCGAAGGAGGCGCTGGTGCAAGATAACCCCGATGCCTACGAGCAACTGGAGCAATTCAAAGGGCAAATCACTGAAGGCAAGTGGCAATTCCCGCGCCGTTTCGCCCCGGCATTGCCGAAATAATACCATAACCAACTTTGGAGGATATATCATGCGCAACACCTGGCACATCACGGGCTGGCTTTCGGTCAGCATACTCGCTCTGGCAATGATCAATTGCAGCGCCGCTCCAGTTCAATGGGCGGCGCAGGGTGGTAACGGCACCTGGGATACGAAAAATATGCAGTGGAACGAGCTGAAGCCCGAGACGGCCTTCACTGCCGGGCAGGATGTGGTATTCGGCGGCCAGGCGGGCACGGTATCGCTGGGTGAGGATATCACCGTCGGCTCGCTGGCCTTCACCACGCCAGGCTACACGCTAGCGCCGATGGATAAAACTCTCACTATCAACAAGGGCATCACCGGTTCCGCTTACACCGTGCGTTTTGATACCCGCAAGGGGGCGGTTCGCTTCCCCAATGGCGGAGAATTCAATGGAACGATACGCGGTACTGGTTTGACCAACGTCCTGATTGATGGCGGTACCTTGAATTTCGGCGGCACCTGGCAAATTGCCGATGCCGGGTTATCGAGTAGCTTCATCCGTATGAGCAACGGTGCCAAAACGTTATTTACGGCTACCGCACAGATCAACAACCAGTTGCCAAGTATTATCGAGGCGCGGGTAATTTTCGTCTCCGGTACCACCGGGGAAGAAGTGGTAGAGTTTGATCCGGCGTTTCGTTCCGATTACATGGGTTTCCCTGACTTGCAGCAATGGGGGCCGAATGGCTTCTCGGTGCTCTTCCTGGAGGACGTAACTTACGTCTCCCACAATACTGCCTCCCTGCCTACGGTGCACAAGCGCAGTGGTAATGGCAACCACACACACCATGGTGTAGTGGATTTTTACAAGGGCACAAAAAACACCTGGCTGGTGAAAAGCGCTACGCAGTATTACGATGGCGTGGTAGGCGCGGGTAAAGCGTTGACTATCCGCACCGAGAAGGATTTGATCCTTACCGGGGCATATTTCGAGGATTCACGCTGCTATTTTGGGGCAGACAGTGATAATCCAGTGCAGCTGGTGAAGGACGGCCCCGCGACGCTGGCGCTGATGTGCTCGCAGGTTTATTCTCCCGGCACCACCTTCCTGGTGAAGCAGGGGGCGGTTGATTTCTACAGCGATCCCGCGGATCCCGGGCAATTTTTCCGCGTGGCAAATCCTATGGCCAAACGCGGTGGGCAATTCCTGCAACTGCAACTGTTGCAGGGGGCAACCGCCACCTGCAACACGCGCACCGGCTGCGGGCTGGCCGCGCTGACGACGGACGGCACCGTTGACATTGCCCTCGGTGTCTTGAAAGTCAAAGGTGACCTCACCAGCAAGGAACATGCCAACTGGCGCTTCAACACGCTGAACAAGCCAGTAGCAGTCGAGGGTACCTTGACGGCTGGCGGTACGCTGGATCTGACCAACCTCACCCCACCCCCCGGTACCTATCAGATATTCTCGGCGAAGCAGTATAATGGTGACTTCACACTAAAACTACCCGCAGGGATGCGGGGAGCTATAAGGATGGAGCGGTTGTGATCGAGTAGGTGCAGGCATGGGCGGGACGCCTATGCTAATAACCTGCTGGCATCCACGCAGTTCACGGGGTCGCGGATGAATTCTGCAGAAACGTCAGTATCGCTTGCGCCACTGCCTCGTCCTCCACGATCTCCCAGTGGTTCACCGGGAAGTCATGGTGCTCCGGGGTGATTTCTGGTGGGAAATGTAGGGTGCTCCAGCGTCCGACGACGTTGTCATTGGGGAAGCCTTCCAATGCATTGATGCCCTTGTGCCCGGTCAGCAGCAGGTGCCGCACGTGGGGCAGGGGCGGATAACGGTCGTTGAAGCGCTGCTGGAATCCGTGGGAGCGCAGCCAATGCACGGGGAGCAGGTTGAAGCAATTCACCCCGCCATTGGGCGTGCCGGTCATGATGAGGCTGCAGACGTTCCCTGCCCCGGGCAGGTGCTGATAGCAGCGCCCCACCAGCCCACCGGCGCTGTGCCCCATGATGTGGATATCGCGCTCGCCCACGCCGTATTGCTGCAGATATTCCACCAGCATCAGCGCGTTCTGCTCGGGCACCATGCCCATGGCCGGATCCATCGCCGGCCAGGCGAAATCAAAACAGTCGCCCAGCACCGGGCGCAACCGCTGGTAGAACCAGTAGAAGTTGCGCGGCGAGCCGCCGTAGCCGTGCAAAAAGAGGATGAGCGGCTTGCCGGTACTCGGCGGTACCGCGGGCATCTCCTGCTTGCCGGTGAAATATTTCGACACCTGCCGCGCGAAGAAGTCAATAATCGCACGGACGGGGGTGACTATAGTGAAGGTTTTATTGTCAGTCTTCAATATCTGCGTTCCTCGCGCCAGACGGCCAATGCCGCCGCATAATTTGCCGGTGGGATGCCCAGGAAGATGGCGTTGGCACCGCATCCAGCTGCTTGCCCGCCAATGCAGTGAGAAAATTATCACGTTCGGTCAATGCTGCTCCTGAAGGAAGATAGTTCCAAATTCCAAGGTTGGTTTAGCGTGTTCAAACCCGCCAGCCTATAGCTCAGCCCAGTCCATCAGGATGGGCTATGGGATTCACCGCTACTAATTCCTAATATAATTATTATACCACACACCTCTTCATCTTACCGGTTTCCGATTGCGGAAGATCAGACAATAATGGTGGTGATAATTGGGGACGAAGATGCGGGGGTAGCCCCAGATGCCCAGCGGTTTGCTGTTCTGTATCCAGATTTTCTCCCCCTGGAAGAGCAGGTCATCTTTCAGCGCGTGGGTGAGGTCCCAGGCCAGCGGTTTCACCTCGCCGTCGGGGGCGCGGTAGTTCTGGATGACGATCACCAGGTAGGCGTCGGGCTTGAGAGTACACGCCACTCCGCGGTAGATATCCGCCAGCTCGCTGATGAAGGTATCGTAATCGTGGATATTGCCCAGG
>JBBQQW010000125.1:0-7685 GCA_038215455.1 Armatimonadota bacterium
CTGAAACCCAGCTGGGTGCTGGCCATAGACCCACTAAATATCCCGGTACTGGCGCTGGCCCTTACCGGTGACGAAAGCTGGACACCGGAAAAACTGCGTGAACTGGCCGATAATGAAATTGTGAATAGCGTAAAAACCGTACCTAACGTTTATTCCGTAGTACCTTTTGGCGGATATCGGCGACAATTGCAGGTGATAGTAGATCGCACTAAACTCGCTGCATATGGCCTTAGTATTACCGCCGTGCGCGATGCCATCGATAAATCAAACGTCTCCAAGCCCGGTGGTACCTTAACTTCTGGTGCCAACGAAGCCATCATCCGCATGAATAATAAGGTCGAGAAACCGGAGGATCTGCTCAAGCTCCCGGTACTTGTCACTGCTGCCCAGGATAACTCTCCACCCCTCACCGTATATCTGCGCGACGTGGCCCGTGTGGAGGATACGCACTGGGAACGACGCAGTGCCTATCATTATCTGCACGACGGGGTGACTAGCAATGCCATTGAGGTGGCGGTGCTGCAGGATCCAGACGCCTCCTCGCCCATCGTGATTGAAGCGGTGAAGAAGAAACTGGCGCTGCTGGAGAAACAATATCCGGGCATCCATTTTGAGGTCGCCTACGACAATGCCCGCTTTGTGGGCATCCTATTCCGCAATATGTACGAGGAGCTGGGGCTGGCTATCCTGCTCACCGGCATCGCCATACTATTTTTCCTTGGCGAATGGCGTGGTACCATTATCAGCCTCACCACTATACCGATATCGCTGGCCATGGCGGTACTATTACTCATTCCACTGGGTTTGACACTCAACTCCAGCACCCTCATCGGCCTTTTGCTGGTTATTGGTCGGCTGGTAGATGACTCTATCATCGACATACACGCCGTAGAGCGCCATCTGCGCATGGGCAAAACTTCGCGGCAGGCGACTATCGACGGCATCACCGAGGTGCGGCTGGCGGTAATCGCCGCCACGCTGGTACTCTGCCTGGCGCTGATCCCACTGCTTTTCTGTGGCGGTATCGTGCAGCAGATGTTCGTCGGGCTGGTGTGGCCGATTATCCTAGGTTTGCTCTCCTCAATGTTAGTATCCTTCACTCTCACCAGTATCATGGCTGCGGCATTGCTGAAGCCGCACGAGGAACTGGCGCAGGAGCGCAGCGGCTGGTTCTATCGGCGCTTGCTGCTGCCGGTGCAGCGCTGGCTGGATGCATTGGAACGGGGCTATGAGCGACTCATCCGCTGGATGCTGCTTCACCGCTTCGTCAATATGGCGCGCGTGCTGGCGACGATCATCATTGGCTTCGGTTTCTACTACTTCATTGGCTCGGAGATGATGCCGCTCGCCGATGTCGGGCAGGCGTATGGTGCGTTAGAGATGCAGCCGGGCACCTCCTTTGCGGCCACAGAAGATGCAGTGACAAAAATTGAGCAGTTGATGCTGCAACACCCGGAGATTGACAAGGTATCTGCAGAAATTGGCGCGGAAACGAACTTCGAGTCCACCGGTGCCTACTACACCGGCTATGCCATGCCTTCAGTAAATGCCGCCTCCTTCATGATTACCCTCACCGACAAAAATGATCGGAAGAAGACAATCTGGCAGGTTATTGATGACGTTCAACAAAAGGCAATTGCCTCGATTCCGGGCATTCGCCGACTGCAGATTAAGGAGATGGGCTCAGATGTGATGGCCTCCTCCTCGGCTCCGATACAGCTGCTGGTGTATGGAAAAGACCCGCAGACCCTCGCCGACATGGGCAATCAAGTTGCCGATATCGCGCGCAAAACACCGGGGATGTACCAGGTGGCCAGTAGCTGGGATATGAGCCAGCCCGACTACGAGGTGAAAGTTGATCCGGTACGCGCCGCACAGGTAGGCATGAGTGTCGCGGAGGTTTCTGACCAGGCATATTATGCCCTAAAAGGTGGGCTGACCAGCGAATTCTGGCGTCTTCCGAACATCCGGCAGAATACTATCCTGGTGCGCTATGCCGCCGACCAGCGCTTGGGGGCGAGTGACCTGGCGCATACAATAATTACCACACCCAACGGCAAACAATTACCACTGAACTCACTGGCAGAGATAACCTATCGGCAGGCACCATCGCTGATAGAGCATGACGGGCTGCGCCGCGCGGTGAATATCATGGGCTATTACCGCCCGGGCAGCCGGCCCTCTATGGATCTCTCCATGGACGTACAGAACCAGGCGATGCAGCAGGTGAACTTCCCGCCGGGGTACGGCATTGAAGTGCGCGGCGACATGACACAGATGATGGACAGCTTCAAACGCCTGCTCATCGGCCTCGCGCTGGCTATCCTCTTCATCTACCTGGTGCTGGTGGCGCAGTTCCGCGGCTTCCTGCAGCCATTGCAGATGATCTTCTCGCTCCCGCTGGAGCTGTCCGGCGTCTTCCTCTTCCTTTTCCTGATGCACCAGGCGTTCAGCACAGTGTCGATCCTCGGCGTGATCGTCCTCACCGGCATGGATATCACCACCGCTATCTTGCTCATCGATTTGATCATGAAATACCGCGAGTCCGGCGTGCCACGCGATGAAGCGGTGGCTACCGCCTGCCCGCAGCGGCTCCGGCCTATCCTGATGACCACCATGATAACAATCATCGCTATGTCGCCGGTAGCCTTCTTCCCACGCACCGGGATGGATGCTTACAGCCCGCTGGCCACTGCGGTAATCGGCGGGCTGGTCATCGGCACGGTGCTCTCACTGCTTGACATTCCCATCCTGCACACCTATGCTGATGACTTCATCAAGCTGGTCGCCAAAGCGACGGGCCGCAAAACTAGAACACCAGATACAGAAGGAACTAACGAATGAAACAGCGCCTGGGCAAAGCCACCCTGATAGCAATAGCGATGTGCTTGATCATCAGTGGATACGTATTTTATCAGACACGACTAGCACCGAAGAAACCACCTATTATTGAACGTAATGTAGAAAGCACAGTTGCCAAAGGAATCTCCCCCGTGCCACAATTCCTTATTCGTCATGGTGATGAACTACAACTGACTGATAAACAGAAGACGAAAATTGAGGATTTAGAGAACGAATATCGCACCAAACTGGCACCATTGAAGAAACCACTCGATGATGCCGGTGTCGAACTGACTAAGAAGGTAGAAGCAAAGAAAAACGAACGGACAGATATTGAGAAAATGCAGGCTGATAATGGCGACTATCAGCGATTATCTGCAGAAGTTTCCAGCCTTCGCCATGAGTATTGGCGGAAAGCACGTGAAGTGCTGACGCCCGAGCAACAACCGCAGGTAGATGAACTAATTAAAAAAGTCACCGCAACTGACCTGCAATAGTGGAGAAGTTATGAAAAATATCGTATTAACGCTGATACTATTGAGCCTGATGACATTAGGGATTATCGCCCATGCCGTGGACACTAAACCAGTGCTGGTGCCGGTGATTGCCAAGCTTTATAACGCGGATTGTCAGCCCTGCATAGATGCGATGGCCGGCGAACTGGCCAAACAAGCCGGGGTAACCGAGGTGAAGGCGACGCTGGATCCGCCACAAGTTACCGCTACGCTCGATGAAGCGCTCTTCACCGCGAGCGAATTCGTCAATAAAATGATCGAGTTAGATAACTACGATGCCCGTCTACTTCTTTATGTCGATACCACCATGTGCAAAGGCGCGGATAAGATGTGCGCCGGCTGCTTCACCGAGATACCGGCACGCTTGAAGACCGTCACCGGGGTGAATGAAGTCACGCTGGACGATACCGGGAGAAGAGTGAAAGTAACCTTTGCTGCAGATGCGAAGGTGAAAACCACCGAGCTGGCCGATGCGCTGGCGAAGAGCGATTATGGCTTCACGGTGAGTTTCACGGCTCCGAAGGAATAGTTATTGGGGCGTATACTCATCGAACATACGCCCCCAATGATTTACTCGAAATCATAAACCAGCCCGATTGCCGCGCGCCAGCGGTCCAGCGTCTTCATGTTGCCCAGCGTGTCATCCCAGCTCATCTCAGGCGCTTGCCGCGCAGCAAGGTTGTTGGCTATGACATCGATCTCATAGCTGTAGAGGTGGCGTTCCAGCGGGATCTCCAGCACCTGCGTCTCCGCACCGGCACGATTGATGATGATCTGTTCGCCAGTGTTGTTGCGACTTGGTTGCCAGGGCATGGGGATGAGGATGTTACCAGCGGAACCGAAAATGTGCACGGTATTATCCTGATTCAGCTGCACACCGCAGCTTAGTTCTGCGAGGATATCGCCGGGGAACTTCATGGCCGCCACCGTATAGTCATCCACCCGCGTCTTCCCGATCACCCCTACCGCTGTTACCTCATCGGGATCTACGAAAGCTTTCCCCTGCGCCACGCCGGCCACCAGGCGGGCCATACTGGCGCAGTATCCGCCGACATCGAGAATACCGCCACCACCCAGCTCATGTGCCCAGGTACGCGTCTCCGGCTTGTCACCGACGTTGAAGCTGAAGGTCGCCCGGATTAGCCGAACCTGGCCGATGATGCCTGATTGAATCACCTCGATCAGTTTATCTGTCTGCGGATGACAACGATACATGAAGGCTTCCATGAGAAATACGTCGTTTTCGCGTGCCGCATTCACCACCGCTTGCGCCTGGGCATAATTCATGGTAATCGGCTTTTCACAGAGGATGTGCTTCCCCGCCTGGGCAGCTTTTATCGCCCATTCAGCATGTTGCGGGTGCAGGTTGGCGATGTATACCGCGTCCACCCCGCTATCAGCGAGCAGTTCGGTATAATCTCCGTAGCAGCGTTCGATGCTATGCTCAGCGCCGAATTTCTGTGCATTCTCCAGCGAACGACTGGCCACGGCAACGAGTTCACTGGTCAGTGAATCCGCCATCCCTTTGGCGAACGAACCGGCGATATGCCCGGCACCGATAATTCCCCAGCGAAGCTTAGTCTTCATATGCTATCCTCCTATGTAAACCTTAATGCGGTGCGCTTTTTCCTTTAGCCAGTACCGCCTGCGCATGACGAGCAAAATGACCACGAATATCGTTGGCGTAATCGCGCAGCAGACCCTCTCCCAGGCCATCCTCATCACCGCAGCGATAGAGTGCATGCGCCAGGGTAATCTCGCGCAATGACGGCCCGCGCGGTGGTTCAGTGCGCAGGTCATTGTTGAGATCATCGGCAGGCATGACATATCCACCGATGCCCGGTTTACGGAGCAAGTTAGCCAGCTCTGGCGCCGCTGCCGGGTCACTGATCTCCTCCAGTGCCAACGATACCACGCGCGTGTGGGAGAATTCGCTCTTCGCATTCAATTTCTTCAGTTTCGCCACAATCACCGGTTCCGCACGTTTATCCTTCGTTTTGCCCAACGCATATATTATACTATCAAGTCGGCTCATCGAGGGGCCGAATTGTCCCGCAGCGCGATAATCCCATCCCTTATCCCAGGATGATGAAGACACGGCATCCAGCATAATCTCCACACCGGTATTATCACCCAGCAAGGCGAGGATATGCGCGTATATCAATTTATCATCATTATTCGCAGTCTTATTGAGCGTCTGTTTCAATAGTGGTATCGATTGTTCCGGTTGCGCCAGCAGCACCGACACTTCGCGATAATTCTGCTTGATCATATCAATCGCTTCGTTAATTTGTGCCGTAGTCATCGGATAGGTATCCACATCCGTCAATACGCTGGCGGGGAGGTTTCCTTTTTTGACGAGCTGATCCTGAAGATTCTTGATATCTATTTTACGGGTGTAGCCACCTTGCTTTACCGCCATCGCCGCCGCCAGACCCGCTGCATAGCCCTGATTCTGTAGATCAGCCTGCATACGTATAAGCGGCATGGCGTCGCGATGCGCGCTGATACCCAGACCCGTTACAATGATGCCATCCAGACCCTTCGGTAACAATGCACGGTAAGGGGTATAGGTAGAGAGCATGTGCTTATCCGGGTGCTCCATGGAGAAGTATGGGTCAACGGTATATCCGTGGGTATCAAAGTCGCTATAGGAAAGGCAGATGGTATCCGGGTATTTACGCCCGTTCACCTCATCCAGGATAGACAGTGTGAAGTCACCCACCATACGCCGACGTTCGCGGGTATCAATTAACTGCCCTACGTCGAATGAATTTGGGTTATCCTTGCGTGTGGCGACGAACAAACGCCATACGTCGAGCATATCTGTCTCGTCAGTCAAAGTGAAGTCGGTGTTATCGTGTTGGGGGACTACACCCTGCGCCGGGAGTCCGGTGCCCTGCACGGCGATCTCGGTATCATCGGTGTAGATTGGCGTCGCCCCGGAAGCTATGGCGATATCGGCACTGCCGGTAGAATCCACCACTACCTTTGCCCGCACCACTCCACGACCTTGCGGAGTAGCTACCACTACACCCACTACGCGGCCATTCTCCACCACCGAGCCGACGCCCATGGTGCCGAACCAGATATCCGCCTTCGCGCTGCGCAATGTCGTGCGCCACCACTGGGCACGCTCGGTAATACTCCAGGTTTTATCACCCGGCACTTCTTTGGTGAAGCCCCCCCGGTAGCCATTCCAATAGGAGGCGATAGCCCCCATGGTACCCACACCGCCCAGGCTATTCAGTGCCTCAACCACCAACGTCTTCGCCCCCTGTCGCGCGGCTGCGATACCTGCAGGGCAACCGCTGGTGCCACCACCGATCACCACCACATCGTAGGATGCGATGACTGGTATAGAATGTGCGGTTGATTTGATAGTCGCACGTGGCTTGCCCGGGCGCATACCATTCAGTTCTTCACACACAGTTCCAGGCATGATCTGCTTCTCGGTTTTCCCCGTCAGGTTTACACCTGTGAGCGCCGGAATATCTTTTGCTTCCAATGCAGCAGCAGCTCCAATGCGCCGACCCATCGCCATCAGCGCATCAGGGCGAAGTAACGATTCGGCCTGCGCACGCGAGATATCTGCACAACCACCGATGATATACAGCTGCTTCAGGCCCGCCGGGCGGAAGGCGTCCAACGACAGACTCTCCACACTATTCCACTCGCCGGATGACTGGCCAGCACCTTTCATGTTATCGGGAGGAACCTGAAACAGGCGATCAGAAGCCAGAGCCTGTGCCGGAGTATCAGTGAGGTCGCGTGCCTGCTGTTCTGCCGCCGTCCAACTGGTATATGACCCATCTTTCATCTCCAGATTCAGGTCATATTCGGTGATACTATATTCATTATAACCTTCCCAATATTTCTGCTTTGAATGGCGAATAGTGGCACCGCTTACCGGTCTGTCTTCACCGCCGATGACTACCCGCGTGAATTTCTGTTTCCCGGCAGGATACGGCGTAAAGTTGGCACCCGCCATACGCGCTACCCAGGCGCGGTCGGTTGCGTCGATTATCACTTTGGCCGTCACCGCCTGTCGCCCGGCACGATTAGCGATAACCACTCCGGCGATATTGCCCTTGTCATCACGCAGGATGTCGGTGGCATAGCTGTTGAAGAGGAAATCTACTTTGGCATTCAGTAACGCGGCATCGAGCGTGCGCTTCACCTGCAACGGACTCGCCGGGCTGCCCGGCGCGAATATTTGCGTGGCCAGCGGGTCTGTCGCCGGTTCCTTTTCTTCCCGCCAGAGACGACAGGTCGCGGCCATATCTTCGCCCAGGTATGAAGCGGGTGCCGCGAGAAATACTTTAGCCC
>JBBQQW010000126.1:0-7637 GCA_038215455.1 Armatimonadota bacterium
ATAAGCGTGGTCGGTAAAGCTGTAGTACTCGTTCTCACCGCCGATGGTCGTCTCTTTGCCAGCGTTATCGCCGAAGCTGACCATGGCGCGGTCGTTGATGTCGATGCCGGTGACTTTCACCAGCAGGGCATCAGCAGTCTCGGCGATTTTGGTGAAGGTACTCACCTTGCCGGTGGTTTTGAATGGTTCATGCAACGCGCTGAAGGTAGTATTCATGGCGCTGCGCTGTGCCAGCACGGTGACCCCGCCCGGCTCATCGGCACCGTAGTTGAAGCGGTCGCGGATCTGCTTGCCGACTGGTGCCATGGCGGTGGTGACGATGGTGCCCGGCTCACCGAGCATATTCACGCGCACTCCGATGCGGTTCTCGAAGAAGCTCTTGCCATACGGGGCGGTGGCGGGGTCAGCGCCAGCGCTGCTCTGCACGGTGGTGATGGCCCAGTTATTGTTGGTGACGCAGCTTTTCTCATTGGCCAGGTCAAAGTAGGTGCCGATCAGGTTAGTAGTTGACGCAAAGTCATTCGCGTTGTCCGGGTAGGCATGGCCCAGCGGCTGCACTGCCCACTGGTAGTTTCGTGCGTAGGGGCTTCCCAGCCGGAAGAAATCCAGCAGATAATCCTTGGTGAGGAAGAGCGCACGCGTCTGGTCTACGTCGTCATAGACGCCCTTGGCGCGGGCAGCGATGAACTTCACCGGTGCCTGGAAGTCGCTGCGTACCGGCACTACTCCGATGGTATTCGGCTCCTGCCCATCCACCATCACGGTGCTGTGGCTACGTGCACTGCTGCTCCAGCCCGGATCGGTATTGGCATAGTTGGGCGAGTGCTGGCGGTTGATATACAGCGGTCGGTTGAACGCATAGAACCCCGAGATGGAAAAGGCGTCATTCACCTGATGTACGTACTGCGTGGCGAAGCGTACCCCTACAGCAGGGGCAGCGCCGGCCCAGTAGTTGGCGCTTTCGTCAGCGCGCAGCATGGCGACGCCGCGTGTGGGTGACACCCACGATGGCGCGGCGGGTGCCTTAACAGCAGCCGGATCCACCGGCTCCAGCCCGAAGTAGAGCGTCGGGTAATATTTATCCTCTGCCGGGCTGCGCATCTGTGCCAGGAAGTAATCAAACCCGCCGTCGGGCCATTTCTTCGCGGCGATCTCGAACCAGAGCGGGATAGCCATGCGCTCTACCACCCGGTTAGTGTGATCACGGCCGTTCATATTCGACCAGGTAAAGAGTACATTGCCGCCGGTGCCGTTGGTATAGTACCCATTAATGTTATTGTGCTGAATGAAGACGCCAGAGAGGCCGCCATCACCCTTGGCACCGCCGCCACCCTTGGCATCGCCCATTGCCAGGCGGGGATAGGCGGGGCGCGTGGTACCCATATCCAGCTGCGGATAGCCCAGCATGATGATGCTTTCGAGGTAATGGCGCATAGTAGCGCCACCCTTGCCGGTGTAGCCGTAGCCCATGTCATCCATGCCGAGGCGCTCCATGCCGCGGCAGTAGAGCAGCATCGCGCCGATCATCGAGTACTGCTTGCCGAACTCTTCATTGTAGAAATAGCCGTCGGAGATGTATTCATCCAGGTACCATTTCCAGCCGCAGCGGTCGTTGAAGCTTTTGGTGATCAGGTCTTGATCTTTGAGCGCAATCGCCATCAGATAGGCGGCCATCGGGCGCGGCCACTGCATGTTGGGCAGCCAGTCGAATTTGCCATAGATGCGCTTGTCATCGTTCAGCTGGTAGCTGATATAGACGCGGAAGGTGTCTTCCACGCGTTTGCGTTCTGCCGGGGTGAGTAATTCATAGAGGGTATCGTAGCGCAGGGCGCTGAGGTAGTTGTCCAGGTGGCGCGCATCCTGGTCGAGCTTGCCTTCGTAGCTGGCGGGGTTGGTGCCGGCGAAGCTCATCAGGTAGTCTTTCTCAATCTTCGCCGCGGCCTGGTCGCCCATCACCGCGTACTTGAAGAGATTCATGTAGACCTTGCTCTGGCCGGGTATAGTACCCATGCGCTCATATTGCGTTTTGGCCCACGGTTCCGTGTCAATCTGCTTACGGATGGCCGCTGCTTCGTCCTTAGTCCAAAGCATATAAGGGTGCGCCGTATCGGTGAAAGCTGCCAATGCAGGTATGGAACCTGCGACAACAAGCACGATGAGTAGAAGAAGACCAGCTAATCTTCGCATAAAAAAACCTCCTGCGGGCAAACGCCCACGATTCTAATGATACTACTATTATTGACACAGCGGGGTGATGAAGGTTGCGAAAAATCAGTGGTGTCAGGGAATTTGCAGCAAAACGGGCAGGTAACAAAGGCCCTGCCCCGAAGTCCCCACTTGGGGACTCGTTTGGGAGTGGAGTGGTTGCCTCTGATAGTTCCAGATTCCCAGGCTTGTTTCGAGAGTGCAAGCCTGTTAGCCTCACTACACAATCATCAAGGCGGGATGGCGCTAGAGCACGCTCTATCTTAATATAATCGCCATGATTACGGAATTTTCCAGGTAGTAGAATAAAATCTTAACTACACTTGCGCCAGCTATTGCTAGCGAGGCAATGAGTATTAGCGTATCGTATCTATTGATGCCATCAATTTTCTTTATCGCAAAAATAACGCCGAATAGCATAAACATCTTACCGAATTCTATAAAAACCTGGCCTAATTGCAAGACGGCGGGAAAAAGCAGACTAATAGTATTATTAAGCACGCACACCACGGCGAGTGATGCTAAATATGGTATGGCCAGCCCACCTACTCAACCTCTTCCCCTTCGTCGTCCAAATCCTTGAGGATCTCCAGCGCCGCATCGACATCTTTGCGATGTACGTTGATCTCCATCGGGCCGATGACCAGATTGTAGCCGTAGGGGATAGTACCCCAGCCGAATAACCCCTGCATCTCTTCATTTTTTGCGATATAGGGTATCTCTGCTGCTTCGAGGAAATTCTTCGCCAGCATCATTCGCCCCATATCGCCACTCTGGTACACCGTCACCAGCTCCATTGGCTCATACGGAGGCTCCGTCAGTGGCACCCGGCAGGCCGGGCACTCAGCTAACTCGGGCCGGTATTCGGCCTGGCATTTCGGGCATATCATCATGTACTCCCTTCGAGCTAGTTCCAAGTTCCATAACCCAGGCATAAATACCGGGGCTGCGAAGATGAACCCCATTTCACGTGTGGATGGGGAACTGATGCAGGCATTATATCATATCTGAGTAAAAGTCAGTCAGTAACAATTACTCATTGTTGCAACTGTCTATCATCATGACGCAATTCCCCCACATCAGTGTTTGGAATTCCCCACCAGATACTGCTATAATACTCGCAATGGGGTTGCAAATATGGCTATGATAGATTTTACCAAGATGCATGGGCTGGGCAATGACTTTATTGTGGTGGATTGCCTGCGTGGTGATAACGTGGCGGAGCTGGTGGCGGCCACGGTGCGGCTGTGCGACCGGCACCGGGGGATTGGGGCCGATGGGCTGATAATGGTGCTGCCTGCCACGGACGCGGACTTCCGTATGCGCATTATCAACAGCGATGGCAGCGAGCCGGAGATGTGCGGCAACGGCATCCGCTGCTTCGCCAAATTCCTCTACGATACCGGGCTGACCGCCAAAACCACGCTGGCTATCGCCACGCTGGCGGGGATGATCGGCGCGGAGCTGACTGTCACCGACGGCAAAGTGAGTGCCGTGCGTGTGGACATGGGCGTGCCGCGGCTGGAGCGCGCGGAGATCCCCATGCTCGGGGCACCGGGGCAGGTGATAGATGAGCCGCTGCAGGTGACGGGGCGCACCTTCGCCACCACCGCCGTGAGCATGGGCAATCCGCACGCCATCACCTTTGTGGAGGATGTCGAGCGTTTCCCGCTGGAGCAATACGGCCCGCTGGTGGAGAATCACCCGTCCTTCCCCCGCAAGATTAACGCGGAATTTGTCGAGGTTATCTCCCCCACCCACCTGCGCATGCGCGTGTGGGAGCGCGGCGCGGGCATCACCCAGGCCTGCGGCACCGGAGCGTGCGCCACGCTGGTGGCTGCGGTGCTCACCGGGCGCGCGGAGCGTACCGCCACCGTGGAGCTGCCCGGCGGCCCGCTGCATATCAGCTGGGGCGCGGACGAGCACATCTATATGACTGGCCCGGCCGTCACCGCCTTCACCGGCAGAGTGAGGGTCTGATGCCCTACTGGGATCTGTCAGACGAAGAGCTGCTGAAACAGTGCGACTGGAAGGCCGGGCGCGCCAGCGGACGCGGCGGGCAGAAGCGCAACAAAACGCACTCCGCCATCCGCATGGTGCACCTGCCCACCGGCGTGGCCGCTATCGCCAACGAGCACCGGCTGCAGGGAGAGAACCGCACGCTGGCCATGGATCGCCTGCGCCACGCCCTGATGCTCGACGAGCGCCGCGAGATCGACATCGAGAGCTTCCAGGTGCCGCCCGAGGTACGCGAACAACTGAACAACAAAGGCAAACTGAAGGTGAACCCGCGCAACCCACGCTACCTGCAGATAATCGCCACCGTGCTGGATCTGCTGGTAGCCTATGAAGGCCACGTCAGCGGTGCCGCCGACCGCCTGGGTATCAGCACCACTAACTTCATCAACCTACTACAGGACGACCCCAAAGTCTGGACAGTAGCCCAGCAACTGCGGATGAAATACGGGCTATCGCCGTTGAAGTGATCCCTGGTAGCATAGGCGTCCCGCCCATGAAAAGTGCAAAAAGTACAGAAACCAATGCCCGCTCTCATGGGCGGGACGCCCATGGCACAGCAGCCTTCAGGTGGTCGCACGAATTACCCCGCACACAGACCCCGCAGCCGGGCGATGTTCTCTGCGTGCATCGCTATTCCCCCTGGGGTCTCCAGGATTTTGGCTACATTTATCAGGCATGGGTCGTTCATGATGCGGCGGAAGGTGGCGTCGCCTAGCTGGGCGGTGCCGATGTGGGCGTGGCGGTCCAGGTGGCTGCCGGGGGCGCTGGCGGTGTCGTTCATGTGGATGCATTTCAGCCGTTGCAGGCCCACGTGCTGGTCGAATTCAGCGATCACCTGCTGGTAGCCGGCATCGGTGCGGATGTCGTAGCCCGCGACGAAGATGTGGCAGGTGTCCAGGCAGGCACCGATGTGCGCGTGCTCGGGCATTAACGCGAAGAGCTGATTGTACTGCGCGAAGCTGCTCCCCAGCGTCGTTCCCTGCCCGGCGGTGGTCTCCAGCAATATCTGCACTCCGGCGTCGTCCGCCAGGGGGATAAGGCCGGTGAGGGTATCCGCCAGCGTCTGCAGCCCGGCTTCCGGCGTGCTCTCCTTGTGGGCACCCCAGTGCATCACGATATGCCCGATGCCCAGCTGGGCACAGCGGGCGATCTCCTCGCGCAGGGCCGCGCGCGACTTTGCCAGGATCACCTCGTCGGGGGAGGCGGGGTTCACCAGGTAGCTGTCGTGCGAGATGATCGGCCCGAAGCCCGTCTCCTCCAGCGCGGCGCGGAACTTCTCCACTTCCTCGTGTTTGTGCGATTTATCGCGCCATTGCTGCGGGCTGCTGGTGAATATCTGGGCGCAGTTGGCTCCCGCCACGATGGCGGCATAGACCATAGTGGCCAGCCCGTCGCTGGTGCTGAAATGTGCTCCGAGGAGCGGAGGCGCGCTGATCATCATGAATCCCCCTCAAATTGCTATGAATTGGGGCGGCCCAGCTGGACCGCCCCGGATAACGCCACAATGTAACCGCACTGCCGTGTGCCTGTGAGTCTTGAACCCCTTTAAAAAAGGGGGGTGCCTTTGCGTTACGACATTCACCACGCCCAGATGGGCATTGCTACCGTCGATGTATCAGGCCCCGGATTGGAAGTGTTGGATCAGGACCATTAAGGCCAAATCACGCACAGCGCAGTCACATTGTGAACCCCTATATACTACCCGAGTATAACACGAGAAATGCGATATGCACAGTGGGGAATGGGGGTTTTTTTTGACAATTTTTTTGACATGTGGATAGTGGGGATGGGGGTCCATGCCTGCCTGTGGCATGGGCATCCCGCCCATGAGAACGGGGCTGCGATTATTAGCACCACCCCCTGAAGGAGGTGGTGTTTTACTTATATATTGGCAAATACCGCCGGGGGATATCCCCCGGCGGTATATATTGTTCGCTCTGGCTCCCCTTTAATTCTTCGGCGGAGTTACCACGGTTTCGGCTGCGGGCACTTTCGGCAGCTCTTCGGTTTTGGGTTTATATTCCAGTATCTGGTTCAGGTAACCCTTGGCGATGGCGACATCACTTGATCCGAATGAATTTTTCTTCAGGTCGTCGGGGAAGGTTACTGTCGGGTTGGCATCGGCCACCGTCTTTGCAATCTCCGGCAGCGTATCAGTAAAAGTTAACGCTAACGCGGTGCGGAAGGCCCACTCGTTACTCATGTTGTAGAGCATGACGCGCAGCGCTTCGCTGCGTGCCTGCTGCTGCTTTTGACCGGTGGCGGCGCTCTTTGCGTCTTTGCCCACCGGATAGGGCATGTTGAAGAGTTTGGCGTAGGCCTTTTCCGCTGTTGCGATGTCATTGATTTTTAGGGCATATTCTGCGCTTACCATCAGCATTTCCGGGTTGGCAGAGCCAGCCAGCTCGCGCATGATGGTCGTGTTATTGAAATTTATTTCCGGGATCAATTCTCCGGTTTTGAAATCTTTTTTATAGAACAATGTTTTTAGTGCATTTACGTCGCCATCGGTCTTAGCCATGGTATTCAGCATAGGAGCGACCTGAATCCGGTTTTCGCCCATGTATGCGAGCAACACCAGCATCTTATTGTATATTTTCATGTTAACGTTCTTTGTGGCTATATATTCTTTCAGTACCGGTATCCAATCCTCGCTTAGGCTATCCCGGGCGTTGAACAAATAGTCGGCAAATGCGGCCCCGTCCACCTTGTCGCCCATTATGTATACTTTCATCAGGGTAAGGGTGCTTGGCAACGAGTAATCCAACTCCGCCTCTGGTGCAATATCAAAGAAGTCTAACTTGGGGCGGGCGTCCAATTGTTTCTTCACTTCTGCGAGATTCTTTGTCGCTTCCTTATCTGCATTGGCAATGTCTGCTATGCGTGATTTATAGGAAGTCAATGCATCTCTTTGCTGGTCGCTGGCCATTTGCTTCGAGTTAGTGCAATACTTCGCAAGTTTCGCATCGTAGAGCACAATATCCTGTGCAAAAAGGTTGACTGCAATGCTCGCTAAAGCAAGCAACAGAGTGATCCTGATGATCGTGATTGAATACATAATATCCTCCGGTGAAAAAAGATTTTGCGGGCACCTTGCCCATTGGTTTTACCTAACCCCCAGCCCCTTCCCTGCCATTCGACAAGCTCATGATCTACGACGGAGGGAAGGGGTGCCGATTGAAAAATTCAGGTACAGGAAAGTGTAATCATTCGATTGGACACCCCCTTCCCGCGCCGGGAAGGGGGCCGGGGGGTTAGGTCGACCAACGCTAATGCCATAGAAATACAACATCAGCTTTTCATCCCCAAATACAAAAAAACTAATGGGCACCCTCTGTGACAGAAGGTGCCCATTTTACGAAGTCGGTACTAGTTAATGGTTACGGCACTAATACCAGCTACACCAGTGTTGT
>JBBQQW010000127.1:0-7628 GCA_038215455.1 Armatimonadota bacterium
CTGACAAACTCCACCGGGAAACTGCTGCCATCTTTACGCCAGAATACTTCATCACTTTTCCGGTGTATCTGGCCATCATGGAGTGCGGCATAGGTAGGACAATCTTCCCGCAAATATGGACTGCCATCTGCTCTAGTATGGTGTAAGGTGGTGTGGCAGTTGCAACCGATTAACTCTTCCGCAGAATAACCCAGTATAGCTTTTGCAGCAGAGTTCACGACTACCAGATTCCCCTGGGCATCCAGCCCCAGGATACCTTCCCCCGCAGAGTTGAGAATCATGGTATTCTGGTTACTCAGCCGTGCCAGATCCGCCTCTGCCTGCCTCCTGTCGGTGATATCCTGATAATTAATCAGGACGCCATTAATAGCTGGATCATCTGTCAGATTGACAGCGGTAAGCTCTACCCAGCAGTAGCTGCCATCTTTGTTCAGGTAGCGGAACTCCATAATTCGTGTTGTTTGCGGACCACCTGCCAGTAACTCGCCGAATATCTGCTGGATACGCTGTAGATCATCCGGGTGTATCGTGCGCCAGGCTGAGCCACCTACCAGATCCTCCGGCGACCAGCCAAACAAATGGGTGATGTTCGGGCTTTTGTAGGTCATGATGCCATCCGCCCGCACTATACCGACGACGTCGGAGATATTCGTCATCATGGCGAGGTTCCGTCCCTCGCTCGCACGTAGATCAATGCGTGACCGGGCGGCGAACATGCTCTCTGCCACCATCGCCAGTATCAGCAGTATCAGCACTGCGGGTAGTGCAGCACGGGAAATAACATCCCTGCTCCAGGAACGAGCGTCGACATCCATACCCAGCACCGCCACCACTTTGCCAGTAGTGGGGTCAGTCAGCGGCACCAGCGCCGACATCCAGGTCCCCCAGCGATCGGTGGCTGGCCCGATGATAGTCGGAGTCTGGCTATCGAAGATTCGTCGATATCCCTCCGGCACCTCGGTATAGAGCTGGCCCGGCGGGGAGTAGTCCGGTGAACTGGCCGGCTCGGAATCGACAAAAAAGAAAACCTTACCATCGTCTTTGCGCCCCATCAGGTAGACAAAGCGACACTTCGCACCAGCTTGTTTAACTGCATGGAGTTGTGTTTTCAGGCGCAGGTAATCGGTGCTATTCAGGTCATTATCACTGGCGGTGAGAGTCTTAACACGTTCAATGTTAACCGCACTCTCCGCTATCCGTGCGTGTTGCAACAGCTCCGCACGCAGCTGCTTGCCAGCTATTTCCGCTGCCCACCAGGTAGAGATAATGCCCAGCAGAAATAGTACTATTATTACGATAATCATATAGGCTGGCAGCCCATGATTCCTTTTAATCTTATTCACCATATCCATTAATACACAACTCTCCCATGTTCATTATACGCATTTCGCCCCATAATAACGCGTATACGGTAGACAACTACTGTTATATTCCATATTCGTGGGTGAAATCTATCGGGAAGAGGCCTGTGCCATGGGCGTCCCGCCCATGAGAGCGGTGCTTTCACGCCCCCAGGAGTATCGGTTTTACCGTTCATCGCACGTCTTCTCTATCATTCACACAATAGACCACCCCGTCAGGCTTCGCCTGCCACCCCTCCAGAGGAGGGGAATTATCACCCTCATAGTCGCTACACTACCAAAGCCCCTCCGTGGAGGGGTGCCCGAAGGGCGGGGTGGTTCTTCGTCGCATATCAAAGCTAAAAACGATACTCCTGTCCACCACCACCCCCGCTCTCTTGGCAACAATTCATAGCTAAGGTACAATGATGCAGGAGTGTGAACCGATGATTATCGCGTTAGGTACAGACCATGCGGCATTTGTGTATAAAGAAGTGATGCGGCAGGTGATTGAAAGTATGGGGCATACGGTGCTGGATTGTGGCACGAACTCGGTATCTCCCGTCGACTACCCGGTTATCTCCGTGAAGGTGGCGCGGGCAGTCCGTGAAGGGAAAGCGGAGCGGGGTGTCTTCCTCTGCGGCACCGGTATCGGCGGCTCTATCGCCGCCAACAAGGTACACGGAATCCGTGCGGCACTCTGCCACGAGACCTACTCGGCACGCATGGCGCGTGACCACAATGACGCCAACATGCTCTGCATGGGCGCACGCGTTATCGGCATCAGCCTGGCGGAGGACGTGTTGCGCGTTTTCCTCTCCACCGAATATAGCGATGATCCACGGCACCAGCGCCGCATTGACCAGCTGAACGCAACGGAAAACGTATAACAAACCATAGGACAATAAAGGTATTGATCGCGTGAATCTGACGATTAACTACACACCCGCGATATACGCTGCAGACCTGTCAATGATACCCGAGAAATTGGCATTTGGCGCATTGGCGCTGGTGGTAGCACTGGTGGTCACGCTATTACTCACCCCGCCGGTGATGCGCTGGGCTATAGCGGCGAAGGCGATGGTACCCCCCGGAGGCCGCCACGTGCATGAGACTGCCACTCCGCGCTGGGGTGGCATCGCCATGTATGTCGGTTTTCTGGTCGCGGTGCTGGTTTCGGCGATATTCGTCCGGCAACTGCTGGCCGAGAATCTGCTGCATCGTCAGGTTATCGGCATCCTCTTCGGCGGCGCACTCATCACCGCGCTGGGTGCCTACGACGATAAATATGATATGAAGGCGTCGTACAAGCTCCTGGGGCAGATTCTCATCGCCGCCATCCTGGTCTTCCCTCCGTTCGAGCTACGCATGGCGGTGGCCTTCAATACCGATATCTTCGGCCCGCAACAATCCAGTATGCTGGGGCTGATTCTTTCCTCGGTGCTCACCATCATCTGGATTGTCGTCGTCACTAATGTCATCAATCTCATCGACGGGCTGGATGGGCTGGCGGCGGGGGTCTCCGGCATCAGCGCCCTCACCTTTGTGGTCATTGCTATGGTGCAAGGCCCCACCAGCAACCCTATCATGGCGGCGGCGGTGGTGGGCGCGTGCATCGGCTTCCTGCGCTATAATTTCTCCCCGGCCAGCATCTTCATGGGCGATGCCGGCAGCCACTTCCTCGGCTATACCATCGGTGCCCTCTCGCTGTTGTACAATTATAAGGTGGCCACCGGGCTGGCCTTCGCCATTCCGCTGCTGATACTGGCAGTGCCCATCTTCGACACCGTCTTCGCCATCGTGCGCCGCATGTTTCACGGCAAACCGATCTTCAAAGCCGACAAAGGCCACCTGCACCATCGCCTGCTGAATATGGGCCTAACCCAGCCGCAAGCCGTGCTCACCATCTACGTCATCACCACCATCGGCTGCCTGGCGGCTATCTGGCTGGCCATGATACGGTAGATTCAATAACAGTTCAGGGTTGCCAGAATATCGCAACTAATGCCTTGGTTTCACCTAACCCCCCAGCCCCTTCCCGGCGCGGGAAGGGGTGCATACCCAATATCTACAATTAAAAAACGACCTTGCTCCCCCTTCCCGCGCGGGGAAGGGGGCTGGGGGGTTAGGTGAAACCAAGGCTGATGAGTCTGAACAGTTACAAGAATCCCCACCGGTTACACTTCAGAATCACATATGATATAATAACGCCATGCCTGCGAATACCTTATACTATGGCGATAACATAGATGTGCTACGGGATAACGTGAAGGATGAGACCGTCGATCTGGTATACCTTGACCCACCCTTCAACTCCAAGCGCGACTATAACCTGCTCTTTAAGACTCCTGCCGGGCACGAGTCCGAGTCGCAGGTGACCGCCTTTGTCGACTCCTGGCATTGGGGCGAGCAAGCGGAACTTGAATTTGCCCAGATTCTACATCAGCCGAACACGCAACTTGCCGAAATGATGCGCGGGTTCCGCTCTTTCCTCGGCGAAAATGATGTGATGGCATATCTGACGATGATGGCAAACCGTTTGCTGGAATTACATCGTGTGATGAAGCCATCTGGAAGTATATACCTGCATTGCGACCCCACCGCCAGCCATTATCTAAAGCTGCTCATGGATGCGGTGTTCGGGGCGGCTAGCTTTCGTAATGAAATAATCTGGCATTATCAGCGGTGGCCTGCCAAACAGAAGAATTTTCAGCGGATGCACGATGTGATTCTCTTTTACTCAAAAGGACATCGGCAGAATGTATTCAATGTCTTATTGGAGCCTCTTTCTGAAGGAACGCTGAAACGGTGGCGTGGGAAAAAGAGTAAAGTAGAATATGATGGCAAAGTTCGATTAGTAACGCAGATGACTGACGAGGAATCTCCCGGGCGTCCAATTGATGATGTCTGGGATATCCCCGTGATTAATTCGCAGGCAAAAGAGCGCCTGGGGTACCCAACCCAAAAACCTGAATACCTGTTAGAACGAATAATTGAGGCCAGCAGTATGCCCGGTGACCTCATCCTTGATCCATTTTGTGGTTGCGGTACCGCAGTGGTGGCGGCGGAGAAACTCGGTCGAAAGTGGATAGGCATTGATATCACTCATCTGGCAGTGGCTTTAATTGAAAAGCGCTTACAGGATAGCTTCCCGGAGATTACTTTCAATGTGGAGGGTACTCCGAAAGATCTCGCCGGGGCGCGCGATCTGGCATCCCGGAACAAATATCAGTTCCAATGGTGGGCCTGTTCACTGGTGAAAGCACGCCCTTACCAGGGACACAAAAAGGGCGCAGATGGTGGGGTTGATGGCCTGATCTTCTTCCAGGATGATGCACATGGATCGAAGAAGATTGTAGTATCGGTAAAAGGTGGCGATAAGGTAAGTGTTGCCATGGTACGTGATTTACGAGCAACAGTAGAGCGTGAAAAGGCGGCGATTGGCATATTTGTGACACTTGCGGCACCGACTTCACCCATGCTGGTAGAGGCATCGTCAGCAGGATGGTATGAATCACCGACCAACGAGGCTAATTTCCCTCGCTTGCAGATTCTCACAATCGAAGGGTTGCTTAGTGGCACAGAAGCGCCGCGCTATCCTGATCTGGCCCGTGGAAGTCATACCTTTAAAAAAGCGCAGAATTTGACCACGAAAGAATCTACCGGCAATTTGTTGGAATAGCATCAAGGTACCAGTAATGAAGCCCCCCTTCCCTCGCAGGGAAGGGGCTGGGGGTTAGGTTGGTCAATGGGCGAAACCAGCCTTGGAACTTGGAACCTGAAACCTGGAATTATATCCGTAGGAGAATATATGGCAATAACAGTGGTAATGGTAATAGGCACGCGTCCGGAGGCGGTGAAGATGGCACCGGTGGTGCTGGCGCTGAAAGCGGATGGTGTCTTTGATGTGAAAGTCGTGCTCACCGGGCAGCATCGCGAGATGCTCGACCAGGTGATGCGGCAATTTGGTATCAGCGGAGATACCGACCTGGATATCATGCGCCCGCAGCAGTCCCTCACCGGCATTACTATCCGCGCACTGGAAGGGCTGGAGAAGGCCTATACGGAGCTGAAACCCGATATCGTGCTGGCGCAGGGGGATACCACCACGGTGTTCGCCGCTGCCTTGGCGGCCTTCTATCAGCGCATCCCGTTCGGCCATGTGGAGGCGGGATTGCGTACTGGCGACAAATATTCGCCCTATCCCGAGGAGATGAACCGCCGGCTGGCGGGGCCCCTCACCGACCTGCACTTCGCCCCCACCAGTGCCTCGCGTGACAACCTGTTGAAAGAGGCAGTGCCCTCCGACAGTATCTATATCACCGGCAACACCGTCATCGACGCGCTGCTCTTTGCCGCCAACAAGGGCAAGTTGCCGGAGGAGTTCAAATGGGCAGATGAAGAGGGCGGGCCGCTGGTGGTGGTCACCGCACACCGCCGTGAGAACTGGGGCGCGCCGCTGAAGGAAGCCTGCCTGGGGATGCTGGATATGCTGGAGCGGGTGCCGGAGGCGCGCCTGGTATATGCAGTGCACCGCAACCCGGTGGTACGCGAGACAGTGAATGAAGTGCTGGGCAACCACCCGCGTGTGCGCCTGATCGAGCCACCCGATTACTTTGACTTTGTGCAACTGCTGAAGCGCGCCCGGCTCATCCTCACCGATTCCGGCGGTATCCAGGAGGAGGCACCCAGCCTGGGCGTCCCGGTGCTGGTGCTCCGCGAATCCACCGAGCGTCCCGAGGCCATCGGTGCTGGCGTGGCGAAACTGGTGGGCACCAACCGCATGTTGATTGCCGACGAGAGTGTACGCCTGCTGACCGATGCCACTGCCCACGCGGCCATGGCGCATGCGCAGAATCCCTATGGCGACGGCGAGTCTTCCGCCCGCATCGTGGCAGCATTAAAGAAATATTTCGGTTTAACCACAGATTTACCCGCGGAATTCTTTGCCAAAAAGGCTGGGTGATATATGGCGACAAAGCTAGCGGATGCGTGTGTTCCCCTGGATGATATTCCCACGCCCCAGTACCCCTGGTGGCGGACGATAGCATTCGTCGCGCTGCTGGGTGCGTTGGCCGTCTTTGGGTACATGGATTTTGACCAGTACCTGCGCCCCACCGTGACAATATTGGTCTTCGCCGCCATTCTCAACTACCTGTTGAAGCCCATAGTGGATATTATCCTCAAGCTGATTCGACAGGGGGAATCGCATAACTGGCGCGTCACCGTGGTACTGGTGCTTTATTGCGCCATCGGCATTATTCTATACGTATTTGGTGCTATGGCGGTGCGTACTATCCGCAGTAACATGACCGAATTATCCCCCAGTGTGACTGCAGTGTATAACATTATCAAGGTAGATGCCGCGCCGAATGACGAGAATACCGTCACCCCAGCTTATCCGCTGCAGATAAGCAGGTTTGATGCCTGGTATCAGAATAATGTACCACTGGAGATGCGCACGCAGATATGGACTTCGGTGCAGCAGCAGATGGGATCCTCGCCGGAGAAGATGCAGGGGGTGGTAACCTGGCTGCTCGGGCTGGCGAAACGTGGGTTCGTCTGGGTGGGGATGCTCATCGAATTCATCTTCGTCCCGCTACTGGCCTATTATTTCCTCACCGAAGCACCCAAGGTACGGGCTTCAATCATTTACTTTGTCCCACGTAAGAAGCGTGATATCGTCGGTTTGTACATGGACGGTATCAACCTGATCATGAGCAAATATGTGCAGAGTCAGGTGCTTCTGGGGGCTATCGCGTGGATTGTGGTCACGCTGGGGCTGGTGTGTCTGGGTATCAAAGGGGCCTTTATTTTGGGGATAATCGCTGGTATCTCGCGCATCATCCCGATGATCGGCCCGCTGGTAGGTGGAATCCCGGTGATGGCCGGGGTACTGCTCCACGAGCAAGGTTCGTCATACTTTCTCTGGGTGCTGCTGGCCTTCACCCTGTTACAGCTCTTTGAGACGAAATACCTGATGCCACGCATCCTGGGCGATCACCTGGATATCCACCCGGTGCTCATCATCATCTCATTACTCATCGGCTATGAGTTACTCGGGTTGATCGGCATGTTCCTGGCACCACCCATAGTAGCCATCATCCGCTTTGCGCTGGCAGTGCACCGGGGGGAGCACTCGGGGCCAGATATCCCGAAGTCCCTGGAGCAGGAGGTGGCCGAGGTAGTCCACTAGCAAAAAAAATGTGTTGAATGGGTCAAATAATGCAAATCATTCGGGTACTACAGGTGTCTTACTATTCATATGAACGTTCTGATGAATAGAAG
>JBBQQW010000128.1:0-7606 GCA_038215455.1 Armatimonadota bacterium
CTGGAGAGCAGGCGCAGGTCGGCGGAGATCTTCGCCAGCGTCACCGCGGCGGTCTTCAGCAGGCCGGATACCTCCACAAATACATCCACGTTCTGCGTCAGGTCGATCATATTTTCCGCACGCACCACGTTCAGGCCGGTCATTTGTCGCAGGTCGTCCACTACCGCCAGCATATATTTTCGGTTAGCATTCAGCCCGGTGCCTATCGCTGTGCCGCCCAGGTTCACCTGGCGCAGCTTCTCCTCTACCACATGCAGCCGCCACCAGTCGCGCTGCACGGCACCCGCCCACGCGGCGAAGCGCTGCCCCATAGTTATGGGCACGGCATCCTGCATCTCGGTGCGCCCCAGCCCCACTACCGCGGCATAGCGCTGCTCTTGCTCCTGCAGCACCCCCTGCAATTGGCTGAAATCTTCGATGAGCGGCAGCAACAGCCGCAGTGCCGCCACGCGTACCGCCGTGGGGAATACGTCATTGGTAGATTGTTCGGCATTCACCATATTCAGCGGATCGAGGATATCGTAGCGGCCCTTCTCCTCGCCCAGCAGCTCCAGTGCGCGGTTCGCCAGCACCTCATTCATGTTCATGTTGGCGCTGGTGCCCGCCCCACCCTGCAGCGCATCTACGATGAACTGCCCGCGCAGTGCCCCACCGGCCACCTCGGTAGCGGCGGCAATAATCGCCTCGCCCAGCTGTGCCGGCAGCTGCCCCGCGCGCACATTCGCCCGCGCACACGCCGCCTTCACACTGGCCAGTGCGGTTATCAGCTCCGCGTGCAGCGGCTGCCCCAGCAACGGAAAATTCTCCGCCGCCCGCAACGCATGGATGCCATAGTAGGCCTCCGCCGGTACGGCACGCTCACCCAACAGATCTTTTTCAGTGCGCTCTTGCATAATGCGATAATAATACCATATTTAGGTTGTTATGTTTATAGGTTCAATGTTCAATGAGATGAATTGAATGGTTTTGAATGCATATGGCGTTCCTTTGTTTGTTGCAATGATTGTTTCCAGAGTAAGACCGTTCAACAGCTCTCGTTGAACGGTCAACCACCCCGCCCTTCGGGCACCCCTCCACGGGAAGGGAATTAGTAGCGTAACGACCATGAAGGGAAAATTCCCCTCCGTGGAGGAGTGGCAGGCGAAGCCTGACGGGGTGATTATTGTGAGAACGACAGCGACGCACGGCGAAGAACCACCCGCCACCTTCGGCGGGACGCCCATGCCACGTACCCGCCTTCGGCATCATTGAAATTACCCGCCCGCATATGGTAACCTTGTGCATCAGTTCAGGAGGTGGGTATGAACGAATCGGTGCGGTATACTTTGCGTGATGATGCGGCATATGTGGTGGAGGATTATCAGGCGGCGAAGCCGTTCTCCAGTTTTTTGCCAGGGATCGCCGGGGTGTGGGGGACGCCGCTCTGGGCGTATTATGTGAACCGTGGGCAGGGGATCGCCTGCTTTGGTACGCAGGATAAGAACCATGCCATCATGGAGTTTCAGTCTGCCAACCTGCACCACCGGCGCGTGGCCACCGAGGGGTTCCGCACGCTGCTGCGCATCACCGATGCCAGTGGCCTGCGTTGCTACGAGCCGTTCCGCGTGGAGAACCCCGGCATGGCCGTGCGGCAGACCCTTACCGTGCTGCCCGCCTCGCTGCGAATACGCGAGGAGAATGATACGCTGGGGCTGACGGTGGAGGTGGAATACTTTGTCCTCCCCAACGAGCCTTTCGCGGCACTGGCGCGCACCGTTACCCTCACCAATACCTCCGGTGCACCGCTGCATATACAGATGGCCGACGGCTTCCCGAAGATGGTCCCCTTCGGTATGCCGGCGGTGCTGCTGCAGAAGATGCCCTTTGTCAGTGACTCATACCTGCGGATAGAGAATTTGGCGGGGGATGTGCCCTATATCAGTATGGAGTCCGCTCCGGGGGATGAGGCGGAAACGAAACTGCTGCAGGCGGGCAACTTTTTCTTCGGATTCCGCGACGGCCAGCTCCTCGACGCGGTGGTAGACCCCGAGGTGCTCTTCGGGGATTACCTCGATCTCACCAAACCATATAACTTCTTCCGCGAGAGCTTCACCGCGCCCACATGGCAGGCGGAGCACTGCGGTACCCCGTGCGCCTTCACCCTGAGCGAGTTTACGCTGCAGCCGGGGGAATCCCAGCAGGTGAATTTCCTCGCCGGGCACGCCAGCCGGCTGGCAGAGGCGCAGGCTATCCCGGCGCGGGTGATGGCCCCCGGATATCTGGCGAATGCCGCGGCGATTAGCGCGCTGGAGGTGGAGAAGGTGAAGGCGCTGGCCTACACGCACAGCGGCTCGCGCGAGATTGACCTGTATACCCCGGCGACCTTCCTGGACAACACGCTGCGCGGCGGGTTGCCGGTGAGCCTGCAGGCAGGGGAGAAGACGCACACGCTGCACGTGTACTCGCGCAAGCATGGCGATCTGGAGCGTGACTACAACTTCTTCCAACTGGCCCCGACATTCTTCTCGCAGGGCAATGGCAACTTCCGCGATGTGAACCAGAACCGCCGTAACGACGTCTGGTTCAACCCCGATATCGCCGATGAAAACGTCTACACCTTCTTCAATCTACTGCAGCCCGACGGCTTCAATCCGCTGGTGATCCAGGGGGCGACCTTCGCGGTGACGGAGCCGAATAAGCTGTCGGATATCCTGGCGAAAGCACTCCCGAAGAGCTGGCACCGGCTGCTGACGGCACTGCTGACGCGCTCTTTCACCCCCGGCACACTCTTCGCCTGGCTGGCGGAGCATGAGATTAATCTGTTGTTACCGCGCGAGGATCTCCTCGCCAGCATCCTGGCAATAAGTGAAAAGCGCCATGATTCCACCTTCGGGGAAGGCTACTGGACGGATCACTGGTTCTACAATTTTGATCTGCTCGACGGCTATCTGGCGATATTCCCAGAGAAACTGCGCCATATCCTGCTGGAGCGCGGTGATTTCACCTACTATGATACCGAGGTCGGAATACGCCCCCGCAGCGAACGTTTTGTGCGTTGCAGTGACGGCCATGTGCGGCAACTGAACTGCCTGCGCACCGACGGGGCGAAGGCGAAGCTGATCGCCAGCCGTGCCGAGATGCCCCACACGGTGCGTACCGGCCTGGGCGACGGCGAGGTCTACTACAGCAACCTGCTGGGCAAGATCGTCTGCCTGCTGGCGAACAAGGCGGCGGCACTCTCCGCCAGTGGCGTCGGAGTGGAGATGGAGGGCGGGCGCCCCGGCTGGTATGACAGCATCAACGGCATCCCGGCACTCTTCGGCGCGTCGACCTCGGAGATATTCCAGCTACTGCGCGTGACCCGGCAATTAACCGCCTGGTTTGCGGAGCTGGGTCTCCCGGCTAATTACGTGCAGCGGCTGCCGGTGGAGATATTCGACCTCTTCCGCGCGGTGCAGGCAGCCTTGACGGACTACCTGGCCAGCGACGACCCCGAGCGGGACTACAACTACTGGGATGCGGCCTCCACCGCGAAAGAGCACTGCCGCGCCCGCACGGCACGCGGCTTCACCGGGGTAGAGCGCGAGATCACCGTAGCGGAGATACGCAGCTTCTGCCAGACATTGGAGGAGCGCATCCAGGCGTCATTGCCGGACGCTGTCGATGCCGAGACGGGGCTGCATGCCACCTACATCACCCATACGCCATTGGAGTGGGAAGATGTGCTGGTGGATGGCAGGCCACTAGTGGATGACCACGGGCGCACCTGCGTGAAGGTGCTGCGCTTCGCCCGGCATAACTTCCCGCTCTTCCTGGAGGCGGCGGTACATTCGCTTCGGCTGGAGGAAGACCCGGAGACGGCGCGGGAGCTGTGGACGGCGGTACGCGGGAGCGCGCTCTACGACAGCAAGCTGGGCATGTACCTGACCAATGCCAGCATCCACGATGAATCGCCGGAGCTGGGGCGTATCCATGCCTGGCCGGCGGGCTGGTTTGAGAACGAGAACGTCTTCATGCATCTGGAGTACAAATATCTGCTGCAGATGCTGCGCGCCGGGCTGTATGAGGAGTTCTTCGCCGACGTGCGCCAGGTGCTCATCCCCTTCCAGAATATGGCCACCTTCGGGCGGCACCCGCTGGAGAACTGCTCCTTCATCGTCAGCAGCCACCATCCGCGCCCCGTATATCACGGGCGCGGTTTTCAGCCACGCAGCAGCGGCACCACCGCCGAGTGGCTGAATATGATGCTCATTATATCCTTCGGCGCGCAGCCGTTCCGCTATGAAAGTGGCGAGCTGCTGTTGCGCTTCACCCCCAGCTTACCCGCCTGGTTCTTCACCGCCATCGAAGAAACCGGCACGCGCACCACCCCGGAGGGCGAAGTGGTGGAGCACACCTTCCCCGCGCACAGCTACAGCACGCTCTTGCTCGGGCACACGCTGGTGACCTACCATAACCCCCGTGGGCGCTCCTGCTACGGCCCCAACGCCGTGTCCGTGACCAGCTACAGCCTCTCCTACGATGATGGCTACGAGGTAACGGTGCCCGGTGCCGAACTCACCGCCGACTACGCCCTGGCCGTGCGCGAACGAAGGGTGCGCGAGATGGTAGTGGAGTTGGGCTAGTAAAGACCAATGGGGCAACCCCCGTAATAAGACGACAAAATTTTAGCCCGGCAGAAACTGCCGGGCTAAAAAATTTTTCATTCTTCTATTGGGACGGTGGCTCTGGAATTACGGCTTACTAAGCACAGTTCCGGTCCAGCTTAGCCATCTGCTATTGCCGGTGAGGCCAAGTTTAACGCAGTCATATTGGCCAATTCCCGTGCCAGCCAGTGCGGCGGGAAGCTGGTAGACAGCACGCAGGCGTCGGGGGAGCGAATCGGTACTACTCATGGTAGCAACGACTCCTTCTGCTTTATCGCCGGTGACGCTGTTAATAAAGTCGATACTGATGTTCCGGGTATTGGTTGATGTCGCCAGATAGGAATCCAATACGCGCATGGTGGTATCTGCCGGGGCTAGATCATAATAGTATGTGGAGCCGCCCCAACGCCCAACGCCATATTTATATGCGGTCTGGTCAGCATTTGGCCCGGGAGCCAGCGTGTCGGCTTTGGTGAAGCTGAAGCCACCTTCCGGTGCGTTGACATTATCCTCGGGGCCGCGATAGCTCTGGGTATAGTGGGTAATTAACGATTTGGGCAGGTTCTTCTTGTAATATTCACCACCGGTTTTTGCGACGATCCAATCATCTACATTGGCTCTGCTAAGATCGACGTTTGCTTTATCTGCGAGGGTATATTCCAGCGAGGCGACCACGTAGATTTTCATGGTAGATTTTCGTGAAGCGTCATCTTTGCTGGTACCCTTCACGATAATAGTGCTGCCCATAGTGGCAGTGGCAGGGCAGGTGAAAACACCGGTGGCAGCATCGATGCAGCCATCAACGTCGGCACTCCAGGTAACTGGCTCAGCGGCGGTGAAGTTGATGATCCCCCCCGGTCCAGTCAGGAGTTTCTTGTTAGCAGTAATGGCAGGGCCATTATTGACGACGCTGAGGCAATCGAAAACACCAGTGCTGATCTTACTCGATTCGTGACTGGTTACTGCTAGACCTGCGTAGACTTCTGTTCCCATCGGGATAGTGCAGGTATTTAGTTTAGTCCAATTGGCACCATCTTTCGCAGAGTAGGCGGTAATCACATCATCGACGCGGGTCAGTTTGAGCCAAATTGGCATCGTGATACTCTTATCACCAGTATAGATGCTTTGATCACCCTTTTTTATGCGCTGTTGCATCGATATACCATTACTGCGTGTTGCCGTAACGAAAACGTTGGCGGCATCAGCAGCTAATGATTGGCGTAGCATGATACCGGCTTTAGACCAGTCGTTGCCATCTGATATTGAAACCACATGGGTGATAATGGTGACATCATCTTTTACAGGCTGATAGACGTACTGGAACTGATCTGACTCACCCCAGATGTCATTCCCTGCGCCACTTACCGTCATGTTCGGATATTCGTAGTTGGCGTTACCGGGCACCGTTGGCTTGCCGATGTCAGCGCTGTTCCAATATGACGGCCACGCTGCGAAGGCGATAGAAGCTATGCTCAGGCATAGCATTGCCGGTAATAACCGGATCAGTGAACCAGTTTTCATCTGCGATCTCCTTATAATGTGTAGTTGGGAACGGCTACTGTGTCGTTACTTTTGCTCCTATGATGTAGATATAGCCATTATCATTGATGTGGATGAAGTTAACTTTCAGGATACTTCCCACTGGCCCGGAGAAGGGGACGGAGACTTCTTCGTAGCCTCCACGACCACAAACTAGTTCATAGGTCTTCTGGCCCTGCAGTGTTTCCCCTTTGGCGTCTACGAGTGTCGCCGTTATCCTCGTCTTGCTCTGTGGGTCACGTGTGACGTAATAAGTGAAGACACGCTTAGCAGGGCTGGCCTTAACCGTGAGGGTGAAGGCGGTGGCTGGTTTGTTGATAAAACGTCGTCCACTGAAGTAAGTGCCGGTTGCAGTTGGCGTACCCCCCACCCATGAGGCAGTGTGGCCAACTTCTACATTATAATCATCGTTTACTTGATGGATAACCGATACATCAGAGATTATGGAATCGCCAGTAGCTTTGTGAATATAGGGCTTATCTGTAGCGTCACCCCAGTAGGCCCAGTCCAGCTCTTTACTGCCGACAGCACTCAGGACGATATTCTTATCTTTATTGATAGGCCCGGAAGATTCAATGTCACCGAGTGCCGATACCGGATTATTGTTTGTATCGGTATTGGGAATTACTTCAGCCACTACTTTATCGGTAATTGAATAGCTCTCAAAGACGGCAGTGTTAAGGGCATTGTTGTCATGGCTGGTTACTGCCAAGCCAACATAGCAATTCACATTCATTTTAATGATGACCTGCTCGCCGATCTTATCCCAGGTTTTGCCATCGGTGGAGGAGTAGCTGTTATAGACATCACCTTCACGTGTCAGTTTCAACCAGTACGGTACTTTCTTGTTATCACCGCCGATAAGCGAGCTGGCCTCGCCCTTTTTCAGGCGTTGCTGCCGCGTGATACCCTTCCCAGCGGTGATAAAGGCGCATAGATTGACGGAATCCGCATCCAATGTCTCGCGGATCATCAAACCAGCTTTAGCAAAGGCGTCTTTCCCATCCTGACTCGTGACACGGACGATGAAAGTGCCCTCCTTCTTATTAAAGGGTTTATAGACAAACTGGAACTGGTCGCGTGTACCGCCGATGTCGTCACCACTGCCCTTCAGGGTAACCTTATCTGTCGTGTAATCCGTACTGCCCGCTTTACCGGGAGTACCGATATCGCTGCCGCTGCCCCATTTCTCTAATAGTTTAGCATCAATCGGTGGGATCGGTGGGATCGGTGGGATCGGTGGGATCGGTGGGATTACTACGCTGGTATCTACTTTGCTGGCGATGGTGTACTTGTCAAAAACCGCAGTATTGAAATTATCGCCATCATGGCTGGTCACTGCCAGACCCACGTAGATATCTGCGGCCATCTTTACGGTGACGGGCAAGTCTATCTGTGTCCAGGTGTTGCCATCAGCGGATGAGTATCCAGTAAAGATGTCG
>JBBQQW010000129.1:0-7560 GCA_038215455.1 Armatimonadota bacterium
CATCCATATTGTTGGCATCAATCATCGCACGCGCCGGCCCAGAGAGGAAGCGCAATGCACTTTGCGCCACATAAATATGGCCCGACATCTGCCCCGCCCGCGCCGGCAACCCACTCACCAGCAACCCGGCTAGCAACAACAACACAGCAGTGATACGTATAAACATAATGACCTCCAACTACGGTATGTTCGTGGCTTCATTCGCCTGATTTGATCATTATATCATGCATTACCCAGATTACTAGTCCAGCGATATAACAAACTGCGGGTGATGATTATACTCTTCCACGAGTTGTCCGGTCGCTGATGCCAAGAGGAAGCAGCAGGTTGCCGCATAAACAGGTGCCCAGCCCATGAGAGCGGGCAAAGAGAGACTTGGGCAGTAACGATATTTAACCACGAAAGACACGAAAAGCACGAAAAGGGGAGATCAGTGCTGAGGCTACTGTGCCATGGGCGTCCCGCCCATGAGAGCGGGGCTGGAAACCGTACACCACCCCCTAAAGGAGGTGGCTAACAACGGCAAGCACCCTGAAGGGCGCTGAAGCATTCGGTTCCGAAAGTCCGCGAAGGCGGACGAACGGCGCGTGCGCCTTGCAGCCGGGATTTCAATCCCAGCGGAGACTTGGGCCGTAACGATATTTAACCACGAAAGACACGAAAAGCACGAAAAGGGGAGATCTATCCGAATAGTTCTGCGGGCGGTGACCAGCCCATTGAGGGCTGGTCACCTGGAGCATTACTCAGTTACACAGCTGCCCCCACCTTTTTCAAGGCGTCGGTCAACGTCTTTTTGGTGTCATCCTTTGTGGTCTTAGCCAATATTGCTTTCATGGTAGCTATTACCTGTTTCCTTACTTCGGGTTCTCCTCTCCGTATGCCCATATCTGCAAAATATCTGGCCAAGTCACGCAGACGATTTTCATCGGCGGTCTCGATCATTTTCCCCCAACGGGCGAATACCGCTGCATGGTTCTGATCGCGCCAGAACATATCAATGAGTATGGAATACGGATCCTTGATCGCCTCCAGCGCTTTGATCTGCAACGCCGGGCCATCTGGCAGTGAGAAGATCACCCGCACTGCGAAGGCGTCGCCAGCCATCGCTTTGTCCTGAATCCACGGGCGTAGGGCGATCTCATCTGCATTGCTACCACGCAGGGCCATCTCAGCTAGTTGATTGAAGCAGCTTTCCCGGGTGTTTGCATCATTTGACTTTGACGCACCGCGTTGGAGTACTTCTATCAATGCAGCTCCTGTGCGGGCGGTCGCCAATACCGGCAAGATTGCCTGATCTGCATCTCTCGCAAAAGTTGCAAAAACTCCATCGAAGGCTGCGATTACCGCCGGATCTGCGGGATCGGCACACCAGATCCTCGCCAATGAGTCGGCGACTATCCGGTACATCCAGGCGGGTGTTCCGCGATTTTTCAGTAGAGATAAAAGAGTGTCGCGTGTTCCGATGGCATCGCGAGATAGATATCCGGTCGCGAGGAGCGAGGCTTCTTGAATGGTATTCGGTTTAGTAATGTCGAGCAGGGGTGATAGCACATTGTCCGCGTCCGGCCCCAGCCCCTTCAGTGTCTGCTGGGTGAGTGGGTCGCCCGCCCCTCTTTTAAAGGTGGCTTTGATCTTCTCCCGCAGTAGTGCTGTCCCGGGTTTATCATCCAGCCGATCAAGAGAGCGTATTGCCAGTAATCGTATATCGGTATCGACATCAAATTCCGCTTTCTTCAGCAGAAGGGCACGGAAAGCAGTCCCGGGCACCTTGTCGATTTTATCGAGTGCCTGCAGCGCTGCCAGGCGTACTTCTTCATAATTATCATTTTCCGCAAGCTTATAGAGTGCATCGCTCTGGGCTGCGATATCGCCGAGGGATACCAGCCGTTTGATGGCCGTACAGCGATACTGGGCACTATCTGAGATCAGGTAGGGGGCAATCTCAGCTGATGTTTTGCTGTCGTTAATCGCTGCTACGGTTTTCCCATCATCGCTTGCTTTCCCCATTACCGCATTACCGATGCAATACAGGTAGCTGGAGGATTTTATGTACAAGCGGTCGCCCTGGGCGAAGTCATTGGTATCCACATAGGTGAAGAAATACGGCACACCGGCTGAGTTCTGCGACCAGGATGGCAGGATGTCGTACAACTCAGGCGCATATTTCTCCATGGCCGGCACACTTGGCTGGTGGTAGATCAGCATATTATTGGCGCTGATTATTTGTGGCTTGCCATTGTTATTAGTAGCAATCCGAAAATTCCCTACCCGCGATTTTGGATCACGAAAAGAATTGCTTCCGGAGCCATAGAACAACTTACCGCCGACCATTATGATGCTTGCACCCTGGTCATCAGACTGGAAAACCTGCAGGCTGGGTGTTATCACACTCCCCATGTAGCAGCTTTTGCCAAGTTCTTTCACTTTCTCAGCCGTCACATTGTCGCGGTCAACTAAGGTGAGTTTGAATGCCGTATACGGCGCATTTGAGCTATCACCACAACCGCCTTTGAAGACCAGATTGTCGATGTTGATAATGGATGAACCGCCTCCCTTGCCTTTTTCAAATGGGAGCGTACCGATGATGACACCATCGCTGACACGCACTACCTTGCATGATTCCGTCACCAGCGCGGTTACCTTATCCTTATCGTTGGCCAGGTGAACCACCTTATGCGAACCAGGTGAATAGCCACCGGGACCTTGCACGTCGGTTTGCCATAGCTGTTTGCCGGTCATTGCATCGAGGCCAACTATGGTGGTGTGGTCGATGTTCACCATCAGCACGCCATCGGCCAACTGGGGTGAAGGAATATGAGAGATACCCCCGCTATAGCTGTTAGCAGTGTAGATCAGTTGTCCCCAGAGGCGATTGCCGTCCAGATCATATGCGGCAATTTGCCCTTGCCCGAAGGTGACATAAACACGTTCGCCGTCGCTGACGGGGGTAGCCATGCTGAAGCCCACCAGATTATACCAGGGGGGGACGAGGGTGATAGGAATAGCGCGACCTCTTTTGTCTACGGGAGATCCGGGGGTTTTGCCTAATCCATTTATTCGGTCATCGATCGCTTTGCGGATTGCGTTAATATCACCGCGGAGTTTTTGGTGATTATCGTATGGTGTCCCAGCTTTCTTTTGCGCAACAATATCTTCCAACCCAAGCAATACCGAGGCACCGGCGGCATCATAGCTGCCGCCGGGGTCGATCTCCTTGAGGGCGGCAAGTATCTTGGGTTGCGACTTTAGGTAGATTTCCACCACTGCATTGAATTGCTCATAGGGCATTTTCCAGGTCATGGTCCCATCGCCCACCATGGCCCCCCAGAAGGGTTCGACGTATTGGCGAATATCATACAATGCGGCGATTTTCTCCGCTACGGCCTTATCAACTCCGCCAAGTTCCCAGGCGTTGACGGCTTTGCTCCACAGGACTTTGCCGCTATCCGCATCCACGCAGATCAGCAGGTTCGGCTCGCCTTTCACAAATACTTTTTTGCCCACTACCACCGGCTGATTGTTGCCGAACATGGGTAGCTTGGTCTTCCAGACGATGTTCTTCTCCTTCACATCTTTATCTTCTTCCATGAAGGATGCCGGCAGCCGCGCGCCGGGGAAGACACCGTTGCCATCGCCGCGGTAGCCCACCGGGCGATCCGGCGACGGGTAGAACTGCGCGTGGCCCAGGGGGAGCAAGTCCCGGCCCCACTTCAGCGTGCCGGTAACAGCCTTGTCGCCTTCCTTGCCGGTGTATTTGCCGGTGAGGGCACCGTCCTTCACACTGGCATCCAGCGTATAGCTGGCGGCAATAGGCGCTTTTGCGTCTGGTAACGAAAGCGTCACCTCGCCGGTCACTGCATCGGCGGTGCGCTTCAGCTTGCTCACGTCCACCGTTATCCCGTCTAGTTGATCCACCGAGGTGTAGGCCGTGGCCGACAACTTCTCGGTACCCTCCAGCACCAAAACCAACGGCTTGCCGCCATTGGCACCGTCCTGCAGGGCGATCACCCAGGGTAGGGGCGTCTCGGCGGCCAGCGCCGGGACAGCGACTGCCAGGCATAACGCCAGCAGTAAGAGAACTAGTTTTCGCACGATTGTTACTCCTTTTCTGAATCGAATCCGGTACGCTATTTTGCGTCCTTTTTGGTGCCGATGCACCACATAAAGTCGTAAGAGCGGATATACAGCCGTTCCCCTTCGGCCCGGGGGGTAGGTAAACCCACGTAGCTATTTCGGCGGTATCGCCTTCACGATATTGGCCAGGTAGGCTTGGGCCGCTGTGGGTACCGTGGCGGGATCAAGGGCGGCTAATGTGGGGCCTAGCTCGGTGGAGAATTTGCCGATTAATACGGCAGACAGGTAGCGCTGTTCGGCGTATTGGTTGGTAGTGAGGGTCACCAACACGGTGGCCAGTTCCTTCAGATCCTTGTCGGCAGGGATGGCTGGTTGCACATCGGCGGGATCCACCGGCACCTTCACATAGATATTCACGTCGTCAAATTGCACGCAACTGTTGTAGGTGTAGAAACCGATGCGCTGCCCTTTGATGCTGGCCAGCTCACTGCTGCTGATGGTGCGGTCGGGCAATGGTACACCATCTATTGATGCTTTCAGCACGTTGCCTTCGCAGATAATCTGCACCTTGGCCCATTTGCCCGCAGTGGGGATTACCCCCTGGTGCGCATCAGACTCGCCTACCACCTGCCAGCCAGTTCTTTTTCCATTGTCCGCGCCGAAGTGGAACATCAGCCCGTCGCGCCAGGGGCGGTCGCCGCCGTCCAGACCGTTAATCATTACGCCCATGTCATCGGGCTTGATGTCGCCAGCAGTAGCGGTACGGCACCGGTATTCCAGTGCAATATCGCGTGGCCAGTTATAGGGCAATGCGCAGAGCACCTGGTTATTACTCGTCAGTTGCAGCGTTCCGTCGACAATCTCCGTTTTACCGGGCATACTGCCGATTTTCCATACTCCCATATTTCCGTTGAAATCATCTTTGAAGGCTACCTTCCAGGTGGTCTCCCCGGCATAGTTCATGCGCGTCAGCAGTGCGGTGGCGGTAGTCAGCTGCGCGGGGGTCAATTGCAGCAGATTGATCGGCTCCTGCGAGGGTGCGGTGGTCTCGTTGCCCAGCGTAATGCTGATGCCGTTGAACGTCAGCAGCGGGCGGGTGATATGCGGCTGGCCGTCGATGGTGGCCACGGCATAGAGGCACTGTAGCCCGGTGAGCTTGGCCGCCGCGAGTGTTTCGCCAGTAGCGATAAGCTGATCACCGTCATAGTATTCCACCTTCGTCGGCTTGGTGGCGGATTTGGTACTATATTCGCCGGTGGCGTCGGCGGGCGCCAGCAGCGACACATCCGGCGTTTTCACGACATAGGCGCGCCAGACGGCGGCGGAGTAGGCACCGGGGAGCCAGTGCGCGGTGAGCTTGTCGCCGGTGAAATCCTTGAAGGGCACTATCGTCGGATACTGCGTCTCCCAGCTGGCGATATCGCCCAGGTAGCCGGTCTCCTCACCGTTCATATCCGCCATTTTAGGCGCACCCACGGCGGGATCCCAATCCTTCGGCAGGCGGATAGCCTGAACATCTTTGATAAAAGCGGCGTTCAACACCATAGATTGCGCGGGCCAGTGCCCTGCCCCCCAGGTGATGCCTGCGCCCCAGGGCAGGTGGTTGTCGCGGTAGAGTGTCTGGTTTTTGTGGAACCACCCCAGTGTAGCCACGGCCTCCGGCCCGGCGGCGAAGGCGTCGTTGCTGCCGATGATATTGATAGTGGGCACGCGTTTGGCGGCGGGGATCTCCTCGGGCTTGACGCCATAGGAGATACCACCGGCCATCACCGCCAGCACTTTATCCGGGTATTTCAGCGCCAGGGTACCGCCGGGTCCGACGGAGCGCGAAAAGCCTTCGATGATCCACGGCGCGGTGTTCAGCTCCGGGCGATTAAGCTGTTTGGCGTAGTCGGCGATGATCTGGTCGATATTCTCTTTCAGATTAGCAGGCCAGCGCAGCAACGTGCCCAGCACCGCATAGTCATAAGCGCGGGCGAAGGCCTGGTAGTCCAGCCGATCTGACCCATGCGGGTTGCCCAGGTCGACGATGATCCCCTTGACCGTCTTCACCCCATCGGGGATGAAAAGTCGCGCCTTCTGCCCCTGCCCCATATCCGGCAGATAGGTCTGGTACACTTTGTCCTCCGCCCCCGCCCACAGCGAGGTCGTCAGCAACAGCATCGCCAATGCGATTAACAACATCAACTTCATAGTTACTCCTTACGAAAATGGTTCCGGGGGGCACTTTGCCCATTGGTCTACCTAACCCCCAGCCCCTTCCCTGCGAGGGAAGGGGCTGGGGGGTTAGGTAGACCAAGGCTAACGCCAAAGATACTATACCAGTTTTTCACCCACAAATAATGAAACGCACTTCATTACTGATTCCTTACGAAAAACGGCCACTGCCATTAACTCTCCCAGATGATTAGAAACACGAAAGTAGTTTTGGTTGTGCTGTGGGGAATTTTCGATGTGATTAGCGTAGTGCGCTCCGGGCCAAAGGTGGCGGATACCGGCAAATAATGGAGCCAGGCGTCGCGCAAATTCTCCTTCGACAGCTTGCCCCCATATTCTTCCAGCATAATCATCCCCAGCACGGTGTAGTTCACATCGTCATCGGGGGCGACATAGCCGATATTGCCGCGGGTGGTATCCACCCAACTGCCGTGCCGGCGTCCCAGCTTCGTCAGCGTTTTTTCGCTGATATAGTCGTTCAACGGCCAATTACCGGTGGCCTCCAGCGCCGCACGCAGCTCCGCCAGCGTCGGGTCCACCTCCACCGGCTTGCCCAGCATGCACCCGCACACCGAGCCGAGGAAACCGGCCTCCACGCGCCGGGCGCTATCCGCCAGATCAATGGCCCCCACCGCCCCGGCAGGACGCGTCGGGTCACACTCCGCCAGAATATCCTCCAGCGTATTCGGCTCCACATAGGGCCAGTCCGCGCGCACCGGCAGCGCAGCCACCTTCAGTGCAAAGGCATAATAGGCGTCGTAGCTCTCCGGCAACCCGGCCAGCTCCTCCGCCAGCCCGTCGACAATATGCCCCTGCTCCTCCTTGCCGTTGATGGCGTAGGTGAGGATGTTCTGTAATACATTTAATGATGGTAGCATGGTTACTCCTGCGAAAATAGATTTTGCGGGCGCTTTGCCCGTTGGTCTACCTAACCCCCCAGCCCCCTTCCCGGCGCGGGAAGGGGGTGTCCAATTGTACGGTTACACCTTTACGTACGTTCCTTCAATTCTTACCCTTTTCAAATAATTTCTCTCCATCAGCTCCCCTTCCCGCGCCGGGAAGGGGTCGGGGGTTAGGTAACCCTTTTCCGGTCAGCTCCCCTTCTCACCTCATTCGGCAAGCTCATGATCTACGACGGGAGGGGTGTCCAAACGAATGGGTTACCTAACCCCCCGGCCCCCTTCCCGGGGCGGGAAGGGGGTGTCCAATTGTACGGTTACACCTTTACGTACGTTCCTTCAATTCTTACCCTTTTCAAATAATTTCTCT
>JBBQQW010000130.1:0-7548 GCA_038215455.1 Armatimonadota bacterium
ATTAACAAACTAATTCCTAATAGGATCACGCCCAGTATGATATTACCGATGCCAATTCCCCGTAATGTCAGCACCATTGCCATGTAGTTAAGTGCGTGATGCATATTGCCAGGGGTCATCTGGGCAGCAGCTTGGATTGCCACTGAACTCGGCGGCGGCGGTGGTATCGACATATTCGGGGTCTGCGGCGGTAAGGTGGCGCTTGCTCGGTTACAATTAGGGCACGCAGGCGTCGCCCCATCCTGCACCACGATAGTCATCCGGCACTGCGGACAGGTGTATGTACTTGGCACGAAAGTCACCTCCAAATAGTGAATATGGGTATGATCTTGAACCTTTTACCGGAAACTCCCTGATTTTATCTCTTTCTCGCACAATTGTATACAAGAAAGCAAGGAATATCAAAAAATATTCTGCTACCGCCAACTGCACACCATGCCACGGCCAGTGGTTCACAATAAAATCGTCACTCCTCCGCCCCCAGCAGCGCCAGCTGGCGGTCGGCCCAGGTGCGCATGCGCTGGAAGAGGGCGACGGCGGCGTCACGCTCTAGCGGGGTGATGGTGAGCTGGCGCGTCTCCATGCGGTCTACCAGCGTGGCGAAGGTCATCATCCAGTCGCCGTCCACCTCCAGCGCCGGCAGGGCGTTGGCGCGGGCTTTCAGGTACTCGGGGTCGGTCATGGTACGGCGGATCTCTTCGTCGCTCTCGATGTCGCCCTTTTTAATAGCGCGCACGGTGCGGCGCACATCGCCCGGCTTGGCCTCCACGTCGCAGGCAAGCTCGGCGATCTCCTCGTGGAAGATGTAGTCGAGCCTGGCCACCTCGGCCAGCGTCTCCATGGGCAGCGCCGCGCCGGGCAGGTCATGCACCTTCAGCTTGCCGCGCAGGTCGTCCGCCTTCTCCGCCGAGGCCACTAGCCCCATGCTGCAGCCGAGGAACTCGGCCACGCGCTCGTGCGTCCAGCCCTCGCGCATCATGCGGATAATCGCCTTCAGGCGCTCCTCTTTCGAGAGGTGTACCCCGTGCGCCAGGTTGAACTTCACCGCCAGCGGGAAGAGGTCTTCCTCTTTGGCATCAACCCACTGCACCGCAATGGTGTACACGCCCGCGCGCTTGGCTGCCTCCACGCGGTGCCAGCCGTCCAGCAGCTTGCGGGTGGCGCGATCCGCCATCACCGGCGGCCAGATGACCTCCTTGAAGATAGTGGCATAATACTCCACCACCTCCTGATCCACCCCGCGCTGTCGCGGATTGAGGTCTATGTCGAAGACGAGTTCATTTATTGATACGGTGTCCATTTAAGTCCTTTAGTCGCTAGTCGCTAGTCACTAACGCTACCCCGGGCGTTGCCCGAGGCTATGTTATTATTTCTCTCTAATTGCCTATTACCGTATCAGCTCGTATTTAAATATACTGGCTGATACGATACATTAACATTCAATCAGATAAATATCGTAGCCCCGGATGAAATCCGGGGTACGCTTCTCGAAGCATGACCTAAAGAGATAAACCTCTTCCCCGGATTTCATCCGGGGCTATGATATTTATCTGAAGTCACTAGTCGCTAGTCAGATGTAATATTCATGCGCTATATCACTTCACGTGCAAATTCTACTTTCACTTCGCTGCTCTTCAGCGATTTGTTCTTCTGGTCGAATACCTCCACCTTGATGGTGTGCGGGCCGACGGGGTATTTGGCGGTGTCGAGGTCGAAGCGGTAGTCGCCCTGGGTAGTGCTCTTGAATACTTCGACGCCGTCGAGGGTATAGACCACCGTCGGCTTGAAGTCCGCCACCTTCACCCAGGCGGAGACACGGGCGAGGCCCTTCCAAGTGGCACCATCTTTTACTTTTGCGATGATGGGGATCACTTCTTTGGATGGATTCTTCGCATCTACCAGATCGGCCAGGTAGTAACTGCGCGAGATATTCTTCTGCACGATGCCGAGAATGGTTTTGTCGTCGGTGATAGAGTAGTTGCTCAACATACGCCCTTCCGGTGCGTGCTTCATGTTGTCGCAGTCGAAGAAGTTGAACATTTTCACGCGCGGGTAGTAGCGTGGCAGTGCGGTGATCATCTGCGACATCTTGCTGGCGGCGAAGTCGTTACGCTCCACTTTGTCGAGCGAGTCCATCCGCGCCGCGCCGAACTCGCCGATGATGATCGGCTTGCGGCTGGCGTAGGTGATATAGATGAAGTTGAAGAGGTCAGTCGGGTTTTCATTAAAGGCCGGAGCCGATCTTTTATTATTATGGTAATAGATGTCATAGACATTGAGTCCCACATAATCCACATATTCATCGCCGGGGTAAAAGGACTCGATCTTCTCTTGTGGCCAGACGAAGGGGCACCAGAAGAAGGCCACATTGGGAGCGTTCTTGGCGAAGACGTCATGCACCATGCGCCATTTCTCGATATATTTCTTCGGGTTGCCGCCGTAGGCCACCCAGTCGCCGTTCATCTCGCTGGCGAAACGCATCAGTATCGGGTAGTTCAACGAGGCGCAATCCTTGGCGAACTTCTCCAGGTACTCGTCATCCTTCACCGGATCCAGCCCGTCGTTCGGCTCCACCGCGATATGCGGGATGATCCCCTCGGCGGCCAGTCCCTGCGCCCATTCCAGCGGGAATTCTTTTCGGCCATAGCCCATATAGGTGAAGGAGCTGGCGAGTTTCTTATTCACGAGTTGCCCGAAGGACTTCTCTTTGGATTGCAACACACCGTTTTTGTCTTTGATACCCGTCGCCTGATCATCCCACACCACATAGGCACCCAGATAGCACCCCTGCTCCGGCTCGAACTTCCCATTGGAGAAGTACTTCTTCACCAGCTCCGGGTGTGGCTGCGAGTCAACGAAGAGATCGACAAAAGGAGTCTCTTTCTTCTGTGGCACCGGCGGGTAGGTATAGTCAGCGGGTAAATCCTGCAGGGTGATCACCGGCCCCTGGGCCTTCACCTGCACCACCGCCGGGTTGCCCCCTGGTTTGTTGCATGATGTTAGCGTCAGCGCCAGCGATGCCGCTATGCTCAGTCCCGCAAGCGTGCGCCACATATTGTTTGTCGTTCCCCAAACTCTCATCGTATATCCTCCGAACTATCGTGTCCCAGGTATTATTTCTGCATCTGGGCAGGTGGTTCCTTTTTTGAACCGTTCTCCTTCAGGGGGTGGTTGCAATACCGTTGCTGGGATTAAAATCCCGGCTGCAGGGCGCTACGCGCCGGTCGTCCGCCTTCGCGGACTTGTCGGAACCGAATGTCCAGCGCCCTTCAGGGTGCTAGATCTTATAGCCACGTGCTTTAGCGCGTGGTGTTAAACCCCGTTCTCATAGGCGTCCCGCCCATGCTACAAACCTGAAAAGCCACCGCCCGACACAAATCAGGCGGTGGCCCTATGTTCATTCACCCATTATGTTACTGTTGGATGAAGCGTTTTTTGGTTTTCTTACGTCCTTGCTCTATTTTGCGCTCGTCCAGTTTCCAACGCTCGGAATTGGTGATCTGTACGAAGCAGTGGTAGCTGCTCAGGTTCGATGCGACGATGCGTTTCGGGGTACGGCGGATGACATTCACCTCAGCCCAGATGGTGAGGAAAAGGCTGCCCTCCGGGTTGCCCGCCATGACATGCCGCATGACATCGAATACCGACCAGTTTTCCTCGGCGGCTGGCTCGTGCATCTCCAGCAGTTCGGCGATACGATCCTCGCTGATGGCTACCAGCGAGTCAATCTCGCCATCCCAGGTGAGGAGGAAGTCGTCCGGCTCGGCCCCACGTTTGAAGTTGAGCACCGCGCCTACCGGCAGGTCGTGCTTGTCGTACCAGTTAGCCAGCCCGTGAATGAGCAACTCGCTGTTGCTGATCCACATCTGGAAGTCGGTATTATCGTCAGTATCCACTGTCAGGCAGGCCAGCGAGGTCTCATTCGGGAAGAATGCCATATCGGCCTGGCGCAGCTTCAGCGTGCCCATCTCGCGATGGTCGTAGAGCAGCGAGATGCGTGTCTCGTCGAGGATTGTCTCGCCGGACATCAGCTCTGGTGACAGTTCTACTTCATGCTCGCCACCGAAATCCTCGTAACGGGGGTCATGAACCCACATGGCCAGTCCACCATCGAGACCCTCATCTTCCAGTTCGGCATCAGTCTCGGGATCCGGGAGTAATGCAGGATCGAGGAACTCGGGTTGCAGCGCTGCGGGTACTTCATTGACCTCTGCAGGCACCATCGCCGGCAGAATCCAAGTCTGTACACCCACCTGCTGGAAGCGTTCGTCTTCCGTGATGGCGACCAGCAAACTATCGCTAACCGACTGATACCGCGGCGAAGTGCGGCTGTACTCCAGCACTGCTTCGATAAGGTCGGAGAGTTTCTCGGCGCGCCCATGCTCTACCAGGTAGTCGTGTATTTCAGTCAGGTCTTCTTCAGTGGCGATATACGGGCCATCGGAGACATCCTCTTCTTCCAACGTGACTTCTGCCTCCACGGAAAGCTCCTGAAGTTTGCGGGCTGCGTCCTCTACTTCCTCTGTCAGCAACCAGTTGCTGCCGGATAGCATATGGAAGCGCGGATCGCCTTCTAACTGCAGGTAGATATCCAGCGGGTCGATGACGCCCTTGTTGGCCAACCAGATCGCTAATGAGATCATGCGGGTGGATACCGGGAGGTGCAATGTGCTTAGAATCGCATAGGCAGCGTCAATGACGCTTAACTTGGCGATCTTCACTTTGCGCACTGCCGCGATCATCTTGGCGGTCTTCTCTGACATGGCGAAGAAGTTGCGTTGCAGCATCTCCTCTTCGTCGTCAGAGGTAATATCGAGCAGCCATTCATGCAGGCCCCAGCGATCAGCGGGCATCGAGAAATATGTCTCGTCACGCTTGGCCAGGAAAGCCGGCAGGAACCCGCGGAAATATTCCGGCGAGCGGGCATTCAGCACCGCCAACTCGTTGCTCAACGCATTCAGCGATAATGGTTTGCCATAGAGGCGAAGCACCTGCTGCAAAGCGCCTTCGATAGGACGATGGAACAATGAACGAATCGACAGGTTCCAGCGCCGCTCTTCATTTACAAATTGCAGCTGATTATCGGACAATACCTTGCGGATCAGCTTGGCATTGGCACCCAGACGTTTCCCCGCCTGCGTGGCAATCTCGCCGATCTTCGCCGCATGTCCGCGGTTGAGTAGATAATCCGAAACCGTATCACTCAATAAATGAACGGCAGGACTCTCCACGGTAAGTTGTTCTTCAAATTGCTCGGTTGTCACCGCGCACTCCTCCTTTGACCGGTCTATTTTAACCAGGCCATCCCCTATCAGACGCACTTTCGCCGGGGATTGTCACACAGCCAAATATAATACCTGCGATAGGGGTATGCCGTCAAGTTTTATGTCGTTTTTGATTTTTCATACCCTCACCTGCCTCGGCACAAATATCCCCAATAACATCATTTAGAGGGTAATGCTTAGTATCCCATCAGTCGCTAAGGCGCTGACCCAGGAGTTATGCTATTACCTCATGGGAATAATGACTTAGACCAGCCGAAGGCCTGAATGGCTACCATATCTGCCACCACTTCCGCCGCACCGCAGGTGCGGCGGCGTAGGCCAGTTCATCAGTTTGCAGATCGTACACCTGCCATCCGACAGCATTTCCAATTTTGATAGCCACCAGTATCGCTTCATCGAGGTTGTCAATATATTCAGAGAATACCGCAAATCTGATACAATTGGCACTGGCTGTCACTGCCTTCTCCTCCACCCGCTCGCCATTTTCTTTGGCTAATTCGATATCGATCTCCATGTTTAACGAATCGCCACATTCCAGAATAAACCCTTCGGGGCCATTGGGAATAATGAATGGCATACCGCGTACGATATCGTTGATTTTCTTGCGCGGCAGGAATTTTGAATACCTGTCATCACTACGTGCTTCAAGGTCATAACTCATGCTACACTGCCCCTTTCCAGCATCTGCTGCTAACTCATTAACATGCTTAATTGTATATCACGTCAGTTACCCCGCATAGTACGGTATTCCACAAAAAACTACATATCTGCACGTGATTGTGCTCTAAATCGTGCAATAATCTCCTGGGAAAATCTGCGCTGCCAAAATTTGTAGTATACTTTACTGGTGTGAGGACTAACTGATGATGAATAGCAGCAAGTTCATGGACATCGTACGACAGATCACCAACGTGCTCTTCGGGTTCGGGCAGGTGCTGGTGTCCTATTTCTCCGTGTTGACGGGCATCGGCGTGGGGATAGGTGAGCGCTGGCAAGGCGGGTTTAATGCAGCGCAGCCGGCCACCTACGCCTTCGCCATCTGGGGGCTGGTCTTCCCGGCGTGTATGGCCTATGCCGTCTATCAGGCACTGCCCGCACAGCGCGAGAAACCACTGCTGCGCCGTATCGGCTGGCTCACCGGGCTGGCATTTTTCTTCACGTGTGTCTGGGAGATAGCGGCGCAACTCCAAGTGGATTCATGGCCGCTGGGCGTACTGCTCTTCGGCATCTGGTGGCTACTGGTGCCGCCGTATCTGGCTATCGCACGTAACTTCGCCAGCATGAGCACCGCTGAACGCCTGCTGGTGGCCTTCCCCATTAATATCCTCACCGGCTGGGTTTCGGTGGCAGTCTTCGCCGGATTCGGTGCCGCCTTCGTCGCTTCAGGCATCGAGAACATCTACATATTCTCCGGCCTGGTGCTGCTGGCGGGTCTCATCGGCACCACCTTCACCCTGCTGGGTCGCGGCAACTTCGCCTACCCCTTCGCGGTGCTGTGGGGGCTGGTCGGCGTGGTGGTGGCGAACTATCCCGAAGGTAGATACATGCTGGTGACAGTCACCGCCGCCAGCATGATCGCCCTGGTGCTGATCGCCTATGTAATCGCCTGGATTAAAAGCAGGAAGGTGGAGCCATCGCCGGAGCAAAACGCCAGCTAGATCACCACGGCACCGACTTCGCCTGACAGGATTCGCAATTTACCGATATCTATATCGGAGAGGGGCGGCCGTACCGCCATGTGCTTTAGCGCGTGGCGAAAACACGCGGAATTTTGCGCGCGGTAAACAATCATTGAGGTGGAATTTACCGAATAGGTACAATGATTGTATGCGTTTATCAACACGTGTATCAAATTTTTTACACACCAGCCATTTCTTCTGCGCTAATATGTTTTTGACGCAAGCGAAGAGCTTGCAATCTAAAAAAAGGAGAACGTGTAATGCAGAACACAATCTACGCAAGCTTTGACTCTAGTGATCAGGCAATTAAGGCCGCTGGAGCATTGTTGGATTACGGTGTAAAAAACGAGGATCTGACAATAATCAGCAATGGTATCGAGTCTGAGCTGAATGCGGATGGAACTACTGTTCCAGCTGAGCAGGGCAATGGTAATGTCGTCGAAAATGCTGATGCCACGGCTAAAAATGGAATTAGTACGACTACCCCAGGCGACGCTGCCGCAGGTGCCGCAAAAGGCGCGGGAATCGGCTTAGGCGCAGGCGTCCTTGCCGGGTTGGCTTCCCTGCTAGTACCTGGATTCGGG
>JBBQQW010000131.1:0-7534 GCA_038215455.1 Armatimonadota bacterium
CCACTACGCTGCCGCCCTGGGCGACTGCGGTGTAGCCGGTGGGGACGGTGACGCTGGAGAAGGTGCCGTCGAGGTGGCCGGTGTAGGCGTTGGGGCCGTCTTCTACCACCGAGCAGGTGAAGGTGTCGGGGATATTGGTACCCTCGAAGGTGAGCACTACCGCGCTGCGCAGGAAGCAGTTGCCGTTGATGGAGATTTTGCCGCCACGGGCATTTTTGCCGTCAACTGCGATAGTGGCGTTGATGGTGGTACCCGCGGCCAGCAGGGCGTTACCATTGACGCCGATCACCGATTTGCCCAGATCCAGCGTGTAGCCGGTGCAGAGCTGCAGGCCACTGGTCTTCATATTTTCTGTCACCGTCACCACACCGCCGGGGCCATTGAACAATGCCTGGTAGTTGCTGTCCCAGACTACGGCGTCGGGGGTAGCGCCCAGCCATTGTGCGTCGGCTGCCGTCCATTTGCCGTCGGCTGTCGTCCAGCAGAGCAGCTGCGCAGGCGCGGCGTCAACGTTGTCGCGCAGGTTCGTGGGCAGTTCGTAGCGCTTGTCCGCCGGAAGGTCTTTCGTGGGGTCAGGGGTATCCCAGCCTTTGCCGTTGTAGGCGGTGAGCCTCTCTGCCATCCCTTTGCCGGGCAGCCAGAGCGCCAGCTTTTTATCGCCTTTGTAGTCGTTATACGGGGCGGCGGCGAATTTCGGGTCTTTGATATCCGCATCGTAGAGCCAGCCGTCCGCGGCCTTGATCGGGTTGCATTTCACCAAGGTTTTGCCATCTGGCTCACCCGCGGGGATACGCAGGTCGGCGGCGTCGCGGATGAACTGAGCGCTCAGCTCGCTCATTCCTGCTCTCCAGTCGGTATGGTTTCCACCCCGGTCAACCACGATACCCATCAAGTTTTCCGGGTTGCGTTGCCGGCGTGCCAGCAGTTGTGCGCGGAAGAGGATCCACTGGGTCTGATTATTTTTAGTCTTATCTACCTCGACGCTGAACTCGGAGCGTAAGCCAGCTTTAAGATCGCCGCCATCTGGCCCGTATTGCTCGAATTCACCGCTGATAGCAAGGAAAGGAACGCCGGCGAGGGAGGCGTCGCGGTCGTAAACATGCTGTTGCATATTTCCGGTTTTCACATCCAGTACGCCAATGACGCGCTCCGGCCACCAGTAGGCTACGTTGCGGCAGAAGATACCGCCGGTAGAGTGCCCGATGGTGAGGTAAGGAGCGTTGACGATCTCCGGGTGGCCGGATTTACGTGCGAACTCCGCCATGGCACCCTGCAGGCGTGCGCCACTGTCGGTATCTGCCCAGTTGAAAATCGCCTCAATAGCGCCTTCAAAATAAATGATGGCCAATCCCTTTTCCTGTGCTGCCGAGCGCACGGATGCATCCTTGGATATCATCGCTTCATGCATGGTTTTGCCGCTGACGATGACGCCGCGAATTTTGGGCGTGTTCTCCGGCAGCCAGTAGTAGCCGATACTTTTCTCGACCTTGCGGTGAGTAGCATACACCTCAATCTGCCCGGCCCAGTCCGCCGCAGACGCCAGCACGGCGAAAACGGACAGCAGGAATAGCGCCGTTAGCAAACGGCCTGCGTGGTGAAGAAACATGGACATATCCTCCTACTTTTAATCTTAGCTGTTTTGACACATGAAAGTGCAAATAGTTACCTTCGGTGTGGCTATTACCCTTTCATCCCCGTCGATGCTATCCCCTGGATGAAGTACTTCTGCGCAAAGAAGAAGATTATTATCACTGGGAGCGTCATCAGCAGCGCTGCGGCCATGGTGAGGTTGAAACTCGCCTGGTTCAACTGGATGAAATAGGCATACAATCCGAAAGCCAGGCTGTAAAGTCGCTGGTCGGAAAGGTAAATCAACGGCCCCATGAAATCATTCCAGGTGCCCATGAAGGTAAAGATAGCAATAGCGGCCAGACTGGGCTTCACCAGTGGCAGGATGATATTCCAGTAGATACGCAAGAAACCGCATCCATCGATGCGCGCGGCATCTTCCAGATCGCGTGGGATACCCTTCATCGTCTGTCGCATGAGGAAGATGAAGAAGGCGCTGCCGAACGCGCTCCCGAGCCAGAGCGGAGTAAGGGTATTGTACACCCCCAGCGACTTCCAGATGAGGAAGTGCGGGATCATCGTCACCTGCCCGGGGATCATCATGGTGGCGAGCATGACCATAAATGCCAGCTCACGCCCCGGCCAATTCAGCCGTGCGAAGGCGTAGGCCACCAATGAAGAGACCAGTACCGCCAGGATGATATTCATGATAACGAGGAAGATACTGGTACTCACATAACGCCAGAAGGGAATCTCATCGAGCACGCGGGTGTAATTAATTTTCATCTTATTGGCCCACGCCTGCGCCGGTGACACCTGGCGCAGCTCCAGGGTAAGACGCAGTTGCCGCGGGCCGGTTATGGGGCTGGTGGTATTAGGCACCTCCTGCAGGAGACGCCATGTTTTAATGCGCAGTGAGTTGTCGTCCGGGCCGCGCTCCTGGTAGGTAATCGTCTGCGGATTAGAATTGGCCAGTACTTCAGGACGCTCCACCAGATATTTTTTTCCGCCTTTCTCCACCGTTATTGTCAGCTCATGCCAAGTATCATCCGGCTGGATAAAAAGCTGTAACCGCTCAAGGTCGGACACATCGAAACCCAGATCAAAAGTGCGCTCCAGCGTGATATGGTCACTTTTGGAAAAATTATAATTTACTGTGGCATATGCCTTATTGCCGATCATATTATCGGTAAAGGATGCGACATCAGGAGTGAAGTTTTCAAACCGTGTGCTGAACTCACTCTCACCGCCCAGTTTTTCTTCCTCGAGTGTTCGCTTATCTCGTACCACTATCTGCCCCAGCATAAGACGCCGGTAGGCGGCGTTGAAGACGCCGGTAACAGCCGACTGCGTAACTTCTTTCTTCAGCACCAGTTGCAGCTCCGGCAGCGGGCCATCCCAGACATCACGGTTGATGCGCGAGGTAAGTTTGGTGTATAGTCCTCGCGCGATAGTATCCGCCACGGCATCCTGATTGGCGACATCCGCCGGAGCCGTAAACCCAGATGCAGGAATGAGTTCCTTGATAGCCGCGACGATATCTTTTGCCCGGACATTTTCTGGTCTGGGATAGAAATTTTCATCCACGTATGGACTTTGCAGGCATGGAGTGGGTTTAATCGGTAACACATGGTTAGTCTGGAATAGCTCACGATCCACCTTCATACTGGTAGTAGTCATCCATACGAAGGGGAAGGAGAATACTATCGCCCCCGCAATGAGCAGGAGGTAGATGATACCCGAGCGCATGATTCTTAACAGCATATCTTTCCTTTCATAAAAGCTTCACTTACTCGGATTCGTAATATACCCAGCGACTGGAATACCGAACCTGGAAGATCGTAACCGCGAGGATGATGATAAATAGTACCCAGGCCATGGCGGAGGCGTAGCCCATCTGCCCGTAGCGGAAAGCGTTGTTGAACAGGTGATAGACATAAAACAGAGTAGAATCCTTCGGGCCACCCTGCGTCATGATAAACGCTTGTCCGAATATCTGGAAGGTGCCGATGCAGCCCATCACCAGGTTGAAGAAGATATAGGGCGAAAGCTGTGGGATGGTGATCTTCCAGAACTGTTGCCAGCCGGTAGCGCCGTCCACTGATGCAGCCTCATAAAGCTCCGCCGGGATACTTTTTAACCCGGCCAGCCAGATAATCATACTGGCTCCTGCCCCCCATAAACCCATAATGATGAGCGAGGGCTTGCTGAGCGCGGGGTCCTGCAGCCACATCGGCTTGCTGCCCCCGATTCCAATCAGGTGCAACAAGTTCATCAAGGGATCCTGCAGGTGCAGCCAACTTAGCGCCTGATTGATGAATCCGCCCGAAGGGTTGAATATCCACACCCAGAGGATGCTGGCCGCCACCATTGGCACGATGGCAGGCAGGTAGAAGAGCGTGCGCCAGAAAGCCATCACGCGGATCTTCTGATTAAGCAGGATCGCCACCCCCAGACTGACTGCCATTCCGACAGGTACGGCGATAAGCATGAAAGCGGTATTGCCCAGGGCGGGCCAGAATTTGCTGTCCTCTGTGAACATCACTACGTAATTCTCGAAACCGGTGAAAATCGGGCGATTGAGAATGTCGTAACGGGTGAAGCTGATGATGATGGAGAAGAGCATCGGCCCCCCGCCAAAGACGATGAATCCCAGTAACCAGGGACTGACGCAGAGTAGCCCCTCCCACCATTGATGGCGGAAATAACTGCCGCGTGCGCCGGGGATGACGTCCTCGGCCACCTTATCCGGCAACCGAAGTAACCGAGATATCCAGCGGCGCACTCCCAGGTGCGTATCCCAACGGTAGGCGATGAAGCCCACGGCCAGCAGCAGCAGCGGGTATATGATAAAGAATAGATGCCAGTTATTTATCGTCACCCCCTGCGAGGGTTTGTAGAACTTATCCACCTCCCGCTGCACCACACGGGTACCGGTATCCAGCGCTTCCTGTGGGGTGGGGTGCCCGCCGGGCGACGGATACATAGCATTCTCCATAGCGGATACGTGCTCGTTCCACAACCGTTGTCCAACGGGAGTGACGGGACGAAAACGCGAGTAAGTCAGCAGGTCATTAAATGTTTTCGCCCCTTCACTGAAGGACTCGGGCAAATTGGGATTACCCAGGATATACCGCTGATACGCTCGCTCGTTCAGCGCTTTCTGCGGTTGCTGCCCGGGGACAAAGAGACGCCCCTGCGATTCGGCGAGGGCGCGTTTTGACTCATCGATGATACTCACCGCACGCTCGCTGGTGAGGAAGCGGATCAGTTCCCACGCGCCTTCCTTCTGCCGCGCAGTGGCCGGAATACAATAGGCCCAGCCGCCCGCCCAGGAGATGAGCGGTTTCTCTCCCTGTTTTTCCAGTTCAGCGATACGCGCGGCGGGCATCGGAGGCGGAGCAACTCCGAAAGGGAGCTCCTTGGCGTATTTGGCAATATTTCCCAATACCCAGACGCCGTCGATCTTCATGGCGATATTGCCCTGAATGAACGGGTCAAGCTCACCGCCCTGGAAACCTGCTTGGAAAGCCTGCACTGCCTGGTATCCACCCAGGTCATCATAGAGGGTGCGCATATATTGCAGCGCTTCGACAATCTTCGGGTCATTCAGGGTGCAAGTGGCGCCGTCTTTGCTCATAAACTCGCCGCCGTTCATCCACCCGTATATATATAGCCAACTATTGCCGTAGTTGGGGATGAAGCCGATGCGAGTGATTGCCCCGTTGGCATCGCGCTCGGTAAGTTTCTTGCTGTATTCGCGCAGCTCTTCCCATGTTTTGGGAGGTTTCGCCTCTCCTTTTTCATCTACTAGTCCGGCACGCACCAATAAATCTTTGTTATATACGAGCGCCCGGTCATCAACTCCCTGCGGAATGCCATAAACCTTGCCCTGGTACATCGCCTCGTCCCAGCACGCTTGATAAAAAAGATCCTGGGTTGGCGGCGGGGGGTTCTTCTGCTTATTAGCAACATCGCGGGCGATAAAGTCATCCAGCGGCAGGAAGGCATTACGTGCCGCCCACTCTGTGACGGCGAAACGGTCGAAGACGATGACATCAGGAGGAGCGCCGCCAGCAGTTGCCACCAGGAAACGGGTGGGGTCCGACGTCTGGTCTCGCGCTGCAGTCTGCCCGGAGATTACCCGGTAGCGGGGTTTGCTCGGGTCTGCGGCATGGCGATCCGCGCTCATCCGTTCAAACGCGCGCAATGCATCCCATACAGCAGAATCCTGCGTGATAAATGAAATCTCCGTGATGTCGGCGGCATCAGCAGTCGAGCTGACAACCTGACGCCGTGGGTAGAGGAGGAAAAGGACGATGACTAACACCACCGCCAACAGAATAATTTTCCAGTTGCTCACATGCATTACCTTTCAAGGAAAATACGAGACACGCCGGATATCAGGCAAAATTTAACTTCCCTTGCGAACAGTTTAAATCGAAGAATGGAATGCTGTCAAATATCGAGGATTATCGTTTTTGTAACAAGCCGTCCTTCCGGGCCTGGCCTTGAACGGCTGGGCTAAGATACCAGTTTTTCATCCCCAAATAATGAAGCACACTTCATCACTGATTCCTCTCCCAAAAAAAAGATATAAATTGTTGTAAAAACCCACCAATCCTCTATATCGTTTGTGAATTTATTGCTATAATGTACATGGATTTTGGGGTAAGGAATGTCCCATAGATGTTTATACTGCTACGTATTTCATTAGTCTGTTTCTTGCTCTCATTTTGCCTGCAGGTTGTTGCTGCGGGGGGGCCTCGTGTTGCTTGCTGGGTTGACCATGATGTCAGGCTTATAGCAGCTTCTTCAGGGGAGAAGTTACGGCTGGCGTCATTTCACGATACCACTTTCACCGATATCGTCACGCTCCCGGTAGCTGCAGATTCGCAGCTGGCGGTGGGGGCATACGCTGGTGCGGCGGTGTTGCTGATAGCGCAGGGGAAAGAGCTGTTTCGCCTGGATTATCCGACAAAGACGCTGGTGAAACTGGGCGATTTTCCGGCCCCTATTCTGCAGCTACTCCCGGCACGCGCGGGGAAAGCGGGGGCGGTGCTCCTCACCGGCGATGCCGGAGTGCCGGTGCCGGTGAACGGAGTGCTCTACTGGGCGACCTGGGAGCAGGGGTACAGCAGTGCGGTGGTGGCAGATATCCCCGCCGAGTACCGCCCCTGGAAGCTGTGGTGGTCGGCAGTGCCAGGCGAGGAGCGGCTGGCGGTGGCCACCTACAAGAAAACTGCATTTGCCCCGTTTGAGCATAATTGCATGTTCCTCTACGCGTGGAAGAATGGCGTGGTGCAGAAGCGCTGGCTGGGATCGCGCCTCACCCGCCCCTATCTGGATGCTACCCACGCCGATATCCGCGCAGCTGGTGACTGGCGCATGGTGGCGCTGGAGGTGACCGCCGACGGGGGCACCGGCATCAGCGTTTACCAATCGGCACAGTTTGGCTACCTGCGCAACTGGAACACCGAGACTATCGCCGGGCTGGAGGAGATCAGCGCATTTGACGATATGATCATCCTTTTCGGGCATGACAACACCGGAAAAGCGCTGGCCTGGCGTCTACTGAATAACGACGGCGAGGAGTATCGCCTGGAGACTCTCACGGAAACACCGCCCACGCTGGCGGATGTTACCCGCCTGGATGAGCACCAGCTGGGCGGGTGGTGGACTGGGGGCTGGCAGAGCATTTCATTGCCGGCGGCTGCGGAAAAGAAAAAAGGGGATTGATCAGATTTGATGGCATATTGCATCGAATGCGTTGGTTTCACCTAACCCCCAGCCCCTTCCCTGCGAGGGAAGGGGTGCCGACGGTAAACTTTAGGTACGAAAAAGCGTAATCATTCGTTTGGACACCCCCTTCCCTCGCTGGGAAGGGGGCCGGGGGGTTAGGTAGACCAAGGCTGGCGAGTCTGATCATCTACTGACAGAAAAAGGGAGACTAAACATGCGACTA
>JBBQQW010000132.1:0-7373 GCA_038215455.1 Armatimonadota bacterium
GCTGTGTATTTGTAGTGATTTTTGGAGCATATCAGATGAAAGAGACCAGTACCCTTTGCGTCTATCCGCGCGTTATCGCCCGTACGCCCCGGCATTTGGGGGTGAATGTGGAGACGCAGGACCATGCCGACAGCACGAATCTGTGGGATTGGCTGGCGAATAGCGGCGTCAGCGTGGTGCGTGAATTCCACCCGGAGGCCACCATGCGAGTGGCCCCGGCGTGCGCAGAGGATTGGGCGATAAATGGCGTGGAGGAGTTCCACAGCTGGCGGCAGGGGCTGCTGCAGGACCCGGCGACGGCGGTGCGCTGGGGCGACTATCGCTTCACGCAGAGCATTCCGTGGATGGGCGTGCCAGATGAGATAGCCGGCAAGGTGAATGCGCTGAAGTTGACCCCGCTCTACTCTCTCGGCTACGCTACGCGGCAGTTTCCGCGCCCGCTGGTGCGCGATGTGCGTTTCACCGGCATCCCCGATGACAGCCAGATCGACTGGGCGGCGGCGGCGGTGGCCTACGAGTATTACTTCGCGCTGATCTATCATTATGCGTCAGAATTCGGCGGGCGATATTTCATGATGATCAATGAGCCGGAAAACCAGTGGGGCTGGTTTCACCTGCCCGAGGAGCTGGAAGTCGAGGATTCGTACTGGCTACGCTTCTTCCAGAACGATGGCGAGGATGCTGAGCTGGGGCGGCTCTATGGCGAGGTGCTGAGCACGCAGTATGCGGTGATGGCGCGACTGGCACGGCTGGCCATGGAGGATGTACGTGTGCTGCTAGGCGAGGCCCCCAACGCAGCGGAGCTATTCCTCTCCGGCCCGACGACGGTATTCTGGGAGCCATTCTGGCGCAAAGCCGGGCAGTATCTGGATGCCAACGACTATCACTTCTATCATAAGGACAGCCACACCTACGCCCACACCTACCCGGTGGTGGAAGCGCAGGCAGCCGCACAGGGGAAGGGCACAGCTATCACTGAATTCAACCGCTTCCCCGGTGGTATCCCGCTGGCCAATAACCTGTTCACGCAGGAGAATTCGCTGGCAGTAGCTGACATGCTGCTGACGGTGCTGGGCCTGCCAGCGCCTGACGGCCCACTGTGCGAGTACGCCACGCTGTACCTGCTGCACTTCCCCTCCACGCACCGCAACTACAAGCACCTGCTCTATGGTGATATGAATGTGGTGGACTGGGCCGGGCGCGATATGCCGCTGCGCAAACGTGGCGATGAGTGGTACCCCACCTTTGCGGAGCTGCAGATCCGCCACGCCACCCCGGCGTACCATATGTTCCGCATGCTCAATCGCTGCGTAGCTGGTGCCCCGCGCGCCGTACTGCAGGTGGGGCTGTATAACCCGACCAGCTCTGGTTCGGCGGATTTCTACGGCGATTTGCGTATCTTTGTCGTGGACAAAGGTGACGAAGTGGTGGTGACACTGCTGAATCCGCTGACTACTACAGCGCGCAATCTGATAGTTGACCTCTCGGCGTTGGGCCGCGACTTCTGCTGGGCGGTGCAGCGCGAAACCAGCAGTGAAGGTGATGTAGCCGTGCATGAATGGGCCGTGACCGGTGCCTGCGTGACGACGGATATCGCCGCGCAATCACTCACACAGATCATCTTCTCCAGCACCGCATATCAAAATGCCACCGCACTGCTTCTGGCGGAGGATTCCATCACACCGGGATCGGTAGCCACGGGCCTGAGTCTGCACCAGACCACACGCCTGCGTGCCTGGGCCACGGTGGATGGAGTCGTGTTTGACGTCAGCGAGCGCAACATACGCTGGAGCAGCAGCGCCCCCGAGATAGTGAGCGTGGGCCAGGGAGGCCTGGTGCAGCGCCTGCGCGACTCCGCCACCCCCACAGTGATCCGTGCCGAACTGCTCAATGGGAGCGCCGGGGCCGCGGTGACGGTGCCCAGAGTCAACATACCTGGGCGTTAACGGGATTATTGCCCCCCGTGTCTGCCCGTAGCATGAGGTTCTCGAATGACGCCATGATAACGGGGCTTCAATTCAGCGACACATCTATTGATGAGAGTATTTTGGCGCAAACAATAGCGCTCTTCAGGGTGCTTGCCAATAGTCAGCCGAAGCTAGCATGGCGACGGCTGATTGTTAGTAACTCCTTCAGGAAAGTGGTGCCAGGGACTTGATGGTGCTGATTAGCTCCGCCACGACGGCATATTCTTCCTGCAGTTGTGGCAGGTATTCCAGCCCCATATAGCCGGTGTAGCCCGCCTCATCCAGCTTTTTGATGAGGTGCGGGTAATTGATCTCGCCCACCGCGGGCGTGGTACGCCCGGGTAAGTTGGCGGCGTGGATATGCCCCACCGCGGGCAGGTTGCCCAGCAGCGTGTTGAGCAGATTCCCCTCCATGTATTGCATGTGGTAGACATCGTAGAGCACACGCAGGCGTGGGCTATCGGCCATGCGGCAGATATCAAAGGCTTCACGGCTGTTGCACAGGTAGCTCTGCTCGCTGGCATTCAGTGGTTCCAGCGTCAGCACCAAGTCATATTCCTCCAGCACCGGCACGGCTGCCAGCACGGATTCCACCAGCCGGTCATGCATCTGTGCCGGAGTCCAGCCGCCCTGCGGTGACCCGCTGGTGACGATCAACTGTCGACAGTCCAGGGTGTCGCAGTAGCCCACGCTCTCGCGCAGCGCCGCTGCAAATCCCGCCGGGCCTTCCGGCGATATCAGTGTGGGGGTGCCCGGCGCACAGAAGGTGGCGATGGGCAGCCCGATCTCGCGGGAGACGGCGGCAATCGCTGCCAGGTCTTTGCCCTGCGTGCCCCAGAACTCCACCGCGTCAGCCCCCACCGCCTTCACTAGGCGCATAGCCTCCGTGGTAGGCATGCCCGCAAAGAGCATGTCTGTGCAGATTGAAATTTTCATGTTATAACCTCCGCATGTGCACAATATACAGTGCAGATGCATCGCTGGCAAGTGCCCGTAGCATGGGCGTCCCGCCCATGAGAACGGGGCTATAAACCGTACACCACCCCCTGAAGGAGGTGGCTAACAAGGGCAAGCACGCTAAAGCGCGCTATTATTCAGTTCAGAAAAGTCCGCGAAGGCGGACGACCGGCATGAATGCCCTGCAGCCGGGATTTCAATCCCAGCGGAAAAATGAGGCTCTGAATTGATACCCCGATCTCATGGGCGGGACGCTCATACCACGGGCAGGCGGTACGCCTGCGTACCCAGGGGTGCTTGCCGTTGTTAGCCAGGAATTATGCCAGGGGCAGTGGATACAAAAGGTGATAATCCTCCCATCCCGAAATAGTAGCATATCAGAGAAGAGGACGAATATGATAGAGACTTCATTATTCAATATAGTAGTTGTCGGCAATACCGATTTGCTGTGGCATTATACCCCGGTGGAGGGTGGCGACGGCGTGCTGGTCGCCCCGCCGGTCTTTGAGATCGACGGCGAAGAGGTGGTGGCGGAGCTGCGTAATATCCTGCTGAAGGACGCCCCCCGGGAGCTGCCCAACGGCGCGCGTGAGTACTGCTACCACGGCGATATTGTCGGCGCTGTCGGGCTACATCTGGAATTGCTCTTTCGTGTGGCAGATGACTCCCCGCTGGTGCGTTTCCGTTATCGGCTGTTCGGCTCCGGGCAGCGGATGACGATGAGTGCCGGGGTGAATAACCTGCGCTACTTCTCGCTCGCTGCGGCGGAGTTTCCGCTGGTGACGGAGGTGCGTTTTTCCGAGTTCAACGAGCAACTGCACAGCTACACCATGACAGAAACCGCGCTGGAGGAACGGCATTTCCAGGCAGAGATAGCGGCGATGGGCCCGCTGCTGGCATTCACCGGCACCTATGGCTCGATGGTGGCCGCCTATGAGCATGGCTCGACGTATCCCGATGCCTTCCTGGAGTTCCGCCTGAGCGCCGCACGCGTGGTGACGCTGGCGGCGGTGAAGGGCAACTATCTCAACGGGCAACAGCTTACTGATGAGGAGCCGTTCAATTCACCGTGGTTCCACTTCGCCTATATCCCCGGTAATATGACCGAGTTGACCAGCGTATACCGCGACTTTATCCTGCGTTATCAGGCACTCGACAACAGTTCGCGCCAGCCATATATATTCTACAACACCTGGAATTACCAGGAGCGCAACAAACACTGGAACGGGCAGCCATATCTGGCCTCGATGAATAACGAGCGCCTACTGGCGGAGATAGACGTGGCGTATCGGCTGGGCATCGAGGTCTTTGTCATTGATACCGGCTGGTACGATAAGACGGGGGACTACAGCGTCGACCGGCGCCGCTTCCCTGATGGCATGGCGGCGATCCGCGCGAAACTTACCGGCTACGGCATGAAGCTGGGGCTGTGGTTCTCCCCGCCGATGGCGGCGCTCAGCAGCGAGATATATCAGCAGCATAGCGACTGCGTCAACACCTATCGCGGCAAGCAATACGGTGCCCACCCGGTGTGGGAGACCGAACCCGCACAGGCGTTGTGCCTGGTGACGCGCTTCGCCGACGCCTTCGCCGATGAGCTGATCCGCGTGGCACAGGAGCTGGGTGTCAGCTACTTCAAATGGGATGGCGTGGGGCAGTACGGCTGCGATCAGCCGGGACACGGCCACGGAGACGAGTCGAACACCCCCGAGGAGCGCGAGCATAGCTACTCCTACCAGCTGCCGCTAGCGCTGACGCACATCGTCGAGCGCGTGAGCGCCGCCTGCCCGGAGGTGATCGTCGATTTCGATGCCACCGAAAGTATGCGCTGCATGGGGCTGAGTTTCCTCGCGGCGGGCAAGTATTTTCTCATCAATAACGGCCCGTATTACGACAACTATAACCTGCCCACGCCGGCGGATGGCTACTCGAATATATTCGTACGTCCGGGGCAGGCGCGCCCGTGGATCTGCCGCGCCCCGCTCAGCTATGACAAGTGGCTGCCCAGCGTGCTCTTCCTCACACATTACCTGCCCGATGATCCGGCGTCGTCGCAACTGGTGAATGTCGCCTCGCTTATCCTCGGCGGCAACGGCATCTGGGGCGATCTCCTCACCATCTCCCCCGCGGGCGTGGCGCTCATCGGTGAGCTGCTGCGACACTACCGGCGCGTGCGTGACGACATCACCATCGCCACCCCGCGGGTGACCGGGCACGTCGGCAGCTACGAGGTACACGAGAAGCTCTCCTCCGAGGGGCGTGGTGCAGTGGTGATATTCAGCACCGCACACCGGGGCCGCTACACCTTCGTCACCGAACGCCTGGCGGCCCGGGATTACCACACCACCGAAGGCGTGAGTGTGACGCATGATAAGCGCGGCCGCGCCATCATCAAGGCGACATTTACGGCACCGGGAGTGGCTATTATGTTTTTTGGGTGAGGGGAAAATATATAGATAACGATTCAATCAGTCAGTAGTATCGTTTTTAGCGTCCGTCCGTTTCGCCCAGTCCTGAAGGCCTGGGCTGGTAGGCTTCGCCGATCACCCTTCGGGCGGGTACGCTTTATCTCAACCGTCCCGTCCGAAGGACGATCGGCGTAGCCCTCCAGCCTGGTCGTTCACGGCCAGGCCCGTAAGGACAGTTTGTCGCTAAAAACGATACTCCTGTTCAATCAGTACCTTGACAGTCATAGATACATCGATTACTATATTAAAGACAGAGTGTAAACCGCACGGTAGTATTATTGCTGATGATGGTAATGATGCCGTTCTACTCCGTGTCTGTTGTGTTTTACCAATGGTTTACAATTTTCCGATGTTTAGGACAAATAAAAGGAGAATCTGTATGACCCATTCACTGCGTGGCTGGCCACTGGTTCAGCGATTTCTCGTCTCGCTGGCTTTGTTCCTGTTGGCCCCGGCATGGAGAACCCTTACTACTTTGCGGATGAACACCACATCTGCCGGTTATCAGGTGGCTAGTGGCGGTAATACACCTCATCTTAAGTACCGATGGTTCGCTGATCTTATTTCTATCACAAGCACCTGATTTGGCCGCTCCATTCGAGAGTACTGATGACGCAATATGCTAAAAATAAATTGCAAAAAGACAATACCTCATCAATTAGCGATGAGGTGAAATTATTGTCCAGTATTGCCAATGCGGAAGCAGGATTTGAGCTGAAAGGTAAAGATACATGGGTACTTATTGATATACTGACCCAAAAGTACAAAGGAGATGATGATACAATGAAACGGTTGCTGATGGAGGAGATAGAATGCGATTGATATCGAACAAAAATAGAGTGCAAAGGACAATTATCTGGACTATAGGATTATTGTTGGTAGCTAGCTTCATCTGGTTAGGATTCTTCTATTATAATTCAAAAAAGAATTATGAGGGAGATATGATGTTTTGCGCTGCTGGAAGTGGGAATGACATCATTTTGCGAGTACTCATCGCCCATAAGGCAGATGATGTAAAAACTAAACGGGGTGGTTTTAGCCTGCTTCATTATGCACGAAACGCGAAGAAAGTGGATATATTAGTCGATAATGGAATTGCTGTTGATAACTTCGGTCCTACCGAAGAAAATAAAGAGACCCCTCTTCTACAAGCAGCATTTGATGGTAGAAATAGCGCTGCACAAGAGTTGATCAGAAAAGGGGCTAATATTAATATCGGAACTAGGCACCCAGATAAATTAAAAACAGACTATACAGATAAACCCATATCATCACCGTTATCAACAGCAGCGATGTTTGGCCATTATGACGTTGCCGAGACGCTCGTGAAAGCTGGCGCTGATCTGAATGCAATGGTTAATGAATCCAGTGGAAATAGGCCATTGCATGATGCGGTAATTGGCAATAAATTAAAAATAGTTCAATTGCTAGTAGAACATGGTGCTGCAGTGAACATGCGCAACATTAGCGGAGTGACCCCACTAGGTTTGGCCAAGGCTAGAAACCAGAACCCTGACATCATTAAATACTTGGAGAATCATGGTGGAACATTATAGCCCATGCAACTAGCGTTAATGCTAGTACACCCATCGCAAGGAGAAAACCAATGAGAACCATATCCAGTTTGTCCGCGTACCTGATATGCGGATTGTTAATGTGCAGTGTGGCATTTGCTGCCGCCCCTGCGGTTGACCCTATCGCCGACAAAGATTACGCTGCCTACCTGCAGAAGTTGCCGAAGATGATGGCACCTAATGCCACCTATTACCAGCTGTTGCCCATAGGTATTGCGCTGGAGCGTACCAATGGCTGGGACGGCGAGTCTGGGATCCAGGTGGATAAATTGCTGGGGGCATCGACAGAGGCGAAGCGGCAATTTGCGGCGGTGAAGCTGCTGGTGAAGGATGACCTGGCCGGGCTGGAGATGATCTTTAACGGTGGGGAGAAGCCGGGGGTGCCACCGGGCGAATTCGCCGCGTAT
>JBBQQW010000133.1:0-7345 GCA_038215455.1 Armatimonadota bacterium
TGGGCGTCCCGCCCATGAGAACGGGGTGGCGATTCCGAACGCCCATGGCACGAGGTAAACCGTTCCCCCGGGCGTTGCCCGAGGCTATGATATTATTCTCTCTTTTTGCCTCTGCCCGTATCAGGTCGTTATTAAAAACACAGGCTAATACGATCGTGCCATGGTAGCATAGTGGCGAGCGCAGGCGACGGGCTACGCTGGCGACCAGAACTGTGCGACGCCTAATCTCGACGCACAAAGGTGAAACTGCCATGATAAGTATTTCACCAACAAGGATTCCCCCCAACAATATCGAATCATATAACTATGGATCATTTTCTCGGTATTGATGTAGGCTCTGTGACTACCAAGCTGGTGGTGGTGGGGGATGATGAGCAGCCGATTTATGCGCTGTATGAGCGTACTAATGGGCGGCCGGTGGCGGCTATCCAGCGCGCGCTGGGGATGCTGAGCGCGGCGGGGATGTCGCTGAATATCCGCGGCGTGGGGGCTACCGGATCAGGGCGGCAACTGGCGGCGGTGATGCTGGGGGCGGACGAGGTGCGCACGGAGATTACCGCGCATGCAATGGCCGCCAAATGCGCCTGTCCTACCGTGAGCACCATCATTGACATCGGCGGGCAGGATTCCAAGGTTATTATCCTCAAGCGCGGCGTCTTCACCGCTTTCAATATGAACACCGTCTGCGCGGCGGGCACCGGGTCGTTTCTCGATCATCAGGCGACGCGGCTGGGGATCGCTATCGAGGAGTTCGGCGACTACGCGCTGCGCTCCACCGCGCCGGTGAAGATAGCCGGCCGCTGCGGCGTCTTTGCCGAGAGCGACCTGATCCACAAGCAGCAGATGGGCTACGCGCCCGAGGATCTCATCGCCGGCCTGTGCATGAGCCTGGCGCGCAACTTCCTGCAGAACGTCGCCCGCGATGCCGAGGGGCGCAAGATGCACCCCGCTGTGCTCTTCCAGGGTGGGGTGGCCGCCAACGTGGGCATGCGCGCCGCTTTCGAGACGCTGCTGGGGCAGGAGCTGGTGATACCCCGCTACTTCAAAGAGATGGGGGCCTGGGGTGCCGCGCTGCTGGCCAAACGCCGGATGCACCACAGCCCGGAACCGACCGGCTTCCGCGGCATCGACCACATCGCCAACTTCGCCTGCCACCCACGCAGCTTTAACTGCACGCACTGCAGCAACAACTGCGAGATCAGCGAGCTATACATAGACGAGCAACTGATGAGCCGCTGGGGCAGCCGCTGCGCCAAATGGGACAACCTGAGCCTTTCATCGGCAGAGCTGGTGGAGGAGCGGGAGGTGGGGATAGGGAAGGTGGCCCCTTGAAAGATGATTGTGTACCCAATGTATCCCCATTTTTGGGCGTAAATCGATAGCCCTGGTATTTATGCCAGGGTAAAATTTACCCCGTATCTTAATGATAGTCACTGACCAAATGGCCTTGTACCGGGCTGGTACTGATGCATCTTATTCACTTGATCTTCCATCTTCTTTTGGCTATCGGACATACTGGTAGAAAGAAATATAAAAAAAATAATAATAAACACAAATGCAACAATAGACATGACAACTTGGAAACTTACGTAGCGATTAGCTGCATCACCCAGAGTACTATTTTCATCGATGACCTCATCCAGCCCTTCTTTGAGAGAGAGATTAATCGTCGGTGTCACCCCGGTATTGGTATCTTCCGAAGTGTCGCCCTCCAGCAATTTCTTTTTTGCCAGGGTAAACTCTTCTTCTGTCAGTGCACCATCTGTCTTCAACTGTTGTAATTGCGCAAGTTCGCCTACGATGTTCATCTATATGCCTCCTGCTGATTAAGACTACCTGATATTTTCTGCTCATTCCGAAATTAATCCTGCATTTAGTGGGAAATATATTAATTGCCCACTAATGCAGACTTATCAGCGCGAATTGAATTTGGATGTGGACAAAGCTCACGATCCCACAATAAGCAGACTTCAGGAGTATCCATTTTAGTTATCTGCATCCAATTACCGTAGTGGTTGGATGAAACCGATACACCTGCAGCAGGTTTTTCTGCTATAATCTACCCATGCAACCAGCCATCTGGCGCGAAAATTGGGCCGGCAAGGTGCGTACCGCGGATGATTTTGTGCGCTTCATCGACGCGGTGGGGTGCTGCTTGCGTGCGCCGTTGCCGCGCTACCCTGGTTTCCCCAGCCAGGCGGAGGCGATGGGGGCGCAGTACTCGCTGGAGACCACCTGGTTCTGGAAGGATGACCTGCATATCGACAAGCGCATCTACTACAGCACCGTCTTCGGCGGCAAGCCGGGGTTCCTCTCCTCCGCGCTGTTGCCCGCACTGATCGCCACCAATGGCGCGGCGGCCGATGAATTGCTCTACCGCGGTGGGATGTCGCCGGAGGCGCAGGAGCTTTACCGCATCATCCAGGAGAGCGGCCCCATCAATATCAAAAACCTGAAGCGCCAGCTCACCCCGGATATCTTGCGCGGCGCTGATAGTGCGCTGGGGGAGCTGGAGCGGCAGTTCATCATCACCAAAGTAGGCATCACCGGGCGCACGCGCGGCACCTACGGCTTTATCTGGTACACGGTAGAGCGATGGCTCCCCACGGCACTCACCGCCGCCGACCGGCTGGGACGCACAGCGGCGGAGACGCAGCTACGCGAGCTGCTCTCCAACTATGGAATTCCGCCGGATAGCCCGTTCTACCAGAAGGTGTTGCGCTGGGAGTGATGAAGTAGTTCGGTAGAAGGAGGTAATTGCAAAACCTCTTTCTCGCTGGGATTGAAATCCCGGCTGCAGGGACTTAAGTCCCCGCATAAATACGGGGTTTTGAAATTATCTCGAAGGAATCAGTAATGGAGAACACGCTAAACCAGCCTTGGAACTTGGAACTTGGAACTTGGAACTATTCCTAAGGAGTAACCCATGAAAACATACCGTAATGCCATTATTATCCTGGCCCTCTGCCTGCCCTTGCGGCTGCTGGCCATCAGCTTTGTGCAGATCACCGATCCGCAGCTGGGGATGGTGAAATATGCCGATGATCTGGCGACATTCAAGCGTGCGGTGGTGCAGATTAACGCGCTGAAACCCGACTTCACCGTGATCTGCGGCGATTTGATCGCCAACCCCAAGCCGGAGGCCTACCCGGATATCGCTGCGTCCGCCGGAGAGTTTAAAAGCCCGTGGTATGTGGCACCGGGGAATCACGACGAGTGGAAGAGCGCGGAGTACACCAAGTTCTTCACCGATACCCACCGCATTGTGGACCAGGGCAAGCTGACGCTGGTGACCATCAACACCATGCTGCTGCGCGACGCGAAAGCGGAGGTGGCAGAGGAGCACCTGACCTGGCTGGAGAGCGTGCTGAAAGAGGCCGACGCACGCAAACAGCAGCTCATCGTCGTCGGGCATCACCCGCTCTTCCTCAAATCCCCCGATGAGAAGAACAACGGCGACAACCTGCCGCTGACCATCCGCCCGCGCGTAGTAGAGCTATTCGTGAAGTACCACGTCCTTGCCTACCTCACCGGCCACCTGCACTACAACCTGGTCGCCAGCTATCAGGGCATCACGCTGGTCTCTAACGCCTCCTCGGTGAAGAACTTCAGCGACGACCCCATCGGCTACCGCGTCTGGAACCTGGACGACAAAGGGTATCTGACGCAGAAATATGTGGCGATAAAGCCGTAGGTAGTCCCTGACCAGTAATTTTCTGAACAACTTGTATAGAAAAGTTGTGATTTAAGTAGAAATAACGACTTGATACGTTTCCAGCCGACCCCGGGCGTTGCCCGAGGCTAAGTTATAATTTAGATTGAATGGTAATTAACCGTATAAGAGCGTATTGAGCTTGGTTCCGGCTTGGCCGGGTTAGGTAGACCAACGCTATTGCTACGAATACAGAATCAGGGGTTGGCTGTCGGATGGCGCTTATTGGAATGAAATGTATTTTTGTCAGTACCTGGTGTCAATAATCCATTCCAATAAGCGCTATCCAACTGCAGAGACTAACAAACCACGCTAAATCCTTTAATCCCAAAAATCATGGTTCAGACAAAAACAGACCACCACCTGTTGACAAAACAAACGATCGTTTGCTATGATGCAAACATAAATTTGCATACGGGAGGGGCGGACAATGGCGGATGTGTGGTATACGGCGGTGGATGCGGCGCGGTGGGAGAATTATCGGCGCTTTGAGTTGCTCTTTGAGGGGCGGCATGAGGAGGCTTTTCTGGTGCGGCCGGCGGAGGCGCGGCGGATGCAGCGCTACCTGACGGCGAATCTGGCGGGGATTATCAGCAAGACCTGTGCGGATATTCTCTTCGGCGAGACCCCCCGCTTCCATGTGGTGGATGCCACGGCGCAGGCGGCGTTGGATGCGCTGGTGTCGCGCAGTGACTTGCGGCTGGTGGGCTATGAGGCGTCGCTGGCCGCCTCCTTCCGCGGTGACGCGGTACTCTCGGTGCGCTGGACGCCACAGGGCGCACGTATCGAGGAGGTGTCGGCGGCGATCTTTGTGCCGGATATTGACCCGGATAACGTGCGCGGGCTGCGCGGGGCCACACTGGGCTGGTCGCGGATACACGGCGAGGAGACGCTGCTGCGCCGCGATGTACACACACCGGGGCGGGTGCGCCGCCTGCTGCACCGCGCCGACCCGCTGACGCTGCAGCCGGAGGAAGAGTTGCCGCTGAGTGCCCTCTACGGTGACCACGCGCCGCTGGCCGAGGAGGAGACGGGGGTGGACGCGATACCGCTCATCCACATCCCCAACTACCGCACCGGCAGCCGCTTCTGGGGCTATTCCGATTATCTGGGGCTGGAGAGCCTCTTCGCCGCACTCAACGAGCGCCTCTCGCAGGTGTCGGAGGTGCTGCGCAAGCACGCGTCGCCGCGGCTGGCGGTGCCGCTGGACTTCATTCGCCCGGACGGCACGGTGGCGCTGGAAGATCTGGAGATCATCCCCTTTGACCCGCAGACGCGCCCGCGCCCCGAGTACCTGACCTGGGACGCGCACCTGACGGCTGCCTTCACCGAGATCGACCGGCTCACTGACCTGGCATTGCTCACCAGCGAGACCGCGCCGTCACTCTTTGGCATCGACAAATTTGGCGTGGCGGAGAGCGGGCGCGCGCTGAAATATCGCCTGCTGCGCACGCTGGCCAAGGTAGCGCGCAAACGCGCGTATTTCACCGCCGGCCTCACCCAGGCGCTCTACCACGCGCAATGCCTGGAGGTAAAGCACGGCGCACGCTACACGCCGGAGATGCCCACCATAGACTGGCCCGACGGCCTGCCCAACGACGCCCGCGAAAGCGCCGAGATAGAGGCGATGCTGCTGCAGTGCGGTGCCACCAGCCTGAACGGCACCCTGCACCGCCTGCACCCCGACTGGACGGGCGAACAGGTGACAGTGGAGGAGCGGCTGATAGGGAGTGGTAGGAAATAGGAAGTAGGAAAGAGGGGGCCGACAATTGATTTGGCCCCCACTTGGAATTTGGAACTTGGAATTTGGAATTTGGAACTAACCTACTTCAACATGTCGGCCACCACCGTATAACCGTTGCGTTTGGCCAGGGTGTAGGCGGTGTCTTTGTTGTTGTCTTTCATTTTGGTATCGGCACCGGCGGCGAGGAGTTGCCAGGCTATATCGGCGTTGCCGGCGTGGGCGGCGAGCATGAGGGCGGTGCGGCCGTCTTTGCCGGCGATATTCACTTTGGCCCCTTGCTTCAGCAGGTAGCGCACCATTTCCCCGCGGCCCATCTGCGCCGCCAGTGCCAGCGCGGTGTAGCCAGCGTCGGTGGTGGTGGCATCGATATCGGCACCGCGCTGCTGCAGCAGCTCCAGCATATCCGCTCTGCCCAGGTAGGTGGCGAGTTGCAGCGGGGTCATGGTGGCGATGCCGCGGTAGTCGGGGGACATCCCCTCATCCAGCAGCCAGAGCACTGTCTCCATCATCCCGTCGCTTACCGCGTAGTAGAGCGGGGTGTTGCCTGCGCGGTCACACACCTCCAGCGTGGCACCCTTGGCGCGCAGCGCACGCATGGTGTCAATATTATGCGCCATGGCGGCCACCAGCAGCGGGGTGGCACCGCGTCTATCTTCGGCGTTCACAGCAGCTCCACTGTTGAGCAGCAGGCGGGTGACGGCGGGGCGGATACACATGGCGGCGGCGTGCAGCGGGGTATTCCCGCGTTCATCACGCGTGGTAACCGAGGCACCATGCCGCAGCAACGCCACCAGCACGGCCACATTCCCGGTCATCGCCACCGGGTAGATGGCGGTACGGCCATCGTGATCCGGCTGGTCGACCAGGGCGAAATGCCGTACCAGGTCATCTACCTGTGCTTCGTTACGCGCCAGGAAGAGCGCGGTCTGGCCATCCATGTCGCCAATATTCGGGTCTGCTCCCTTGCTCAGCAGCAGCTGCACCCCCTCGGTGAAGCCTACCCGCAGCGCATGGCAGAGCGCGGTGCATCCTTCCTGATCTCGTGCGTTGATGTCCACGCCCTTATTCAATAAGGTATCCATCACGGGTAACAAGCGTCCCTGCGCCGCTGCCATCAGCGGTGTGTGGCCGTCATTATCTGCCTTGGTCACCGACATTCCCGCACGGATAAGAGCCGCTGCTAACGTGATATTGCCGAGACGGCAGGAGTAGAGGAGTGGGGTTTCGCTGTCTCTATTTTTGCGTTCTGTCATCACTCCGCGCCCCAGCAGTATGGTGATGATCTCGGGGTGGGTGGCGAAAAAGATGGGACTGTTGCCGATTTTGTCCGGCACATCCCAGAGTACGCCGCGCGTCAACAACCAGTTGAAAGTATCGATGTTACTATTTTTCACCGCGTAATAGCAGGCGGTGTGGCCGTCGTAGTCGGCGCTCTCACGCTCCGCCCCACGGTTCAGCAGCGCATCGACCACACTCACCCGGTTCTGCTCTGCAGCACGCATCAGCGGGGTACGCCCGGCGATATCTGCCGCCTCCACATCTGCTTTGTTGTCGAGCAGCAGATTCGCCATGGCGCGTGAGCGTACCAGATGCAGCGGCGTGCTGCCATCCACCAGCTCCGCACGTACCACGGCGGGGTCGCCCACCAACAGCTGTTGTACCGCCGGCAGCTCATCCTCCAGCACCGCAGTGTGGATGGGTGCCGCCGGCAAGCGCAGCGCCAGCAACAGCAAAAAAATAGCCAGGAGATACCGCATAGTCTACACCTTTGTAATGATATTACCACACAACTGCGACAATTCCTGTTAGATTTGTCATCACCGGCGCAAATTGACCACCGGTTTGAGGATTCCGTCGGTTATTCGCCCCAGGCCACGGAAGATATCTGC
>JBBQQW010000134.1:0-7333 GCA_038215455.1 Armatimonadota bacterium
AGGCCTATGATGAGGAAACGCTGCCCAACGGCGACGTGCGCATCGTCCTTCGCCTCAAGCCCAGCATCGCCCCCATCAAGGCCGCCGTGGTGCCGCTCAAGCGCAACTCCCCCGAGATAGTGGAGGCCTGCCTGAAGCTGAAGCGCGAATTGCAGGCGCAAGGCGACATGCGCGTAGTCTTCGAGGACACCAGCAACATCGGCAAAGCCTACCGCCGCCACGACGAAATAGGCACCCCCTACTGCCTCACAGTAGACTTCCAGACGCTGGAGGACAACACAGTAACCGTGCGCGACCGCGACACCATGGAGCAAATCCGCATCAACCTGTCCGACGTCCACGAGTACCTGCGTAAGGGGATATTGCAGAATTTCGCACGGTAAAAACTCCCTGGGAACGCCAATCTCCGGATTGGCGTTCCCAGAAGGATTGCGGGAAAAATCGGGACTGTCCTCGCGCACAGCACCCGGTATATCAATATCCCGGCCCTCTATAGTTGCACCCGCTTTCGTTTATAATATCAGGTTGGGACTGTCCCCCCGGCCGAAAGGTGAGGTTGTTGCGACCGGGGGGCTTTTGTCGGAACCTTGATTCGTAGGATTAGAGGATTATCCATGCCCTATTTGTCTACGCTGTTGGATAGCCTCAGCCGTAATGGTTTTCCTTCATTCAATGGTGCGCTATCCAACAGCAGAGGCATTACCCTCAACCTAATCCTCTAATCAAGCGAATCAAGGTTCAAAGACAAGCGCCACTTCGTGGCGACCTAACCCATAAATAGTATTCCGCCCCAAAGGTAGCGCAAAAAATCGGGACTGTCCCACCTTGGCCGAAAGGTGAGGTTGTTGCGACCGGGGGGGACAGTCCCGAACGGAGGCTAAAAACGAAAGAGAGGCTAACTATGGAAGGCACAAATCGCGCATATACCAGCTGCTGTACGCGAGGACAGTCCCCGGTTAACGCCGTCGCCAATGCGGAGATTGGCGTTCCCAGGGTGGAGGGTATTAAAGAACTGCCTAGCCCTGTAAGGGCGGCTTGTTATGTCGCCCTTTCAGTATTCCCTGGGCGGTGCCCAGGGCTATAACATGCGATCCCTTCGGGATAAAAAGATGCAGTCCGATCTGTGCTATAAAGTTACCCTTTCAGGACGCCAGTAGCCCGCGCCCGCCGTGGCGCGTATTTGCTGATGACACCTGCGTGCCACGCCGGGCATGCGCTACAAATGGACGGTAAATCACTCCCTGGGAACGCCAATCTCCGGATTGGCGACTGACCCCGACGGGCCAATGCGGAGATTGGCGTTCCCAGGGGGTGGCTACTCCCCTTCCTCACTCACCGGTGGGCATTTACCTCTTTGTTCTTCGCAATCGTCTCTTCCAGCCAGGCGGAGGCGGCGAAGACTTGGGCCAGGTCTATTTGCAGGCCGGGCAGGGTATTCACTTCGGGGGTATCTTCGGCGCTGAAGGTTCCCAATAGCGCAAATTTTGATTTGTCGTCGCGCAGGAAGATGTGTACCCACTTCTCCTCGGGGTGGACAATCCAGTACTCACGCACGCCCACACGTTCGTAGAGGTCTTTCTTTTCCTTCTGGTCTTTTACCGCGGTAGCCGGCGAGAGTATCTCTATCACCATATCCGGCGCGCCGGTGCAACCACGCCGGGTGATCTTATACCGGTCGCAAATCACCACTATATCTGGCTGTACCACCGTTTCAGAATCTTCTGCATTCTCACCGACATCGGGTAGTACTACGTCAAATGGCGCAAAATAAACCCGGCAGGGTTTGCTACGTAAGAAGAGCTTAATCTGCTGATATAACTCTCCGGCTATTTCTTGATGTTCAACAATAGGGGCAGGCGACATGTTATAAGCTTCGCCGTCAATAATCTCCCAGCGTTGGTTATCGTCCCACTGCAGGTAATCGCCGTAGGTATATTTATATTCCACTTTTCGCAGCGCTAAAGCCATTTTGCTACCTCCGCTTCTATTTCAACATTTTATTCCATATTTGCCGAATTCGCAATATTATAGAAGAACAACAAGGTAGATAACACGGGTGGGGAGAATAACCAATGACAGTAGTACGTAGCATTAAACCAGATTAGAGCAGTTTTACATGTTTTTACAATCGTTTGTCCCCCGTCATGCACGAGAGTCATACCGCTGGGATTCGCGGGCGGCGTGGCTTTTCGGTCTTTTCGCCGGCTTCACCGTACCGTTCTTCGGGGTGATTGCCCGACGCATGGGGGCCAGCAACTTCGAGATGGAGATGCTGGTGGCCTCCACGGCTATCGGCAATGTCATCGCCATGTTTGTCGCCTGCCTGATGCAGAGCCGGCAGAAGATGCCCTACCTCTTCTGGCTGAACAGCGTGGCGCGCGGCTTGCTGGTGCTGATGGCCTTTGCCACCACGCGGTTCGAGTTCGTCGCGCTGGTCTTCGCCTCGCAGCTCCTCGGCTGTCTCGCTGGCCCCGCCTACGCCATGATCATGAAGGACGCCTACCCGGATGACTGCCGCGGGCAGGTGATGGGCACGGTGCGTATCGGGCTGACGCTGGCCGCTATGGTGGCCGGGCTGTACGCGGGCAAGCTGATGGCCAGCGGGCTGCCGTGGTGGTGGGTGGTGCTCTTCACTCTCGGTGCAGCCTTCCTCATCGCGCATGAAGTGCAGGGGCTGCGCAATAAAATCCTCGTGGGCGCGGGGGTGATTGCGCTGGGGTTGCTCTCGATTCCGCTGCTCTCACACCAACTCGACTATCGCGTGGTCTTCCCGGTGGGCGGCATCCTCGGGGTGCTGAGTATGTGGATGTTCAGCCACATGTATGAGAAACCGGTGCCCCCGCCGGAGGTGCAGGAGAGTGCCCTGGCCACCATGGGGCAGTATTTCCACAACCTGGGCAAGATGTTTCGTGTGCCTATTGTGGATTGGCGTTTCGGCCTCTACTGCCTGGCCTTCCTCGTCTTCGGATTCGGCAACTGGCTGCGCAGCCCGCTGGTGCCCATGCTGCAGGTGGATGCGCTGAACATCAGCGATGCCACTGTGGGGATGCTGGCCATGGTCTCCTCCGCTGCCTCGATAGGTGCCTACATCGCCTGGGGCTGGCTGATGGATCGTTTCAACCCCTTCTTCACCTTGCTGGCCGCGTTCCTGCTGCAGGGGCTGGTGCCGGTGTTCTTTGCCTATGTTGCTCCTGATGCCCATGCCGTCCCCATCATGGTGGTGGCCTCGGTGGTGCAGGGGCTGGTGGGGCCTGGGATCGAGCTCAGCGCGCTCAATGCGGTGCTGCACTTCTCCAAGGGCGAGGATATCCCCATCTACATGGCGCTGCATAACTTCATGGTGGGCATCCGCGGCGTCATCGCCCCCTTCCTGGGGACCGAGGTGTTATTACACATGTTCCGCAACGAAACCCCGCTGCAACAGCTCCACTCCAGCTTCATCGTCTCCGCCTGGATAGTCTGGGCCGGCTTCGTCCTTATGGTACCAGTGGTGCTGCTGGCTATTTTGCCGGAGAAGAAACGGATGGCGAAATTGGGTTAGGGGATTGGTTCCCGGTCTGTTACCACAAATGTAGATCGTGCCTCTTGCTCCGAAGGAGCCGAAGCTGTTAGCCGGGGGTGCAGCGAAGCGGAACCCCCGGTAGTTGGTATTTATATCGTTACTAACCCCGGTAGGGGTGGCAGGCAGCCGTCGCCCCTTCGGGGCTTTGCCTATTATTCTGGCTCATAACCGGGGGTTTCGCTTCGCTACACCCCCGGCTAACAGCCTCGATCCCTTCGGGATATTCCGGATAATTATCCCTTCTTATCCTTGCTATCTTTGTATCCTGTGAATTTTTTCCTTATTCACTAGCCGAAGAATTCCCCCACCAGCGATTCATCGTGTTCCACACGGCGAAGCAGCCCCACTACCTCTTCCCATTTATGCAGTGACATCACCTCATCGCGGAAGTGGGCGGCGTTGGGGAAGCCGCGCAGGTACCAGCAGATGTGCTTGCGCATCTCGTTGACGCCTACGCGGTGGCCTTTGTCGGCGATGAGTAGCTCGCCGTGCTCGATGGCCATATTCACCCGCTGCGAGAGCGTCGGCTCGGGGAGGTACTCGCCGGTGGCCAGCTCGTGGGCGATGCGCTCGAATATCCATGGGTTGCCCTGCGCGGCGCGGCCGATCATCACGCCGTCGCAGCCGGTCTCGTCATACATGCGCTGGGCGTCGGCGGCGGTACGCACATCGCCATTGCCGATCACGGTAATCCCCACCTGTTCTTTCACTTGGCGGATAACGCTCCAGTCCGCTGTGCCCACGTTGTAGTGCACCCGGCCACTGCGCGGATGTACCGTCACCCCCACCAGCCCTTCCTCCTCGGCCACGCGGCAGACGTCCAGCGCGCTGGGGCCGTCGGGGTTCCAGAAGCTGCGCATCTTCACCGTCACCGGCAGGTGGGTGGCACCGCGCACGGCACGCATGGCGGCGCGCACCAGATCGATGTCACGCATCATCGCCGCGCCTGCGCCCAGCCGCGTCACCTTTGGCACCGCGCAGCCCATGTTGATGTCGATGATATCCGGGCCGTAGGGGGTGATCATCTCCGCCGCGTGGGCCAGATTCTCCGGCAACCCGCCGAATACCTGCACCGTCACCGGGTGCTCCCCCGGGTCAATGCGCACCATCTTCTCGGTACGCCAGTTGTTGTACACCAGCGCATTACTGCTGACAAACTCCGACACCACCAGCCCCGCCCCATGCCGCCGGCAGAGGATGCGAAAACTGCGGTTAGTAACCCCCGCCATCGGGGCCAATATCAAAGCCGGCGCAAAAGTCACCGGGCCGATAGTACATGTTTTGGGGAAATTGGTCATATATCCTCGGAGTCGCTAGTCATTGTTTATAATTAATTGTCGTGTTTTACAGATTAGCCCGCTATTTCAGCGCTTCATCAATCGGCACGTACTTCAGCGCAGTAATTTCCTTATCGGAATAAATGTGCCCGCTTTTCGGCAGCGCTTTCATCTCGGTAAAGGTGAATTTGTTCCCATCCCAGGTATACAAATTCAACCCCTTTCTTTCGCCTTCTTGCCAGACTTCATAAGCGAGGGTCGCGGGGATTCCGGCTTCACCGACCTTGATAAATGGGGTATTACTTTGCGAAATATTGAATTCTGCCGCGATATTTTTCACCGCATCAGCTTTCCAACTATATGCCCAAAAGTATTGCCAGAACTCTTCCTGGTGTTCACCCGCTAGCAGACAAAGCTCAGGCCGGCCATCGCCATTGATATCCAGCGCTTTGATACCTTCTAACCTTCGCGTTTCGTTCTTTGGGGCAGTTTCATCGTCCGGCATCCGCCAGCTAACCGCATTGTTTTTCACCATCCAGACGGCAAATCTCCGTAAGGTCGGGGCAATGGCGCTGTAGACCGTCTCATCCTTACCATCACCATCAAAATCAGCTATGATAGTATCCTTCACCTTGTAGGTCGCGGGCAACCCCACCTGGTCATTTGCTGCCGCTTTTATGGGTTCACCCATTAAACTCGTCCAGCGTGGGTGTTCCCCTGCCCCCACGGTACTGGTCTTCAAGGTGCGCAGATCCAGTTTGCAGATCATGAGTTGATCGGTCTTTTCATACTCATCATCCACATAAGCCAGCGAGCTGTCTGCACGGTTCAGCGCCAGGGAAGAGTATCTATGGGAAGTATCCAACTTGTAGAGCAGAGTATTATTGGTTCCATCAGGCAATATCGACCATAATTCGATGCGTGCCTTCTCCGGCGGATAGAAATCATTCTCTAGGAGGTAAACAATGCGCTTGCCATTATACGCCACATCGGTGATGCGACAATCTTTGTCCAGCGTTATGGGCAGTGCGCGAGTGTTCCAGTCCGCCAGATTAGTCAAAGTAAGGTTTGCGCCGTTACAATAAACAACATCCTTCCCCGCGGGGTCAAATTGGGGCGGGAGTGCATATTTCCCAATGTCAGCTTTTACAATGGTATCCTTTCTGGACGCTAAGTCATACCGTACCAGGTTGCCAACCATGTCACCATATAGTACCGTCTTACCATCGGGAGTAAAGCAAGGCCATACAAAGGCGATCCCCGTTCCTTCACCCATACCTATCGATGTTTTACCAGCGGTCAGTCCGTTATCCCAGACATTATCCCTGGCGAGCTCTTGATCTCCAATATTATCCAGGGGAAGAATCTTCATTCCTATCCAAAAGGCAGTTAACGCGCTGTCCCCTGCCGGGCTGATGCCAACCATGTACCCTGATATTTCATCATTCGCTACTGCGCCATGAAATACTTTTTTGTTGTTGCCATCGCTATTCATCACCGTTATCTGCCCACCCCGATCCTGCCAGGCAATCATTCTTTGATCTGGAGTGAAATATGGCCCGTAATCAATTAGCGACAACCTACTCAGTAAACGCATGTCTTTGCCGTCAGCATCCATGGTACAAAGGCTGGAGTTATCAATATAGCAGATACGCTCTGGAGCGTCCGCTACTGGTGCAATGACATCAGGCCCTTTTGCACACTGGGTAATTGTGGGCATAATCAACCCAGCGACGAGCAGTAGCAGGATAGGGCGGAACCGCAGATACTTGCTGTATATGGATGATATTCTCATGATTTCCTCCTGTTTAGTCTCAAACCCGTGGCGATATCGGGGACTGTCCTCGCGTACGCATCCGGTATAAAAAATTGCCCAGCTTTCCATAGTTGCACCCGTTTTCGTGCCCGGTACCCGGTTAGGACTGTCCCCCTGCCATGCGCTTTGTACTACCCCAGCGGCCAGCCACCGTGCGCGGCTATCACCCCGTCGATATTGCTCATCAGCATAATCGTCTCCGCCAGCGCGGCGACGATTTGCTGGTATTGCTTAAATACGTCGATATTCAGAGAACGTCCTCTGCGATCTTTCAGCCATTTCTCGCACACCTGGTAGCCACCGATGCGGAACTGCCAGACTTCCTCGGGCACTCCCGTTATATACTGGGTATCGTTGATCCACACGCGCCCCGCTTCGCCGTGTTCCGGCGCGGTGTAGCGCACTTTCTCTACCACGCCACTGCCGGTAATGGGGAAGCCGGTCGTTGGCTCCAATTGAACCCGTTGCAGGTGAATATCCACCAGCCGCGCACCCAGCGCACAGAGTTCGCGGAAGAGCGCAACGTCGCCGGTGAGCGGCAAGCGCGGAAAGTCCATCTTCAGGAACGCCGCGTAGCGCGTGCGGTACTCCGGCGCATGGAAGACCGCGTACATATAATGGAAGGCGTCCTCCGGCCCCCAGGCGCTAGCCAGGTCGCCCATCCCATCCGGCACATAA
>JBBQQW010000135.1:0-7269 GCA_038215455.1 Armatimonadota bacterium
GGTAAGTTCGGCGGTGGCGGGTATAAGGTATCGGGCGGATTGCACGGCGTGGGCGTCTCCTGCGTCAATGCGCTGTCAGAGTTCCTGGAAGTCACTGTGGAGCGCGACGGCAACAAATACCAGATGCGCTTTGAGCGCGGCACTCCAGTAACCGAGCTGCTGGAGCTGGGGCCGAGCGAACGCACCGGCACCACAGTTACCTTCAAGCCAGACCCGGAAATTTTCGTCGGCACCTTCCATTTCCACCCGGATACTATCACCAACCGGCTGCGCGAGTTGGCTTATCTGAATAAGAATATCAAGATCGTCTTCGTCAACGAGGTGAGCGGTGAGTCCGAGACTTTCCACTTCACCGGCGGTATAATCTCCTTTGTGGAGAAGCTGAATAACCTGAAGGACCCCCTGCATAAGCCACTCTACGTCTCGCGCGACCGCGATGATACCCAGGTAGAGCTGGCGCTGCAGTACAACGACGGCTACCAGGAGATCCTCTACGCCTACGCCAATAACATCCACACTATCGACGGCGGCACGCACGTATCCGGCTTCCGCACCGCGCTCACCCGCGTGCTCAATGCCTACGCGCGCAAGAACACGCTGCTGAAGGAGAAGGACGCCAACTTCACCGGCGATGATGTGCGCGAAGGGCTGACGGCGGTGATCAGCGTAAAGCTGCCCAACCCGCAGTTCGAGTCGCAGACGAAAGTAAAACTGCGCAACGCGGAGATCGACGGCATCGTCAACTCTATCGTCGGCGAGGCACTGAGCGACTTCCTGGAAGAGAATCCGGGGCCTGCACGTAAGATTATCGAGAAAGCCCTCACTGCCTCCCGCGCCCGCGCCGCCGCGCGCCGCGCGATGGAGCTGGAGCGTAAATCCGTACTGGATTCCAACACCAGCCTGCCGGGCAAACTGGCCGACTGCCACAGCAAAGACCCGATGGAGTGCGAACTCTTCCTGGTGGAGGGTGACTCCGCCGGTGGCAGCGCCAAGAAGGCGCGCAACAGCCGCTTCCAGGCGGTGCTCCCGCTGCGCGGTGTGGTGCTCAACGTGGAGCGCGTGCGGCTGGATCGCATCCTCAACAGCGTCGAAATCGCCAATATGATCCGCGCCATCGGTGCCGGGATCAGCACGGGCGGCAACGGCAAGCTGAACGATGACGGCGAAGAAGAAGGCTTGCAGACCTTTAACCTGGAGAAGATCCGCTACGACCGCATCATTATCATGACGGACGCGGACGTTGACGGAGCGCACATCCGCACGCTGCTCCTCACGCTCTTCTTCCGCTATATGCAGCCGCTGGTAGAGCAGGGGCACGTATATATCGCGCAGCCGCCACTCTTCGGGGTGCGCCACGGCAAAGAGATGCATTATGCCATGACGGAAGCTGAACTGGCGAAAATCCTGCTGACGCTGCCCAAACGTGGTGTGACGGTGATGCGCTACAAAGGTCTGGGTGAGATGGACGCCGACGAGCTGGCCGAGACCGCCATGGAGCCGAAGACGCGCCGCCTGGTACGCATTGATCTGGAAGATGTGGTGAAAGCCGACGAAATATTCACCACGCTGATGGGTGATGTGGTGGCCCCACGCCGCGAATTCATCGCCCGACACGCGAAGGAAGTGAAATACCTCGATGTCTGATGCACTGCCAGATGAGAAGAACGGCGTCTCCCCCACCCTCTGGGGTGGGCGCTTCGCCGGCGGAGTGAACCCCGCGCTCAACGCCTTCCAGGCGTCGTTGCCCTTTGACGCGCGCATGTGGCGCGAGGATATCGACGGCAGCATCGCCCACGCGCAGATGCTCGGGGCGGTGGGAATCATTAGCGCAGAGGAGGCAACGCAGATCGTCAACGGATTGCAACAGCTCCGCACGGAGTGGGAGCCGGACGGCCCGGTGATCAACGGGCTGGAGGATATACATTCCGCCGTTGAATCCGCCCTGCGCGAGAAGCTGGGGCCACTGGCAGGCAAGCTGCACACCGCACGCAGCCGCAACGACCAGGTCTGCACTGACTTCCGCCTCTACCTGCGCAACGCTTGCGACGCGCTGGATGCGGCATTGCAACGGACGCAGAATGCCTTCATCAGCTGTGCCGAAGCGCATATGGACGTCATCATGCCCGGTTTCACCCACCTGCAACATGCGCAGCCGGTGCTGGCTGCACACCACCTGCTGGCCTATGTGTGGATGCTGGCACGCGACCGTGAACGCATCGCCGACGCGCGCAAACGTATCAACCGCCTGCCGCTGGGGGCAGCCGCGTTGGCGGGGACGAAGTTCCCTATCGACCGCGCCATGGTGGCCGACGCGCTGGGCTTCGAGGGTATTCTGGAGAACAGTATGGACGCGGTAGCCGACCGCGACTTCGCGGTGGAGTTCATCGCTGCTACTGCCAACGTAATGATGCATCTCTCGCGATTATGTGAGGAGATCATCCTCTGGTCTTCGCAGGAGTTCTTCTGGGTAGACCTGCCTGGGGGCTACTTCACCGGCAGCAGTATCATGCCGCAGAAGAAGAACCCGGACGGCGCGGAGCTGATCCGCGGCAAAGCCGGGCGCGTCTTCGGCGATCTGCTGGCCTTGCTCACCACCCTGAAGGGCCTGCCCATGGCCTACAACAAAGACCTGCAGGAAGATAAAGAAGCGGCTTTTGACGCCGTGGATACCACACTGGCCTGCCTGCAGATCACCACCGGCATGGTCGCGGGGATGAAGTTCCGCCGCGAGCGCACACTGGCCGCCCTCACCGGCGAGATGAGCGCCGCCACCGAGATAGCCGACTACCTGGTCGACAAAGGACTGCCCTTCCGCGATGCGCACCACGTCAGCGGCTTGATAGTGCGCTACGCCGAGAGCGTCGGCATGGGCCTGGCAGATTTGAGCACCGCCGAAATGCGCGAGTTCTCCCCGCTCATCGGCGAAGATCTACCAGCGCTGCTCACCCCCGAAGCGGTAGTAGCCGCCAAAACCAGCCGCGGCGGCACCGCCCCCAAGCGGGTGAAGGAGCAACTAGCGCTGGCAAAGGCTGTGGTGGGGTAAGGGAGAGCGAGATGGCTGACAATGCACTCTACTACGGCGACAATATGGAGATTCTCACTCGCTATATCAAGGATGAGACTGTAGACCTCATCTACCTCGACCCACCCTTCAATAGCAATGCAACCTACAATGTACTCTTTGATGAAAAAGCGGGTACTCAAGCAGCCGCGCAGATAAAGGCCTTCGATGACACCTGGCAATGGGATCAATCCGCCGCGCTGGCATATCAGACGATTGTCGAAGCTGGCGGTGAAGTCTCACTGGTGATGCAAGCCTTCCGTACTGTACTCAGCGAAAGCACCATGATGGCCTATCTGGCGATGATGGCCCCACGCCTGGTAGAGCTGAAGCGTGTGATGAAACCCACCGCCAGCATTTACCTCCACTGCGACCCCACCGCCAGCCATTATCTGAAGATGCTGATGGATGCGGTGTTTGGCACTACGTATTTCAGAAATGAGATCGTCTGGAGTTACAAGCGCTACACGGCTAAAAGCAATCGTTTCCAGCGCCTCCATGATATCATTCTATTCTATGGCAAAGGCCCGCACCCGTTTTTTAATGAAATACGCGAAGAATATGGCGAAAAATCCGGCACCGCCGATTCGCACTATAAACAGGATGAAGATGGCCAATGGTATCGGTGGCAGAAAAGGCGTAATCAGGAACCATATAAGATTTTCCTCTCCGATGGCAGGAGACTTGGTGATGTCTGGGAGATACCGATAATCAATGCTTCTGCGCAGGAGAGACTCGGCTACCCGACACAGAAACCACTGGCACTGCTGGAAAGAATCATCGCCGCTTCTTCCAAACCCGGTGACCTTGTGCTCGACCCTTTCTGTGGTTGCGGTACGGCGGTGGTGGCGGCACAGAAATTAGGACGACGTTGGATAGGTATTGATATCACCCACCTGGCTGTCACGTTGATGAAACACCGTATCTGGGATACCTTCGGCAAGGAGTTACTCTTCGATATCATCGGCGAACCGGTGACACTACCCGATGCGCAGGTGCTGGCAAAGAATGACCCGTATCAATTCCAGTGGTGGGCGCTGGGGCTGGTAGGCGCGCGCCCGGTTGAGGGGAAAAAGGGCGCTGATAAAGGGATCGATGGTAAGCTGTATTTCCACGATGACGGGCCAAATGGCAAGACCAAGCAGGTGGTGATCTCCGTGAAATCCGGGCACACCAACGTCGCGCACATTCGTGACCTCCGCGGTGTGCTTGATCGTGAGAAGGCGGAAATTGGCGTACTTATCACCATGGAAGAATCGACAAAACCGATGCGCACTGAAGCCTTGAACGTCGGTTTCTACGATTCTCCCTGGGGCAGCAAGCACCCGCGCCTGCAGATACTCACCATCGCCGAATTACTAGCCGGGAAACAAATCGACTACCCTGCCTCGCGTGGTAATATGACCTTCAAAAAAGCCGATAAGGCGCTTAACGGAGAACATCACCCGGAGTTGGAAGTCTGATCACTTCTCCGGCACCAGCACATTAAACGGCGCGGCGGGTAGCTTGTCGGCGTTGTACAGGTTCCCCTGCGGACTCCGCTGCCAGACGCGTACTGAGGTTGGCGTCCTTTACGTCCGCCACCAGCTTATCTCCTTCGATGCTTGCCGTTGCCAGGGTATAGGTAGCGTCTTCATTCACCAGGTACAGATCATACAGCGTGCCGGGCTTATCGGCATTGGCATATAGTCCTGCGCCGTGGGTAAAGGATACCGTAAGTTTATCCCCCTCGCGCTTGGCGGCAGCGAAGATCGGGCCCAGGTATTCGATCTTCTCCCCGTAGGCTAGCGCACGGGCGCCCAGCGCCAGTCGCGCGCCGATGGGGGCTTTGTTCGTTGGATGCAGGTCGCCGTCGGTGACATGTAAGGAAGGAAAATTATGACGACACAAATACCTACAGCTCAAGCATCGATGAATATTGTCATCGTGGGACACGTCGACCATGGGAAATCCACCCTGGTAGGCCGTCTGTTTTATGATACCGATAGTCTACCCGAAGGGCGTTATGACGCCGTTGCACGCGTTTGCGAAGATACCGGAAAGCCGTTTGAATTTGCCTTCCTGCTGGATGCGCTGGAAGAAGAGCGGGATCAAGGCATCACAATTGATAACGCTCAGGCGCAATTTCACACCCAATTGCGCGATTATGTGCTGATTGATGCACCCGGCATAAGGAATTCCTGAAAAATATGGTTACCGGCGCATCCTCGGCCGAGGTGGCGATTCTCCTCATTGATGCGGCGGAGGGTGTGCAGGAACAATCACGACGGCACGGTTATGCAATGTTCAAAATATCCTACCAAGAAAAAAGGTATTTCAATGCTGGCAGGGAAGTATACTATCAGCGATTAAATCAAGCGGCGGGCGGCGCGTTAGGTTTTAAACATAATGTACATAGAGGTAATAGATTTTTTAAAAGCATTACTTACGCCTGTCATTGCGGGGGTCACAGTATATATCGCTATGCAACAATTGAAAACTAATCAACAAAAGCTGAGACTAGAACTATATGATCGGAGACTTCGCGTCTACGAGGAAGTAAAGAAGATTCTAACCATCATTCTGAGAGACGCTAACGCATCTATAGAAGACCTTTACAAATTTCGGAACTCTGTTACAGAAGCAGACTTTCTATTCGGGCCGGAAATCATAAAGTATATTGACGAGATATACAAACGCGGCTGTAATCTTCACAATTGGAATGCGAAATACCGAGACTACACACAGAAAGAACCGAAGGGTTATGACCATACAAAGGTAGTAGATGGAAGGCAAAGAGAAACCAAATGGCTCACAGAACAATTTGAGCCAGCAAAGGAAAAGTTCAATAAATATTTAAATGTCAGGAAATAATAACCCCTAGTAACCCATTCAAGCCGACCGGGAACTACAGTCGGTAGCGATGGGTAACCCCCCGTTGCCCGGGGGTTAGGTAGACCACCATGTGACTGAATGTCTGATCACCCATAATGGAAGGCCGCAGACGGCCTTCCAGAAAATGGTGACGGTGGGCGTTAGAAGTGGTGACGGAATAACGGAAAAAAGGAAGAAAGGTGGTAGTATGACGAAATATGTATATGGAAGAGATGATATAAGGTCTCTTCCAATGATGGTAATGGAAAGGTCAGAATACTCTCCAAATAGGTGTTATTTTAACAATGATGAGTTTGGCGTTAGGTTATACCAAGCAAATTGCCTAGAGGTAATGGATACACTGATATCAAAATATCCAGACGGTTGCTTTGATATGATATTTGCCGATCCTCCGTATTTTTTATCAAATGGTGGCATAACCTGTCACGCTGGAAAAATGGTGATGGTGGATAAGGGGAATTGGGATAAATCAAATGGGCCAGAATTGAATCATGAGTTCAATTCCACATGGATATCAAAATGCCAGAAATTACTCAAACCTAATGGAACTCTTTGGGTTTCGGGTACACACCATGTTATTCATTCGGTTGGTTTTGCCATGCAACAACTTGGCATGAAGTTGCTTAATGATATAACATGGGAAAAACCTAATCCACCGCCGAACCTTTCCTGTAGATATTTTACCCATTCAACAGAAACAATAATTTGGGCGGCAAAAAACGACAAATCCAAGCATTGCTTCAATTACGCTACGATGCGAGAAGCCAATCAAGGAAAACAAATGAAATCGGTATGGAAATTATCGGCTCCATACAATAATGAAAAAGAATTCGGCAAACACCCGACACAAAAACCGATTCAATTGCTGGAGCGAATTATTATTGCCAGTACTAATGTAGGTGATCTGGTATTTGACCCTTTTTCGGGAAGTTCAACCACAGGGGTAGCAGCTATCCTTAACAAACGTCGCTTTATGGGAATAGAACTAGAACGTGACTTCCTAGATTTGTCTGTGAAAAGATTAGAAGATGCGATTAATATGATGCGTTTTTCGCTTATTGAATTACAGGAGGTGGGCTGTGGAAAGAGTTGATGCTATAGCAAAACTACGCGAGCTTATAGGGATAGATCTTGTCCCGCATGCAACCAACTATGAGGTTACATTATGGAAAGAGCTCTTTCAGCTCGTCTTCCTTGCCTTCCTTCAGCTTGTCGGCCTGGGCGAGCGCGGTGCGGCCGAGCTCCTGGATGTACTTCTTGTCCTTCAGCAGCTCCGACAGCTGCTCAGACTTTTCGATCGACACGGTGCCGACGAGGATCGGCTGTCCGCGGCG
>JBBQQW010000136.1:0-7240 GCA_038215455.1 Armatimonadota bacterium
GGCGCGTTTCCATCATCCAGATGTGAACAAAGCAGACCCGGAAGCAGAGGAACGCTTTAAAGAACTGGGTGAAGCCTACGAAGTGTTGAGCGATCCACAAAAACGTGCTGCCTACGATCGTTATGGCATGGCAGCGTTCGATGGCTCCATGGGTGGCGGCGGGCAGCACTCTGCCGGTGGTTCTCCCTTCGGCGATGTGAACGATATCTTTGACGCCTTTTTCGGCGGGATGTCGGGTATGTCGCGAGGTGGCAAGCCCGACCCTACCGGTGATGACCTGCTCTACAATGTCGAGATTACCCTGGAAGAGGCCGCCTTCGGCGCGCAGAAGAAGATCAATGTCCCCCACCAGGCAACCTGTATGAAGTGCGGTGGGCGTGGCTCACAGACGGGCAATGCGCGTGCCTGTACCGCCTGTGCCGGTATGGGGCAGCGTCGGCAGGCGACAAATTCAATTCTGGGGATGCAATTCAGCACCGTGGTAACCTGCGATCATTGCGGGGGAAGTGGTGAAGTGATTGACGACCCCTGCACTGATTGTGGTGGCCAGGGACGCTCTCGTAAGTTTGACGAAGTTGAAGTCAGTATCCCTACTGGTGTTGACCAGGGGATGCGGGTGCGCTTCCGTGGCAAAGGTGATGCCGGGCTGCGCAATGCCGCGCCGGGCGACCTCTATGTGGCAATGAACATTAGGCCACATGAACGCTTCGAGCGTCACGGCCAGGACCTGGCGACACAGATAAATCTCCCCTACACTACCGCAGTACTGGGGGGGAAATTGACCGTTCCGACTCTGGATGGTGAAACCGTTATCGAAGTCACCCCGGGCACGCAACCCGGGCATATCTTCCGCGTTCGCGGGCAGGGCATGCCAGTGGTGAATAATCCGCATCGGGGCGACCTGCACGTGCTGGTGAATATCACTGTCCCGACAGATCTGGATGCCAGGCAAAAAGAGCTGTTGCGGGAATACGCCACAGAACGTGATGAAAATATCGACTACAAACCCAAAAATGTCTTTCAACGTGTAAAACAAGCTGTTGATGACGTTAAAGATGCCTTCGGCGGATAATTGAGAACAATGAGGTGGCTGATGGGACGATGGCTGCTCGCAGCAACGCTGGCTATTTTGCTTTTGCGCCTCTCCGGTACGGCGTTACCTCCCGTATTCGGCTCCTGCGTGCGCGAGTCAGCACGTGGTATCCCGCTGGCGTACACAGCTGATGTAGTGGTAGTCGGTGGCAGTACCGGGGCAGTATCTGCGGCGGTGGCAGCAGCTAAATCCGGTTCACGTGTCTTCCTCGCCGCGCCACAATCTTACCTCGGTGAAGATATGACGGCCACCTATCGCCTCTGGTTGGAACCTGGTGAAGAAGCACAGACGCCACTTGGCAGCGAAATATTCTCCGCGGGGAATCCTGCCCGCCCCATGCACATAAAACGCACTCTCGATAAAGCACTGCTCGATGCCGGTGTGCAGTTCCTTTATGGTTGTTACGTAACAGACGTACTGCGCGATGCCTTCGGTAACCCCGCCGGTGTGGTTATCGCCAATCGTGCCGGACGCCAGGCGGTGACGGCGAAGGTCATCATTGACGCCACAGACCACGCCTGGGTAGCACGACAGGCGGGTGTTGCTTTCACAGCTTTCCCTGCAGGCAAACAAGCATTCACCCGGGTAGTTCTCGCGGAGAAAAAGCCAAATCCTAAATCAGTAACCAATGCGAAAATTCGTCGTCTGCCCTTCACAATTGATGACGAAATGGAGATGGAACGCGCTGATGAGACGAAGTACTGGAAGAAAATCACCTACCAGGTCACCGAATATACGCTGGAATTGCCACAAACAGATGCCAGCTACGCAGCGCTGAATAATGCGGAGCATCAGGCGCGTGATATCACCTATTCTGCTGATGAAGCATCGGCAGCGGAGATGCTCTTCCAGGTACCACCAGACAATATCATCGGTACGGACAAGTCAGAGGTAGGCGTTTATCGACCGCGTGGTATGAAGCAATTATATGTACTTAACGGCTGCGCCGATATCTCGCGTTCCGCGGCGGGTAAGCTGCTGCGCCCGGGAGCCTTCATGGCAGCAGGTGAGAAAGTAGGCACCGCTGCCGCAGTGGAGGCACGTACTCTCAGCAACCCGGTTGCCCCACAACTTGCTGGTGCCGGGGGGAAGCTGATAGCCAGTGGCGATACCGCAGAGTTCCTGGTGGGAGTACGTCCCACCCAGCAGTTGCCGAAGATCTCCTCGCCCGAGCGCGCACTCCCGGTGGTGGGGCAATATGATGTGGTGGTGGTCGGCGGGGGTACCAGTGGTTGCCCGGCGGGCATCGCCGCCGCGCGTGCCGGTGCCAAGACGCTGGTGGTGGAATATCAACGCGGCCTGGGCGGGGTGGGCACGGTAGGGGAGATCAGCCGTTACTGGTTCGGCAACCCCGTGGGGTTCGCCAGTGAGGTGCCGGTGATCGCCGGTGGCACCGGCAACTGGTGGTCTGCCAACCAACGCATGGAGTGGTGGCGCAAAACCTTGCGTACCGCTGGCGCAGATGTGTGGACAGGCACGTTGGGTTGCGGAGCGTTTATCGAACGTGGGACAGTACGCGGTATTATTGTCGCTACTCCTCAGGGGCGTGGTGTGGTGCTGGCGAAAGCCGTGATCGACTCAACGGGCAATGCGGATATCGCCGCTGCCGCGGGTGCCACCTGCGTCACCACTGATGCCTCGGACATCGCCTGGCAGCGCTCCGGGGTGGCAGCGCGTAATATTGATCCACAGTATACCAACAAAGAAGAAACTGAGATTACCATAGCTGATGAGAACGACATGGTCGATATAACAAACCTGCTGGTATCGGTGAAGATGAATCCCGACAGGACATTCCAGCAGGCATTCGACCTGGCTCCGCTGATCGGTACGCGCGAACGGCGACGGATCGTGGGTGATTATACGCTGGCGGTGCTGGATGAGGTGAATGAGCGCACCTTCCCGGATGCCATCGTCTGGTCAAAGAGCAACTGCGATTCTCATAGCTATACCATCGATCCGTATTTTGAACTACCGCTGCTTCCGGCGGAAAACCTGTTCTACTCCTACACGCCGTATCGGTGCCTGTTACCGAAGGGACTAGAGGGGATACTGGTGACCGGCCTGGGCGTCAGTTGCCACCGCGATGCGTTGCCGGTGATCAGGATGCAGCGCGACCTGATGAATCAGGGCTATGCTGCCGGGCTGGCGGCAGTGCAGTCGATAAATGCGGGCACCACTCCGCGCAATATCGATATCAAAAAGCTGCAGCAGAAATTAGTGGAGATGGGCGGATTGCCGAAGGAAGCGCTGACCTTCCAGGATTCCTACCCTATTGCGCATGAGAAACTGGAAAATGCTATCAGCAGCGCACCGGATAATTACCGTGGCGTGCCCTTGTTGCTGGCGCAGCCGGTGGAAGCAATCCCGCTATTGAAGACGGCGTATGCTGCAGCAACCGGTGATGCCAAACAAATATATGCCGAAGTACTCGCGATCCTCGGAGACGCAACCGGTAATGAGACCATCATTGTCACGGTGAATAATGATGACTGGGATCGTGGACACCGTGCTGATAACAGCAAAAAGTTGGAAACGGATATCTCCGGGTTGATCTACGCACTGGGATGTACGCGGGACAAGCGTGCCGTCGCGGCAATCACCGCTAAAGCAGCGGCGCTTGACGAGGAAAATTCCATACGCGCCTTCCGTGCGGTAGCGATAGCATTGGAGCGTATCGGTGACCCAGCAGGGGCTGAGGCGCTGGCGCGTCTACTTTCTTTGCCGGGAATGCGGAACCATATGGTCACCCGTGCGGGGCAATTGAACGGTGGTATCGCTGAATTGGATGCTTCGGTGCGGGAGATCACGCTGGCGCGTGCCCTGTATCGGTGTGGTGATAAAAACGGGATCGGCAAGGCGATATTGCAGGAATATGCTGCAGATCTACGTGGGCATTTCAGTGAGCATGCATTGGCTGTATTGGCCGAGAAACGCAAATAGGATATAGAGAATATGAAGAAATTCCTTCTACCACTGGCGCTGATAATTCTGGTAATAGCGGTCGTCCTTGCGGTCAAGTTCTTTGGCAAGGAGTACCATCCTTATCGTGAGCAGGCGAAAGTGACGTATAATTCGGTGCGTGAGTCCGCACGCGAAATCCCACTGGCATATCAGGTGGATGTGGTGGTGGTGGGTGGCACCACTGGTGCAGTAGCGGCGGCTACCGCGGCTGCGAAAGCGGGGGCCAAAGTCTTCCTCGCGGCCCCGCGCCCCTTCCTCGGTGAAGATATGACGGCCACCTATCGCCTCTGGCTGGAGAGTGATGAGAAACCGGAATCAGCGTTGGCGAAAGAGATATTCTCCGCTGGCAGCCCAACAACGCCGATGAAAATCAAGCGTGCGCTGGATGATTCGCTGCTCAATAATGGCGTTCAGTTCCTCTACAACTCCTATTATTCAGATATTCTCACCGACAAAAAAGGTGCTCCGTGTGGCGTGGTAATTGTGAATCGCGCCGGACGGCAGGCGGTGACGGCGAAGGTGATAATTGACGCCACTGATAGTGCCGGCGTCGCCCGTCTCGCCGGGGCGAAATTTTCCGGCGCTGCGGCTGCGAATAAACAGTTCACCCGTGTGGTTATGGGTGGGAAACCGCGCACGAGTGCGGGCGTGGTTACGCGCAGTCTCCCGCCGATAAAGGTGGCAGGGAAGAGCGATGAAGTCGGCTACTTTGAGAATATCCCCTCGCAACATCTGCTGACAGAATATAAATTGCAGCTGGACATGCCGGACGACTCCTTCGCCAGCCGCGCAAACGCGGAGCAGCAAGCGCGTGACCTGACCTATACACCCGAGCAGGAAGGCTCTTCGGAGACGCTGTTCAGCATTCCTGCTATGCAGATTTCCGCACAGAAGCCCGCCACCGGTGAATGGCCGGGAGCTGCGCAATTAGATCTAGCTGCGTTGCAGCCAGATAAGTTGAAAAATATCTATGTGCTGGGGGGCTGCGCTGATATCCCCCGCGCACAAGCGGAGAAACTACTCCGTCCGCTGGCATTGATGGATATCGGCGCACGGATTGGAACTGCTGCGGCTGAAATGGCCAAGCAGTTGCCGGCCCCCGCGTCTCCGATGTTGGTAGGGGATAAAGGTGATGCGAAAGTCACCGGAGATGTGGGTGAGGAACTCACCGGCCCCCGTCCCATCGATAAACTGCCCACCATTCACCAGCAGGAGCGAGCATTACCGATACTGGGTGAATATGACGTAGTGGTAATCGGCGGGGGTACCAGCGGTTGCCCCGCAGGTATTGCCGCGGCCAGACAGAAGATGAACACGTTGCTGATTGAGTTCCAGGGTGGTCTGGGTGGTACCGGCACGCTGGGAGAAGTGAATCGGTACTGGTACGGCAAACACCAGGGATTCAGCAAGGAAGTGCCCGCCACCGGTAATAACTGGAATGCCGAACAGCGCGCTGAATGGTGGCGCACTACCCTGCGCAAGGCCGGTGCGAAGATCTGGCTGAATACCATGGGGGTGGGGGCTTTTACCGAAAAGGGTGTGGTGAAGGGCGTTGTGGTGGCCACCCCGCAGGGGCGCGGCGTGGTGCTGGCGAAAGTGGTGATTGACTCCACCGGCAATGCCGATATCGCCGCTGCAGCTGGCGCACAATGTGTGACTACCGATGCCACTGATATCGCCTGGCAGACCACCGGCGTCCCGCCCCGCGATGCGGCACCGCATTATACCAATACCGACGCTTCTATCACCGACGAGACAGATATGGTAGACGTGTGGAATATCTTCCTCTCTGCACGCCGGAAATACGAACGTGCCTTTGACCTGGTTCCGCTGCTGGGTACGCGTGAACGCAGGCGCATTGTCGGCGACTATTCCTTGACAGTGCTGGATGAGATGACCAAGCGGACTTACCCCGATTCGGTGGTGCAATCCATGAGTAACTGTGACTCGCACAGCTACACCACTGATCCGTTTTTCGAGTTGAATCTTCTCGGTGCCAATCATGTTTTCACCACCTATACCCCGTACCGATGCCTGCTGCCCAAAGGGTTAGACGGGATACTGGTGACGGGCCTGGGGGTGAGTGCCCACCATGATGCCATGCCGGTGATACGCATGCAGCGTGACCTGCAGAACCAGGGCTATGCGGCGGGCCTGGCGGCCGCGCAGGCAGTGCAGGACAAGGTGCAGCCGCGCGTGGTGAACCTTAAAGCGGTGCAACAGAAGCTGGTGGAGATCGGCAATTTGCCCAGTACCGTACTCACAGATGTGGATTCACTGGCAGACTCTCCGGCATTGGCCGTTGCGGTGGCTACCGCTGTGAGTACGCTGAAGAACGATTATCAGGGCGCTCCGCTGGTACTGGCCAAGCCGAATTATTCTATCAAACTGCTGCAGCAGGCATATATGAATACCAGCGACCCGTTTGAGCAGGAGCGTTATGCGGAATTACTCGCGATCATGGGGGACGCCACCGGGTTGAAGACGCTGATAGAAACGGTAGACAAATCTGACTGGAAGCGTGGCATGTACGATGATGCCAAAGCACCACATCGGAGTGATCTGGCCGGGGTGATCTTCGCGCTGGGTTGCTTGAAGGATAAATCAGCCGCGCCGGTGATCATCCGCAAAATGCAGGAGCTACCCATCGAAAAGCAGCAGCAAGCTGATCTGGATAATATGGCTGAGTGGATCAAGGACTATGCCATCCGTGACATCCGGGCATGTGCGCTGGCGCTGGAAAAGATCGGCGACCCCGCTTCGGTTCCGGCACTGGTGGTAGTGTTGCAGAAGTCCGGTATGCAGGGCCACGTGATGACAAAAGCAGGAGATTATGGCGAAGCGGATAATAAAACAATAAAGGTTTTGCTTTCCATACGCGAGATCACACTGGCGCGGGTCATTTACCGGCTGGGCGACACCCCGGATAAGCTGGGCAAAGGGATTCTGGAAGGGTACCGTAACGACCTGCGCGGGCATTTTGCCCGCCATGCAGATGCAATTTTGAAACAGGGTAAATAGTATTATTCAGAGCAAAGGAAGCTGTAAATGAAACGATTACTGATTATAGTATTGGTGTTAGTAGCGGTGTCGTTTCTGCTCTGGCGTCTTAGCGTCTATTATATACTCCCGTCTGTCACCGAATCACCGCGTGATATACCGATAGCATATCAGGTAGACGTG
>JBBQQW010000137.1:0-7050 GCA_038215455.1 Armatimonadota bacterium
ACTTACGCCTGACCGATTGCAGACATCGTACCTACCTTGTTGTTCGTTGAATGTAACCTTTCCACTCCAGAGCTGTTGTCAGCATGTGAAAATTATTCACCATCAGCACCCAAGCATGACCTACAACTGGCGGTAAATCCAATAATAGTTTCGCACTGGCCACACTCGCTTCCAGCCAAAAAACTCTATGCATTGATCTTCGAGGTGGGTCATTTTTCGACGCCGATTTACCGCCAAGGTTGGTTTATTATTGCCCACAATAAGCATAGTGCTGTCTTTCTATCTCATTTTTTTGACTTTACTGGTGTAGATGCCTCTTGAGTTACGGGGACCATTTGATCAGGTTGTGTAATACCAATGCTAGTTGGTTGTGCGTTCCATCGTTTTAGTTCAAGTGGCAACTCATCTTGGTTGCCGGTGATATGTGGCTCGATAGTAATCGTTTGGATGATCTCCGCAGTACCAAGAACCTTACGTGAGACAATTGGTGGAGTAACCGGAAGTGCTACTGCTCTGGTCTGCATACTTGGTGTAGTGTAAAGCATATATCCGGAATATGCGGCCCCAAGCAACCCGACAACGCCATAAATAACAAATATGGCGTTAAAGCACAAACTATGACTTACTTGTTTCTTCCAGAAGGGGAGCCTACGTTGCTCCTCGCGAAGGCGATCCGTAACAGCTTCTTCGCATGTAAAGATCTGGGCAGGATTCAGCGAAGCATCGCCATCCGTAACACAGTAAAACCTTTCTTCCAGTTTCTTCAATGCATTCTCGCCGCACTTAGTGAGATGCTTATTCCGGTCATCTACTTTCCAAAATACAAAGGAGATTAGTGATAGCATGATTCCGATTGCAATTCCAACCATATGGATTTTGAACTGTGGGCTAAATGTCGTAATAAGGCCAGTGGTCATTATGGAAGAGAAAACAACAAAGAAGTTGAAGAATGATATCCTCTGTGATGCATGTTGCTGGAAGTATTTCCAAGCAAGGTCAAGAATTTCTTTGTCTGTTATCGATGTCTGCTCCGGCATACTTCCCTCCTGTTAATAGCAGGTAATCCACCGCGCAAATTGACACATAGGTCGGCGATGGTTTCATTCAGAGAACTCCAACGATGTAATAACCCCTAAGCAGTATCTGCATTCTCCGAATGCCAATTTTATTATTCCCTATGCAGTTACAATCACCTTCTTGGGTGCATTTTACTCTATCATCATCAAGCAACGTGCCTTCTCCACTCTGTGTACGACATATTGGCAGTCAGCGCCTTCAGCGTCTCCTCGGCTACGGTGAGCATGCCACCAGTACCGCAGGCGGCATCGTAGAGTAAATATGAGCCGGACTTGATCTTATCCGCAATGGGCAGGAATATGAGATTGGCCATCAGCCGCACTGCATCGCGTGATGTCCAGTGTTCTCCCGCCTCCTCATTATTTTCCTCATTAAATTTGCGCACCAGTTCCTCAAACACGGTACCCATGGAATGGTTGTCCATAGCTGGATGCTTTACTGATCCATCCCCATAGAGGACGGCGAGATTTTAAATCACGCATCATGAATGGTGAAGTGTTATAAAATGCCTGCCCAGCAGCCCCGCACAACGCCTCGTGTTGTGCGGTGAAATTTACCTGATCCAGTAACTTTTTTGTATCGAGTACATCCTGCTTCGTCGGCTCTAATACCGCATCCATACGACGCAACACACACATAGGAAGAATGACATCAGGATACTTCCCCCGCTTGAACAGGTCACGTAGGACATCATCGGCAATCCCCCAAATAAATGAGACGATCTTATTGTGAATGGCTTGATCCATGAAAACAACTCCGTAGCTGCTGGCGACCGCCAACAAGGCTTACCAGCAAATAATACGCTTTAAATTAGTTATTGTCCACTGGGACACGATATTATAACATGCTCTGGGTGTTCAAATCCGGCACTTTGGTTTGAATGTAAAAAGATGGACGGATTATTTTCCGCCCATCTAAATTTTGGGCCATTGCACTTCAGCTTTCACCCCCTGTATATCTCTGCCACTCCACCTGCAACCCCATCCCTTGAAAGCTGAACGGCAACCGCTTCATACCCCAGCTGCTGGTGTCGACCAGCAGCACTTCACCATGCATCAGTGGAAGCGGTAGGCCAAGCTGCCAGGTCGCCTACTGCGCGGTGGAGGATAGCTTCTTCGCTGGCGTAGGCCAGCGCTTTTAGGCCTGGGTGGTACCAGAGGATGATTGGCATGTTGCCACGAAGGAGCAGGACTTGCTCTGGACGCACCAGAGCGACGAGGACTGCGGCTATGCGGCCGGTGCATCCTTCGAGGGCGTGGAGGTAGCTGGGGACGTCGATACCTGCAGGCGATGTGTGTTTCTCCGCAAGGCGGAGGAGGATTTCGCTATCGACCTGGGCGACGCGGTGGAGGTTGTGGCGGCGGAAGAGGGCGTCCGCGTTGGATATGTGCCCATTGTGAGTAAGAGCAATCTCCCCGATTAGCGGGTGATTATTATCCGGGTTGTGCTCCGAGCCGCGTGTCGGCCAGCGAGTGTGACCCATGAGTATAGTCGTATGCGCATTTACTCCAGCGAGGCAATCGCGATAGGCCGCCGTCTCGACGAACTGCCGCGCTGGCAGTGGCGCTTTGGCCACCGCCATGCTGCCGTCCCGCTTCACCCAAGCCACACCGGTCGCGTGGGGGCCACGGTGCTCGCTAAGTACGAGGAGCCTGGTGAATATATCGGTGAGAGTTTTCACATCTCTCACACGACGCTTTGGTGATTTTTTTATTAAAATTCCTGCCAAGCCGCACATAGCTATTCCCCCTTCTCATCGGCGACGAAGCCACCGAAGATGGCTGCGGCATAAAGATTTCGATTCTCGCGCACCCATTCGGCGGCCTCGGTATAACCCATCATCTCGGCCAGTTCGATCACTCGCGGGCGGTCGAGCATGTTTGTGTAACCGCTTTGGCGCACCGCTTCCAGTCCCTGATACACAGCATTACTCACTACAATTGCTTGTTTCTCCATATTGGTCTCCTCTCTCAATTCGAAGGCTGGAGCGTCTCTGCTCCAGCCTCGATGGTCACTTTTGTTTTCAGTGCAGCAACTTTTGCTGGCCGCTGGTTAGGGTCTTTGAAGGCGGCGTCACCAGGCATTCTGGCTAAGAGATGTTTTCTGGTGTGCTTGTGATCGGGTCCCGATAATTTCAGCGCCAGAATGAGCGCCACGCGAAAGTCATATTTGGCGCTGGCGGGGTCATACGTTTTTCTCTTCGCCGATGCGGAGTGACTGTTCAATGCGCGGGCGCAGAGCGCCAGACTAAAGACGATAGCGGCTTTGATTTTGCCAGCATGTAGCCCTTCCGGGGTATAGGATCTGAATTCGATAGTATTTCTTAAAGCTGTACTATTGAAGTTCACGAGCGCATAGCGCGAGCTATGATAACGCGTCGGGGTGTATTGCCGTTCGTTGTACCAGCATTGGAAGAATGCTTCACGTGTTCTGGGCTTGCGATGTTCCAGCCGGGTGATAAACGCCGGATCGAGCGGTTTGGTGTAGCGCGCCTTGCGCTCTTCACTCACTGCGAAGGCATGGAAGATCAGTTCCTCGTTGGTATAGACCTGCTTGGCAAGTATCGCCAGCGTTTTACCGGTAAAGGATTCGGCACCAATGTGGACATGTAAACCAGCTTGGCCATTAACTTCGCACTTGGCACGGCGCATGGCGCGTACAATTTCCTGCACCGTCTCCATATCATTCCACGTCAATATGGGGGTAACCACTTCAGCGCGTTTTTCCTGCGGCCACGCCGACAACGAGCTGTCCGCCACAATGTTCCATTCGCGATTATCGGGTGCTATCACCCGCCAGGCGTCATAGGGCGCACCGCCGATATGGCGCACCGTACCGCCCACCACCGAGTGCACCGCATGAGCGACGGTCTCCCGGGTCTGGCCGCCCACTTCTACCTCCACTCCAAAGTTCAGCGATTGTAAAGTAATCATCTTCTCTCCTTTCGCGTAACACACAACAATATGTGTTCACACCCAATGAATCACTCTTTACAGCGAGGAAGTAAAGTCTAAAATGGCATAATTGAGAAGAATCTTTGAAGAAAGACGAAACCTCGCAGACATCCGCAAAAAGATGCCCGCGAGGCTCATATCACCAGTGTCTATTATCATTACCAGAGCGGATACTGGGGATCGAAGCTGAAACCATATTCTCCATTATTGATGAAGTTTTTCAGGTAGAGACCCCAGTTTCCACTATTGGTATTATTCAGCAAAAACATCAGATGATAGCTCTTTCCGTTCTCGACCGGCATACGAAAACAACGTGCGTTGTGGTACCCGGAGGTTATATATGGATCAGCTACCGTCTCGAAGCCCGTCTGCGCTTGTGTCCAACTGCTATAGTTCCCAGTGGTCTCGCTGAAGAATAACCGCAAGGTGTCATCCACGAAGTAAACCGGAATCTGAAAATCCCCATCCGTACCAGTGTATTTAACTCGCGTCATGAAGGCTACGCAGCCCCCATCACTGGCCGGGATAGGCATCTGCCAGCGGAGCGCACCCTGGATCGTTAACTCATAGGGCAGATAATCCGGGCCGAATATATGACAGTTCTGATCCTGCGTCCATTGCGTGTTGTAATCGAAGAAGGTCGCCGGCGTGGTACAGTTATCATTCAAACGCCAGAGCACTTCATAGTAGACCAGGTGGAGCAGGTCAGTACGTCGTAGCAATCCGGCATCATATGCGTTACCGAGATTGTCGAGTAACTGGCGATCGCCCGTGCTCATGAAACCTGAAATACTCGTGGTAGCGACGGGGTGCTGCTCATCACCGCCATGACCAATGTGAGATGCTAATGTAGCAGGATCGTCGGGTGTTACCACGTGCGCCACAACTGGCTGCAATGCGCCCGTGTCGCGATTGAAGGTGTAGAGTGGCACAACAGTGCGCCCGACGGCACCTTCCGGCCAGGGATCATTGGTTGTGTCACGCGTCTGCAGGGTAGCGATCCACTTCTCCCGTTCTGCGGTGGCTTCCCCGGTGAGTGGGTTCACCAACGTAGGATCATCGGCGACGGTAATTATCCGGCGAAATACATCGAGCCAGATGGTGTGGGTGCCTGCATCGGTGAAGGAGAACGTTGCACCGGGTACAGATACGGCATGGCCATCCAGATATACCACACCATCCTCCAGGGTGACATCATCACCGGCGACAGTACCAGCTAAACCGGAGATAATGCTGCCCGGAGCGAAGACACGATCCAACAGCACTGTACGCTCATGGATGGCGATCTCCTGCGCCTCGTTCAATTCGCTTTCGAGCAGATCGCGATCTTCGCGAAAGCAGATACGTTTGTAACCTTTGCTTGCGTCAAAGGTTTCCATGTCAATAATCATAAAGACTCCTCTGTCCAACGGTAGGTACCGGCAGGATGGTGACGTTCCAATATATGGTTTAGTTCCTGGTCATCCGCAGTCACTCCAGTCACCTGATATATACCGAGGTTATATCGATGTCCGGGCAGTTTCTGCTGATTGAGACGGGCGCGGGTGCCCAGCCGCAACACTTTCCTATGCGTCTCGATGATTTCTCCCTGCCAACCGCTAGCGCATAAATCACGAATAAGTGCATCCATGGTCCCGACGCGTTGATAACGCGCAATCGCTTCCCGTATTACCAGCCGTTGTGGCTCCGGGTCCAGGGTAGTGTCATAAGTGACCGCGAGCAGACCGGCCAGCAGCTGTAAAAACTCCGCCGGACAGTTTTCAACAGAAACCAGCGACGGCAATGCAGTGATCTTCGCAGTGATGTCATCCAGAGTCGGTCCCAGAATATTGAGCAGCGTGTGTAAATCACCACTGCTATCTTCGCGCAGGTACAACTCCGGCAACAGCTGTCCGAGTCTCTCCGCCCATTCAACCATCAACGCACCCCTTCAATCGTCAAGTTTACATCGCCCAGTATGGCGATCTCACGGGGCGACAGTGTGACATCTATTACCGGATTATGCAGCACCACATGACTGACGCCATTCACCCCATCGAGCAGTGCTATCAGGTCAGAGGTGTATACCGCACCACCGAAACTCTGCCGAGTAAAAGCAAAATATTCATCGAGTGCCGACTGAGCCCGCTGAAGTACCTGCGTGGAATCCTGTCCGTTGTATATATATAAGGTAGCGGAGACTGGTACCGGGTGATAAACCGGCTCATCGACGAATATATCGATGGTGACCATGCGCCGCGCTTCCAGGAATGTATACAGGTCAGCTTTCAGTATTGGCGAGGGCGCGCCACCGCCTTCCGGGGCGATGACCACACGCACGGTGTAGATGCGTATACTGCTCGCATCGTTCAGATCGAGCACCTGCGCTTTAGCAACTCCAGGGAATGATTCACACAGCGCCTGGTAATCGGCTTTAGTCACCGCCTTCCAGGTGGAGCGCAATACAGCCGGTGCCATGGTACGCGCATGCTCATGTGACTCGGATTCCGCACCACCGGTAGCGGCAATCGGATTGGTGACGGAGATAATCACCGGTATCCCATTTACTTTGATAGTGGTGGGCAGTTCGGTGATACGCTCCGGTGCCAGATTTCCAGATGGGCCGGTGGTCACCAGATAACTGACATTAATACTTTGCCCGGCCCCTGATATGGCACCCGCTTTATTATCGCCAAAAAGTAGCGTAGTACGCTCCAAGCCATCACAATCAAGGCGCACATGGTTATCAGCAGGTCCACTGTCCGCAAAATGTTCCACCACCTGCCATGGGATGTCATCCACCGACACTGATACCGACCCGTGGGCGATCTCCGTCTTACTAAGCATAATCCGCTGCAGTGCCTGCCCGGATGCAATTGCGGTATCGCTTTTTCGTACCCCTTGCCAGGCGTCCACCTCTGCCGACGTTTGCCCGGCGGGAATGCTGATGGCCGCCATCGTCTCGAAGGGAATAGCCGCGATCTCCCCCTCTGCGGGCACACGGCAGATGGTACCAGCGGGAATAGTGATGGGCGTCGAC
>JBBQQW010000138.1:0-6916 GCA_038215455.1 Armatimonadota bacterium
CTCGGTATCGACGAAGTCCAACAGGCCCAGCTTCGGATTCAGATCGCGCGCTTCCTGCTGTGCGTATTCCAGCGCTTTCTTCGCTTTCGGACTAAGCGTCAGACGACTGGAACTGGTGGCAGTGTTCACATCCGGTGCACCCACCTGTCGTGTCAACTCCGAGCGCACACGCCCCAGGCTCACGCCCAGGCGCTCCAGCACACGGGCCGCCACACCCTCACCCTCACGTACTAGACCGAGGAGCAGGTGTTCGGTCCCTACCATATTTGTACCCAGGCGTTTTGCTTCTTCCTGGGCGAAATGAATCACCCTGGTTGCCGGGTTCGTAAATCTTTGCCACATATCACCGTCTGGCATAGCTGCTGCTCCTTTCTCCCTCACTAACAAAACCTATGTCAAATTCCGTAAATACACCCGGAAGAGGGAATATCCAAACCAATCATACCCTTGATACGCATCATGAACACTATTAGCTGCTTAATTATACAGCAATTTGCTAGTTAACCCTGTAAAAAACAAAAACATTTACTTGCCGTATCGCTTATTCTACCACACGAGGTACTTTAAACAGGTCATGCACCCGCTCGGGGGCATTCTGCAACGACTCATCGGGGGTAAAACTCGCCACATTTTCATCTGCGCGATTCACATTCAGCATCGGCACCGCCGTCGTTGTCCCGGCGATACTGCTGGTATCCGCCTCTTTCAACTGGGCGAAATGGTCGAGAATATTATTCAATTGATCTGTATAGCGTGCCAAATCCTCTTCTGTAGGATTTAGACGCCCCAACAGTGCCACATGTTCCACTTCTTCTCGCGTAAGTCGCATAATGCATATCCTCTCCCGATCATTATATAGTATTGCCGGGAGGAATTGCAAAAATTTTAGCTGAAAAATACTCGCTGTGATCAAATGATGCACATAGACCGCAACCTATTCCTCACTAACACAAAACTAACTCTTTGCTAATAATATTTGCATTGGTGCCGGTGTATCCTCATAATACGTTATAATGATGGAGTATGTTGATGGCAAAACAAAAGATACTGGTTATTGAAGATGAAGAGGATATCCTGGAGCTGGAGACCTTTAATCTGACGAAAGACGGCTATCAGGCACTGGGGGTAACCTCCGGCGAAGATGGCTTGCGTGCGGTGCGGGTGGATGCGCCGGACTTGATCGTGCTGGATCTGATGCTGCCCGGTATCAGCGGGATGGATGTCTGCCGCGTACTGAAGCAGGATGACGTTACGCGAAATATCCCCATCATCATGGTCACGGCCAAGGGTGAAGAGTCAGACATCATCTCCGGGCTGGAACTGGGCGCGGATGATTATCTGACCAAGCCGTTCTCACCCCGGGTGCTGCTGGCCCGCGTGCGCACGGTGCTGCGCCGTCGTATCGAGGCTCCGCAGGACGAGGAATCGGCGCTGACGATCCATAATATCACCATCCACCCCGGACGGCGCGAGGTGACCGTGGACGGTGTACGGACAGAGTTGACCTACACCGAATTCAATCTGCTGCACCTGCTGGTACGACGCCGTGGGTGGGTATTCACCCGCTATCAGATCGTCGATGCCGTGCGCGGTGAGGATAGTGCGGTGACGGAGCGGTCAGTGGACGTACACATCGTCGGGCTGCGCAAGAAATTAGGCAGTGCCGGGGAAAATATAGAGACGGTACGCGGTGTGGGCTACCGCTTCAAGGAGTAACTATGAGACGTGGGCGACTGCTCTGGCGTTTATTTCCGACCTATCTACTGATAACATTGCTAGCGTTGGTCACTATCGCCAGCGTCGCGTGGTTTTCCATGCGTCAGCTCTATACCCGGCAAGCAGAAGAGTCGCTCACCGCCCAGTGCCACCTGGCGGAACTGCAAATTGCCGGTGACCTGCACAGTGGTAATTTTCCCACTATAGATGCCAGCTGTAAGGAGATGGGGCGCGTGGCGGGTATCCGCATCACCGTCACCACACCAGATGGACAGGTGATCGGCGATTCCACCGCCGATATCACCACGCTAGATAACCACAGCACCCGGCCAGAGATCGCCACAGCACTGCAGGGAAAGAAAGCGTCTAACATCCGCTTTAGTGCTACGCTGCACGAAGAGATGCTTTATGTGGCAGAGCCACTATTTGATAACGGCAAGGTGGTCGGCGTCGCCCGTATCTCTATCCCCATGCTTAAAATTGAACATGCGCTGCAAAACATGCGCTCGGAACTGGTATTTAGTATGCTCTTCGTCTTCCTGACGGCAGCGGCATTAAGCGTTATCGTCTCACGCCGTATCAGCAGGCCATTGGAGATTATGCGGCAGGGGGCAGAACATTTCGCACAGGGAGATCTAACCACGCCATTGGCTATCAGCAGTACCGATGAGATCGGCGCACTGGCAACATCGTTGAACAGCATGGCCACACAACTGAACGAGCGTATTCGCACAGTCAACCGACAACGCTTTGAGCAGGAAGCAGTGCTCTCCAGCATGATTGAAGGCGTGGTAGCCTTCGACAAAGATGAACGCGTGCTCAATATGAACCGCGCCGCCGCACGTCTGCTGGGTGTTGACGCAGAGAAGGCGATGAGCCGTCATCTGCAGGAGGTAGTGCGTAACCGAGACCTGCAACTCTTCGTGCGTGCCATACTCACCAGTTGGACTCCACAGGAAGGCGAGATCGTCCTGCGTGACAAGGGCGAGCGCTACATGCAGACGCATGGCACCGTGCTGGAGGATGAGGATCACCAGCGCATCGGGGTGCTGGTGGTGATGAATGACGTCACCAGCCTGCGTCGACTGGAAAAGGTGCGCCGTGATTTCGTCGCCAACGTCTCGCATGAGCTGCGTACCCCCATCACCTCTATCAAAGGCTTTGTGGAGACGTTGCTCGACGGCAGCATCAACGACCCGGAAGATGCTAAACACTTCCTGGATATCATCGCCCGACACACAAATCGCCTCGATGCGATTATCGATGACCTGTTGAGCCTGTCGCGCATCGAACAAGGGGGCGAAGTAGCTGGTGGAATAACCTACGAGAAAACAGACGTCTGCCTGGTGATCAATGCTGCGCTACAATCAAGCCAGCAACGCGCCGATGCGCAGGCAATCCACCTCACCCGGCAGCTACCCGATAGCTGCATGGCGGAAATAAACGTAGTGTTGCTGGAGCAGGCTATCGCCAACCTGGTCGATAACGCCATCAAGTACAGCGATCCGCAAAGTGAGATACTGGCCACCCTGCAATGCGGCACGGATGAGGTAACCATCAGCATCCACGACAACGGCACCGGCATCGCCCCCGAGCACCTCCCGCGCCTCTTCGAGCGCTTCTATCGCGTCGACAATGGCCGCAGCCGCAAACAGGGCGGTACCGGCCTCGGGCTGGCAATTGTAAAACATATCGCCCAGGCGCACCACGGCACCGTTACCGTAGAGAGCACGCTGGGCGAAGGAAGTACTTTTACGATACATTTGCCGCGGGTTTAGACTAGCATCACTACACTGTGCAGGAATCACCGCCGTCGATAGCGAAAGTACAATTGGCGCGGATTTGCGCGGGAGATTTTGATGACTGAACAACGTGGTTTTACTTACCAGGATGCTGGTGTGGATATTGATGCCGGCGAACGTGCGGTGCAGCTGATGAAGGCGCACGTGCGCAGTACCTTCACCCCGGCGGTGCTGGCGGAGCTGGGCACCTTCGGGGCCATGTATGCCCCGGACCTTACCGGCTATTCGGCACCGGTGCTGGTCTCCAGTGCCGACGGTGTGGGCACCAAGGTGAAGGTGGCGATAGACGCGGGCCGCCACACTACCGTGGGGCAATGCCTGGTGAACCACTGCATCAATGACATACTGGTGCAGGGCGCACGTGCGCTCTTCTTCCTCGATTACTACGCGGTGGGCAAGCTGGATCCGCTGGTGGCCGCACAGGTGGTAGAGGGTCTCTCCATCTCCGCCAAGGAACAGGGGTGCTCGCTCATCGGCGGGGAGACTGCCGAGATGCCCGACCTGTACAAGCCGAACGAGTATGATCTGGCGGGCTTTATCGTCGGCATTGTCGACCGCGCCAAGATCATCACCGGGGCGGAGATCGCGCCGGGCGACACGGTCATCGGCATCCAATCCAACGGGCTGCACACTAACGGCTACTCACTCGCCCGCAAGCTCATCTTCGAGGTGGCCGGGCTGGGCGTCAACGACCTGCTGCCCTATGGCGTGACGGTAGCGGACGAGCTGCTGCGTGTACACCGCTGCTATGCCAAAATCATCCTCCCCATGCTGGCGCAGGGGCTGGTGCGCGGTATGGCGCATATCACCGGTGGTGGGCTGCCGGGCAACCTGGTGCGCGTGCTGCCCGAGGGCTGCCGCGCGCTGCTCGACCCCACCAAATGGGAGACGCAGCCGATCTTCACCACGCTGGCGGAATATGGCAACATGGCACACGACGACCTGTACCGCACCTTCAACATGGGCGTGGGCTACACCTTAGTGGTACGCCCCACCGATGCCGATGCGGTACTCGCCCAGCTGAAATCCAGCGGAGCCACCGCGTGGAATATCGGCGAGATCACCGCCGGTGAGCGCGGAGTAACCGTACTTTAAATTGGAGCCAATGAATGCCTGAAAAACCGGAGCAATCCACCAGTATGCTGAAGGGCGTGCTGGTGATCATATTGATTATTAGCACACTGGCTACCGCCTTTATGCTCTTCAAACGTATCAACACAGAGCGTGCAAATATCGGCGTCGACCTGGTGGTGGATTACAACGAATCGTTGTCACTGGCCGGGGCGACCGGCACACCACTGGTGGATGTACTGAAAAATATGCACGACGCCGGAGCATCAACAGTGGCACTGCAGGAGGAGACGCTCCTGACGCTGGAGAGCCAGGGCGAGATCTCATTCGGCCCGCGGCCGGCACAGGTTCCCGAGGTAAACAGTAGTGATAAAGAGCAGCAGTTCACGGTGACCACCGTGAGGAATAGCACCACCGAGTTCATCATGGAAGGGCTGAAGCGTGTCTATCATGAGAAATATATCACGCTGACTGCGCCGAATGCGCTGGTGATCACGGGCGCACGCGATGTCGTGCGTAATATGGGGCTGGGGCTATCCCCCGAGCGGGTGGCTACCATAAAGAGCGCTGGGCTGCGTGTGGTACCGCGCCTGCGCGGCGGTGACTGGATGACTTCTGCGGAGATCGTCAAATCGCTGGAGGCGGCGACGAAAACCCTCAAACGAGATGCAGGCAGTCCCCCCAATGTGGTAATCTTCGACGGCAAGGATATTCCCGGCTACAAAGACCAGCTGGCCGCGCTGGCAGAATACATCACCACCAAAGATGACAAGGGAAACTATCTCGACAAGTTCTACTACGGTGCGGTGGAGCTGGGCAAGCAGCGCGGTGATATGGAACTGGGCACCCGGCTGCAAGGGCATCTGGTGCGCGTACACAGCATCTCCACGGAGGAGCTGAGCAACCTGACGCCGCAGCAGGCGGTGGCACGCTTCACACTGGCGGTGAAAGACCGCAACATCCGCGTACTCTACGCGCATTACCCGCAGATACTCCCGCTAGAACTGGAGCAGACACCCGTCAAATCCGTCGCGCGATATATCAATGCTATCTCTGAAGGGGTGAAGAAGAGCGGATTCGTTATCGCGCAGACAGATGGCGCGCGCCCCTTCCGCGATCTCCCGATGCGCAAACCGGTACTGGCCTTCATCTTCCTCGGTGCCGGGGCCGCCATGCTGCTCTGGTTTTTGACTTTCCTCCCCGCCAAACTGCCGGAACCGTGGGTTCATTGGGGCTGGAGACTGCTCATCATCGGTACCGTGGGTGCTGCAGCTGTCGCCTTCAAACTCCCCGATACCGGGCGCACTATCTTCGGCCTGCTGGCTGCCACTGGCTTCCCGCTTATCGGGTTAAGTTTTGCCTATCGCGAGATCAACTTCCTCTCCGAACGGCGTTTCTCCCATGCTTTTTTGCGTATGGTACTCACCCTGATACTCGCGACCTTCTTCTCGCTCATTGGTGGCCTGTTCATCGCCGCGATGTTCGCCGAGACGCGCTTCCTGGTGAAGGTGACGCAGTTCACCGGCGTCAAGGCCACGCTCATTATCCCGCTGCTACTCTTCGCGCTGCTGGTGCTGGTCGACGGCATGGCCCGTGCGGAGGAGAGCTTCACCGACTATATTGCCCGCTGCAAAGCGCGCCTGATGGGGATCCTCAACCAGCCAATATACGTCTGGTGGGTGTTGCTGGCCGTGGTGGCGCTGGGCATTTTCTACGTCATCATCGCCCGCTCTGGCAATGATAGCGCGGTGGCGGTCAGCTCTTCCGAGATTCAGCTACGTGGCTTCCTGGAGCGGATGTTGAACGCCCGTCCACGCTCCAAGGAGTTCGCCTTCGGGCACCCAGCCTTCCTGATCTCCCTCTTCCTTGCCAATCGCGGCTACCGCAATATCGCGCTGATTGTCATGCTCGCAGGGGTCTTCGGGCAGATGGACATCGTCAATACCTACTGTCACGAGCACACGCCCGTACTGCTCTCAATGATGCGCACCTTCAACGGCTGGTGGCTCGGGGCGATCATCGGCGTGATTGCAATTGTGTTGCTGGGGATGGTAGTCAAAGGGGCGGATGCGAAAAACTCGCGCTGTGATTGAAATCCCAACACGCAACTTGGAATTTGGAATTTGGAATTTGGAACTTGGAACTTGGAACTAATAATATGAGCGGAATACTCCTCTCCGGCTATTATGGCTTTAATAACATCGGCGACGAGGCGGTGCTGGGTGGCATTATCGCCGGGCTGCGCGCCGAGATGCCCGACGTCGCCATCCGCGTGCTCAGCGGTGACCCGGATGCTACCGAGAAGCTGCACGGCATCCCGGCCATCC
>JBBQQW010000139.1:0-6866 GCA_038215455.1 Armatimonadota bacterium
AAAGACCCGGCCTGAAGGGCTGGATCTTTCGCACAGCATAAATGCGGCCTACCGCCCCATAAACTCACCGGTATCGCGCTTTCCGCTTTCAGCATCATCCACTAACTCAGCGCCAGGAGGGTAGGGCAAGATCAGATCGTAGGCGTGAATGGGCTGCGCAATATCAGTACGCATGAATTTGCCAGTGCGCACCTTACCGCCAAAGGTGAACTGAATGGCCTGGACACCCGGATACTGCAAATAAGCCAGAGAGATACCAGCTAATCTGACTTGCTCATTGGTGAGGAATGAAACTGGTAAATCGACAGTTAACAGCCCTTTCGATTCAGCAAGCGACAATTTTGGATATGAACTAGTGGATATGGTCATCCCTTCCGGTAATAGTGCCTTAAACTCATCGGGAACTTGCTTCACCTTCCCACTATTCAGAAACTTTGTCATCCCTTCAATTGAGCGTAAATCAAAGAAGGTGCTGTCGGGAAAACCGCGCAATAATTCACCGGTGCGCAGGTTGGCATAGTATGGATTTTCACTTTGCTTTGCTAAAGGTTGGGTGATGTCGCCATATTCCGCGAAATCCGTCACCAATTTTCCCTCGCGCAGCCAACGTACGCGCGTCACGCCCGGAGTGAGGAACCAGGAGTCAAATTTAGCAGAGAATTCTCCCATCTGATGCGAACTTAACGAGGATATTTCCAGCACATCGGTATAATTCACTTCCAACTCACCGTCCTGCAGCCGTATCTCCGGTCGGCGATAATGGAACCTGTCATATCGGTCATCGCTGGAAGAATTAAAATCCATCTGCGGTAGCACCGCCAGCGCTTGCGCATATTGCTGTGCGGTCACTTCACCGGAATAATTGAAGGGATAGGTGACGACACGGGTGTGTCCGTCGCCATCAAAGCGATTAAATACAACACTCGCGACCTGCCCATTTGGCACGGGGGCTTTTTCAAGGGGAACTGTTACTGTTGTTGATCCCGGCGGAGTAACCGATCGTTTTCCCTTAAATGACCACAGTACGGCCACCAGTGCAATTATCAGCAGTGCCAGTAATCCCAGCTCAATAATCCGCTTCTTAGTCCACGAAGCGGTCAACCAATTAAGCAATGCTGTCCATGATACCATCAGCTTTCCTCTCGACTTTAAGCGGCTATTCCTGGGAATTCAGACCATAGATCATGAGGCTCTCGAATCATTGCCTCTCTGGTAACCACCCCTTCAGGGTGGTAAATCTAAGACTATTCATACACGGCGCTCACGCACCGGGCTATATTCCGCCACCACTCCGTGGTAAAAGAGGCCTACCGCCTCCTCAGCTCACCGGTATCGCCCCCAGGTCCTCGCCACCTTCGCGGCGGCGCACTCCTACGGTGCCGTTCTCGGCTTCTTTGTCGCCTACCACCAGCATGTAGGGGATCTTCTGCATCTGCGCTTCGCGGATTTTATAGCGCATCGACTCGTCAGAGATCATGAGGCTCTCGAATGACGCCCATGAGCAGGGCAAAAATAGGAATTGTGCCGAACCCATAAACATGCAGCTACAAATTCTTCTCAATGATCTCTTTGATATAAGCCGGAATATCTTTCTGAAGCTCTTTGGTCTTCTCTTTCATGCGTTCGTAAATGCTTATCTCTTCACCTTGCCATATGATATCCACACGACGGGCTTGCCGCATTGCTATGTGATCATAGTTCTCGGGGTATGCCCAATAGCAGTTCCTGCATATCGCAGGATTTTTAATATCCTGCCAATTTGTGCAATGTTCGCAACTCCATGATTTTGCGCGATTGGCCGAATTGCTCAGTAACATATACACCTGTGGCTCAGTCATATCCTCGTCATTATCACCGGCCACCTCAAATGGAATTCGATGGTCAATTTGTAAGTTAGTTGCTGGGAAATCCTCCAGATAAATTGCGCAACGGCTACCAGATAGTTCGATTAGCTTAGCTTTCAACCCCTTGGCAAAAGCTGTCCTACCGGATAATTTGGAAAACCTTGCCATTGTTGGATTCCCAAACCGATAAGCTCCGATACTACGACCGTCACTAGCTGTTACTCGAAATGTTTCCAGAGGGATGCCTTGTTCGCGCACATCACGCGCCGCTCGTGGAGGGTGGTCATACCCATACTTTTCCTTGATATCTTCAGTTGTTATGAATCCAAACTCCAGAATATGGTCGATAATGGTCTTCGCACGTTTTGCTTTTACAGCTTTGCATCTGCTAATAAAATCAGCAGGTAATTGATTCTCCGTCAACTTCTACCCTCCATTAAATAGAACGGTTCAACTGTTGCATATTGATAAGCAATGGGCTTATAAGTCATCTCACACGCAAGAGTCTGCGACAGATACAGCGATTCAATAGTTTCGTCATCACGTCCGAGTAGAGTTGCCTGGGTGGAGCGGCCCGCATGGAGTTCGATGAGTGTTAAATTAAGATTGTGCGGTAGCGCTTCGCCAAAAGTCTTAGTTCCTGTTCTGCCATCGTAACTGACGATAAATCTGATTTGCCGTTTATTCAGGCTTTCGAGAGCGTCGACAAACTCACCATAGAGGACACTTTGTAGATAACGGGAGTCACGGCCACTGCACACACCCTGGTAGGGAGGATCCATATACACCAGATCATTGGGGGTGGCGAATGATAATATTTCCCGATAATCGAGCGAAGAGAAAGTGGTTTTCCCCTGCAAAAAGTGCGACACGCCAACTATCTGACGGCGCATAGTATCTGGGAGCATACCGTGACGGCGGTTATCGGGGCTTTGGTTAAATTCCCCCCGCGAGTTATAGCGGACAGAGGCTTTTACACATCGTGCCAGCAGGTACAAGAACAGTTCCGGACGCCCGGTGATATTAAATTCATCCCTGATTTTGTTGAAATATGATTTAGGGTCGTCTAATTGCGCACTCCATATGCTGGCATACTGTTCGGCAATCACTTCAGGAGATTCGATGATCACTTGCCATAAATCCATTAGCGGTTTATTCAGATCGTTAATATGATATTGCCGCCCTAGGCCATTCACCGCCGCAGCAATTGTTATCGCGGCAGACCCGGCAAAAGGCTCATAAAGTGTAGTGAAGTCACGGGGGAAGTAGCGCAGAATATCATCCGCCAGGTTACGCTTGCTCCCCTGGTATGGAATCGGATGTGGCACATTGCAAGTCTTCACCGCTAGATTCCCCTTTCCTGGTAGGTTTGCTACTTCAAAGTCAATATATTATAGCACATATGTGTGCATGGTGTGGATACAACATCACGATAGATTTACACCCCAAAGGGGTGGTGGAATTACATCTCCACCACCCCTTCAGGGTGGTAAATCGAAGACTATACATACCCGGCGCTTACGCACCGGGCTATATTCCGCCACCACTTCGTGGTGAAATAGGGCTACCGCCTCATCAGCTCACCGGTATCGCGCTCTCCGTTTTCAACATCTCTACGAACTCGGCCAGCGGCATGGCCCCCAGGTCCTCGCCACCTTCGCGGCGGCGCACTCCTACGGTGCCGTTCTCGGCTTCTTTGTCGCCTACCACCAGCATGTAGGGGATCTTCTGCAGCTGCGCCTCGCGGATTTTATAGCGCATCGACTCGTTGCGGCTGTCCACACTCACGCGCGCGGGCAGGGCGAAGAGGGTCGCCCCCACTTGGTCGGCGTACTCCTGGTGGCGTTCGGCGATGGGGATCACCACTGCCTGTACTGGGGCCATCCATAGCGGGAAGGCGCCGGCGAAATGCTCGATGAGCAGGCCGAAGAAGCGCTCCAGTGAGCCGAAGGGCGCGCGGTGAATCATCACTGGGCGATGCGGCTGGCCGTCCTCACCGATATACTCCAGCTCAAAGCGCTGGGGCAGGTTGTAGTCCACCTGCACAGTGCCCAGTTGCCACTCGCGCCCGATGCTGTCACGCACCAGGAAGTCGAGTTTCGGCCCGTAGAAGGCTGCCTCGCCCTCGGCGATGGTGTAGGGCAAATCTAGGTCCTTCACCGCGGAGAGGATCGCCGCTTCCGCTTTCACCCAGTTCTCCGGATCGCCCACGTATTTGTCGCTGTTCGGGTCGCGCAGCGAGACGCGCGCCTGGTAGTCGCTCAACCCCAGCGTGCGGAAGACGAAGAGAATGAGGTCGACCACCTGCTTGAATTCGTGGTCGAGCTGCTCCGGCGTGATGAAGAGGTGCGAGTCGTCCTGGGTGAAGCCACGCACGCGCGTCATGCCGCCCAGCTCGCCGCTCTGCTCGTAGCGGTACACGGTGCCGAACTCGGCGTAGCGGATAGGCAGGTCACGGTAGCTGCGCATCTCCGTCTTGTAGATCATGATATGGTGCGGGCAGTTCATCGGCTTCAGCAGGTAGCCTTCCTCCGTCTCGCCGTCGCAGCCACAGCCGTTCTCATTGAAGATGATCGGCGGGAACTGGCTCTCCTTGTAGTACGGGTAATGCCCGCTGGTGCGGTAGAGGTCCAGCTTGCCGATATGTGGGGTGTACACCGGCAGGTAGCCGCGTTTGGCCTGCTCGGCGCGCAGGAAGGTCTCCAGTGCGTTGCGCACTATCGCCCCGTTGGGCAGCCACAGCGGCAGGCCGGCACCCACCTCGCTGCTGATGGCGAAGAGCTTCAGCTCCTTGCCCAGCTTGCGGTGGTCGCGCTTGCGCGCTTCCTCGCGCATGGTGAGGAACGCTTGCAAATCCTCGGCGGTGGGGAAAGCGGTGCCGTAGATGCGCTGCAGCATCGGCTGCTTCTCATCCCCGCGCCAGTAGGCACCCGCCACGGAGAGCAACTTGAAAGCCCCGATGCGCCCGGTGGAGGGCACGTGCGGGCCACGGCAGAGGTCGAAGTAATCATCCTGCCGGTACGCCGCCACCGTGTCATCGGCGATGCCCTCCAGCACCTCCACCTTGAAGGGGTTGCCCATCTCCTGGTAGGTGCCAATGAGCGCCAGCCGGTCAGTCTCCTCACGCACCAGCGGGATATTCTGCTTCACCAGCTTCTTCATCTCCGCTTCAATCGCGACGAAATCTTCCTCGTTGAACCCGCGCGGAGTGGCGAAGTCGTAGTAGAACCCCGATTCAATGGACGGCCCGATGGTCGGCTTCGCCTCGGGGAAGAGGTGCTGCACCGCCTGCGCCATCAGGTGCGCGGTGCTGTGGCGCAGCATATCCAGCCCCTCCGGGTCACTGGTCTGCACTATCTCCAGCTCCTGCCCCACCGGCAACGGCGCGGTCAAATCCAGCAACTCACCGCCCACGCGGATAGCGATAGCGGTCTTCGTCGCCTCTTTGTGATACTGTTTCATCCAGCTCAGCAGGTTGCGCCCGGCATCCTCACTGGCATTCACGGTCACCTTTACACTCATCTGATACTCCTTGATGGGCGGTATGCGCCCCAGATAATAAAAAATCCCCCCAGGAAAATCCGGGAGGGATACAGTAAACGCAAGAAATCTCCCGGCAACGCTATGGCGTCCCGGTAGTGGTCACGATCTCAGCCTCACAAGCGCAAAAGCGCGGGAAAGAGTTCATGAAAATAGTATAGGGGAAGGGAGGAGGGATGTCAAATTAGTCGCTATGTCGCTAGTCGGTGCATGGGCGTTTGATTGGGAATAAATAATCGGTCCATAATCGGTCCATATTAAGCCTGCAATCGGTCCATGATCGGTCCATAATCAGTCCATAATCGGCCCACAATCAGTCCATATTAAGCCTGTAATCGGCCCATATGGGTTTTGAAATCACCTCCTTTGTAAGTAATTTTTTCCAAACCTCTTGACAGCCCACTAACATGGGTATATGCTTTGTTTAATAAAGTACTTTGTAGGAGGCAGTGATGGAGAATACTGAACTGACGAAGGCGATTGAGGATGTTGATCTGATTAAGGGCATCATGGAGCGTGCCGCTGTTTCGCTCGTGGGTTTCAGCCCGGCGCTGCTCTGGTGGGGTGGGTCGTGGCTGGCGCTGGTGATTATACTCTCGCTGCTCTCGGCACCGCTGCAGGCGCTCACCCCACGGGTGGGGCATGATGTTGAGACGGGGGTATACCTCCTCACTTTCCTGCTGCTGCTGGCGGCCTTCGCCGTGCTGGTGCTCTGGTTGATATTCGGCCTCTCCACCTACCGTGCGGCCACGGCCAATCCCGCGGTCTCTTCCCTCACCCGCGGGCTGGTGAGTGTCTGGGGGGTGGCGATATTGATCTCCCTGGTGCTGCCGATATTCTTCGCGCTTATCTTTGGCTTGCATCGTTTTGAGGCGCTGGCGGGGCAGATAATGACGATGAACTTCGGTGCCACAGACACCAGTGTCGAGCTGTTTTCCGGTGCCGGCCTGTATACCCCCTTCGCGCACGCCATGGAGATCTGGCTCTTTGCGCTGGCGCTCTATGCCACGCGTGTTTTCGCCCGTATTGACTTCGCCGGTTGGCTGGCTGGCGCTTTTCTGCTTATCGGTATGCTCTATCCGGTGCTGGGTGCCGACTTCGGCAGCTACTTCTACCCTGGCCCATATGCGCTGGTGCTGCTGGGGGGATACCTGGAGTTGCAGCGGCGGAAGGCGGGTGCCGGATGAACTTTGCCAGCATCCCCGAGGCCTTTCAGTCGCGTATCCGCCTGGCAGTGATAGCCGCACTGGCCAGTGGCCCGAAGACCTTCGCTGCGCTGAAGGTGCTGACCGAGGCCACGGACGGCAACCTGAGCGTCCACCTGACGCGGCTGGAGGCGGACGGCTACCTGACCGCCGAGAAGAGCTTCCACGGCAAAAAGCCGCTCTCGACGTACACCATCACCGAGAAAGCGCGCGCTGAACTATCGGAATATGTCGCGCTGCTGGAGCAGACCCTGCGCACCGGGCAACGATAATAATG
>JBBQQW010000140.1:0-6854 GCA_038215455.1 Armatimonadota bacterium
ATGACCCAGTGCCACGGAAAGATGACGGGGGCATTGATCGGGAAAAAGTGACTGCTATCGAAATAATTGGGGTGGTGGATACTCATGAGTAAAGAAATCAAAAACCAGTATGAACCGGACTATGTCTCCCCACCGGGTGATACTATCGCGGAAATTATTGAATACATCGGCATGAGCCAGGCGGAATTGGCGCGACGTATGGGCAGGCCGACCAAGACAATCAATGAGATCATTCAGGCAAAAACGGCTATCACGCCGGAAACCGCGCTGCAACTGGAGCGCGCTCTCAGAATGCCCGCCAGTTTCTGGACTAACTTGGAACGCAATTATCGTGTCACATTGGCCCGGCTGGAAGAGAAGGAACGGCTGGCGCAGCATCTGGCATGGACTAAGCAATTTCCAGTACGTGCGATGATCAATCTCGGCTGGATTGCGAAAAAGCCTACTCCGGTGGAGCAGCTGATGGAATTGCTGACATTCTTCGGCATCGCATCGCCGGAGCTATGGGAGCAACTCTGGGGCAATCCGCAGGTGGCCTATCGCAGATCGAAGATATTCGGTAGCCAGCCCGGCGCGGTCTCCGCCTGGCTGCGCAAAGGTGAGCTGGGCGCGCAGTGGATCCCCTGCGTCCCGTATGACGCGCATGGATTCAAGGCGCTGTTGCAACGGATTCGTGCCTTGACCCGGCAACAACCAGCGCATTACCTCACCGAACTGCCCAAGCTTTGTGCGCAAGTAGGGGTGGCGGTGGTGTATACTCCCACGCTCCCGAAAGCCCCGATATCCGGCGCGACCCGCTGGCTGACCCCCGACAAAGCGCTGCTGCAGTTGAGCTTCCGCTATAAGTGCGATGACACCTTCTGGTTCAGCTTCTTCCATGAATCGGGCCATATCCTCAAGCATGGGAAACGCGAAGTATTCATCGAAGGAATCAGCACGGATGATATGGAACGCGAAGCAGACGAATTCGCCCAGGAGATGTTGCTGCCCCGCCACACCTACCAGCAATTCCTGACGCAAGCGCCCTTCACCCAGGCAAAGATAGAGCAAGTCGCCAGCAATACCGGCATAGCCCCCGGCATCGTGGTAGGCCGCCTGCAAAAATCCGGCCAGTTACCGCAGAGCAGTTTGAACGGATTGAAGCAGAGCGTGGGTGAGGGGATGATGGTGAGTGGGGCGCAGTGATGCCGGGGGTTCCGCTTTGTGAGTTTATGCTGGGATTGAAATCCCGGCTGCAGGGCGCTACGCGCCGGTCGTCCGCCTTCGCGGACTTTACTGATCCGAACAATCAGCGCGCTTTAGCGTGCTTTCCCTTGTTAGCCACCTCCTTCAGGGGGTGGTGTCAGCAACCCCGTTCTCATGGGCGGGACGCCCATGGCACGGGGGCGATGAAATGCGCGGTGGCTGCAGGGCATACCCTATCGCTACCGCGCATTTCCTTCTTTCTATTTCCTACTAGTGCCCGTGCCGGTGCTCCTCTTCCTCGCTGTGGAAGTGGGGGATACTGACTATTTTGGCTTCTTTGCCGGGGCGCATTACGTGGACGGCGCAGGCCAGGCAGGGGTCGAAGCTGTGGATGACGCGCACTACTTCGATCGGCTCGTCGGTGTTCTGCACCGGGGTGCCGATGAGGGCTTCCTCTATCGGGCCGCGCACGCCGTTGCTGTCGCGCGGGGAGGCGTTCCAGCAGGTGGGGGTGATTATCTGGTAGCGGCTGATCTTGCCGCCGGTGTACTGCACCCAGTGGCCCAGTGCGCCACGCGGGGCCTCAGTGAGGCCGCTGACGGTGCCAGTGGTGGGGAGGGTGACGCGGCGCACGCGCTCGGGGCCGCCTGCGCGCACCTGCTTCGCCCATACTTTCAGCTCATTGGCCACCTTCAGCGCTTCCTGCGCGCGTGCCAGGTGGCGGTCATAGACGCTGATGCCGCCGGTGTAGTCACCGTTGACCACCATGCGCGCCAGCGGGCCGGCCTCGTAGGGGAGATCCTGGTAGCGCGGGGCCTTCAGCCAGCTGTAGGCCTTCTCCTTGGGACTCTGCGCCAAGGTCTCGCCACTGGCGGGGGCCAGTTTGTTGGTTTTGTCGTCGTACCAGCTATAGGTGACATGCTCCGCGATGGCGTCCACATCCACCGCCTGCACCTCTTTGTTGCCCTTGACGATGCGGCCCCGTTTCAGGAAGGTCGCTCCCGCGTTGTCCTGCAGGAAGACGCCGAAGGCCAGCAGATTGCCGACGCCACCGCCATATTTACTGTACTCGGGGTATACTTCACCCAGCTGCTGCACGTCCTTCAGATAGACGTCGGTGATGAAGGGGATCAGCTCATCAAGGTAAGCCAGATATTTGGTGATACGCGTCGCCTGTGCCGAGGTAGTGATGCCACCGGGGACGAAGGTGGGCGGGTGCGGCATCTTGCCGCCGAAGAGCGCGGCCATCTCGTGCGCCTTGCGCCGCATATCCAGCGCCTTCAGATAATTCGTCACCAGCGGGGCGGAGGCCGCGGCGTTCAGCCGCCGGTCGGTCTGCCAGCTGGGGGTCCACGGGGGCATGTCCGGCCCGGTGATGAAGTCCGGCAGCGTCAGGTGGTAGAAATGCAGGATATGCGACTGCAGGAAATTCGCCCCCAGCACCAGATTGCGCATGATGCGTGCGTTGTCCGGGATAGTCACCCCGCAGGCACTATCCAGCGCCAGCACGGCAGCCATGCTGTGCGACACCGGGCAGACGCCGCAGACGCGCTCGGTGATATGCTGCGCCTCATCGGGGTTGCGGTTGATGAGGATATTCTCGAAGCCACGGAAGAGCGTGCCGGTGGCGCGCGCGTCGGTAACCTGCTGCACCCCATCGACGGTGTCGATAGTGACTTCAATCTTCAGATGCCCCTCCAGCCGGGTGACGGGGTCTATCGCTGTTATAGTTGCCATTGTTCGTTATCTCCTGCGATATTTAGTTTCTAGTTCCTAGTTCCTAGTTCCTAGAGGTAATTGCAAAACCGCCTTAAATCAGACCTGGGGCGTTGCCAAAGGCTACCTAATGTTTGCCCTTCAGGCAAAAACCGCCCCGAAAAATACTAATTATTAGCCTCAAAGTAGGCATGTTATGCAAAATATACCATTCCATTGTGATTGCCTGAAGGGCAATGATTCGGTAGCCTAGGGCAACGCCCTAGGGGTTATGAAATCACCTCCCAAATTCCTAGTTCCAAGGCTGGTCTAGCCCGTTGGTCTACCTAACCCCCCGGCCCCCGTCCCGGCGCGGGACGGGGGAGGGGGATCGTTTTTCAATAGATTATCATCGAATCGGTTCCCCTTCCCTCGTCGTAGATCATGAGCTTGCCGAATGGCAGGGAAGGGGCTGGGGGTTAGGTAGACCAACGCTAATGCCATAGATACGTCATAATTGTTATCCACCACCGCGTGCCGATCTGCGGCCTGCCATCGGGTAGCTTGGTTCGGTGCAGCCCTGGCAGGGGGCGTTGGCGTCGATGCACCAGCTCACATTGTTGTTCCAGCCGATTTTCGGGCAGTTGGCATAGGTTCTGGGCCCCTTGCAGCCTACTCCCTCCAGGCACCCACCGCCGCTGCGGCGCGGGCATTGGCTATGTACCGTCCTGCCGTAGATCGCCGTCGGTCTCCCGTTGGCGTCTTTGGTGATGGGTTTGTTCAGCAGCAGCTGCACTATCGCCCAGACGATCCAGTCCGGGTGCGGCGGGCAGCCGGAGATATTCACCGTATCGCCACCGGTGACCGCGGGCACGCCCTTAACTCCCGTGGGGTTAGGCGCGGCAGCGGTGACGCCGCCGAAGGAGGCGCAGGTGCCTACGCAGACCACGGCAGTGGCGCGTTTCGCCATACTGGTGACGGCATCTTTGAAGGTGACCTCCACCCCGTTATAGCTCCAGGCGATGCAGGATTTGCCGTCAAATGCCGTGGGCACGCCACCCTCGATGACGAGGATGTAGTTGCCCTCCTGGTAGATCTTCTGCAGCGCATCCACCGCCTGGTTGCCGGTGGCAGACATCAGCGTGGGATGATAGGCGAGGTTGATCGATTCGATGAGCACATCACCGGCGGTGTGCGGTGCATCAGTGGAGATGCGATTGAGAAAGGAGACGCTGCACCCACTGCAGCCCGCGCCGGTGAGCCAGAGCACCGCCGGCGCTTTCGGGTTCGCCAGCGCTTTTTCCAGATCGCCCAGGTCGGCCAGGGTCAGCCCCAATGCGGCGGCGGATACGCCTACCAGTTTCAGAAATTCTCTACGTGATATTTCCATCTGTTATACCTCTGTCGCGAGTCTTATTTTTTCACTACTTCAGCTGTGGTTATTGTTATGGGAGCGGTGGGCACGCTGGCACCGGCATCCGTATCATTACCGCCGATGGCCACCACACGGTAGCTGGCCTTGCTGCCGGTGGGACAGGTGAAGTCGATCCAGACCGGCGGATTCTCCGCATGGGCCTGGATTTGTGGCGGACGGTAGGCGATGATCCCCCAGGATTTGCCCCCGTTGACGCTGCGTTCTACGCGGAAAGCCACCTCACACTCGGTGGTATCTACCCAGCTTATTTTGATGCCATCCTGCTGGTACGCTTCCGCCTTCACATCCTTCGGCGCGGTCAATTTTCCTGCCGGGGCGCTGTAGAGCGGCCACGGTTTCCCAACCATCAGGTCACCGGATTTTACACTAATAGGGGCATCCGGATTAGGAGATACAGCGCGGGCTCGATTGCCGACAATCGCAAAATCAGCCAGCTGATTTGATGCCTTGAGGGCATTACCCACAAAGCCCGAGGGGATATTATTCCAGCCAACAAGCAAGCCCAGGCAATTCACATCGTAACCGCCGATGTAGCTGTCCTCGCCACGTTGCTTATCGTAGCTATTGTGCGTGATTGCCCAGGAGTAGATGTGCGTGCCGCCGTGCAGCTGGCAGAGGATCCCCTCGCCGTCATTGCCGGGGTCGCTGCCGCAGTTGTTGAAGGTGTTGCCGTCTACCCACAGGTCTTTGCCGGCCAGGTCATAGGCGCGCGCCAGGTTGTCGGATGCTCCCTTGGAGACGCTGGAGCCGTCAAGCGTCAGTTTCCAGTTTCTTCCCAGCCCGTAGACATCGTCGCCACTCTGCAGGTAGTCGCGCTCGTTGTGGTTGTCGGCTATCACCGTCCACTTGCCGGAGAGATTATAGCCCTTGTGGCCGTGGTTATAGACCCAGTTATTGCGCACCACCACGCCCTCGGCGAAGTAGCCGGGGCAGTTGCCATTGTCCCGCACCCAGCCCAGCAGATCATGGTTGATATCCATACCGCAGGTGTCACCGTAGTCAAACATCACGCCGTTATAGAGGAAGTTCCGCTTGCTCTTCGGCAAGACATTATTGGCGACGAATACCCGGGATGCGTAGATGCCAACTCGGGGGCCGAAATGATCCATGAATTTGCCGTCGCCATCGTAGCTGCCGGCCACCGCCGCATCGCGCAACTCGCAGCCCAGCACCAGCCGTCCGCTGCCCATGCCCACGTAGGTATTGCCACCACCATGGAACGGATCCGCCGGGTGGGTGCCGTCGGGCACGCGCTGTGCCCACTCGCCCTTGCCACTCTTCCAGCTACCGCTGCCCGCCCAGGTTTTGCCCCAGTTCACGTCCATACCGAAGTATATGACCGCCCCGGTCAGCTCTACCCAGGCGATGCCGACGTTATTCACATCCTTCACGCCCTTGCCCGCCTCGGGGCACAGGCCGATGAGATTCCAATTACGCGGGCGGCTCCCCTCGGCAGATTTGGTAAAGCCGAAGCTGAACTTCGTCCCCAGCTCCAGCTTGCCGTCAATGTTGGCCAGCGGAGTGCCCTTCGGCGCTTCACCGCGGATCACCACACCGCTTTTCAGCATTAGCCCACGCCCGGCGGGGCCATCGGCGGGCATATCACTGAAGTCATACTGGCCAGCGGGATAATAGAGCACCCCGCCACCCTTCGCCGCCAGCTCATCGCGTGCGGCCTCGAACTTCTCGAAATTCGTGTTCCCGGTGGGATAGGTCGACATGTCGATGACCTGATCCCACTTGATCTGGTCAGTCCACGCGGGATAGCCATCCGCACCGGCATAGAATGACGATACCGGATTGGAAGTAGGGGGAGCTGCCCAGAGCTGCACAGCGAGCAGCAGGGCTAGCAATAATAGCGAAATGCGCATCAGTTCAAACCTCACCTTTATTATTTGCCTTATTCCCCGGCTCGGGGAAGCACGTTGTCTCCACCGGAGGCAACTCCGGTTTCGTCACCTTTATCAGCTGGCGTATCCCCATAGAAACGCCAAACACATGTGGCACCACATGCGTCAAAGTCTTAAAAGTGACCCCCAACATCTCACGCCGATCCATAAACCACCTCAAATACTCTCCCAACGCTCTATAACTATCTATTATACCGCAGTTTTGGGATTACACATCCCCTAAGACTACTAATTTTGTCGAATTCGCATATTTGGTTATACGTGAGATGGGGGGAAATGGTTGCAAGGGAGAAAAGTTGTTGCAGGTGTGTGCCATGGGCGGGACGCCCATGAGAACGGGGTGGCGATTCCGAACGCCATGGAGGTAAACCGTTCCCCCGGGCGTTGCCCGAGGCTATGATATTATTCTCTCTTTTTGCCTCTGCCCGTATCAGGTCGTTATTAAAAACACGGGCTAATACGATTGTGCCATGGGCGTCCCGCCCATGAGAACGGGGATTGCGATTCCGCACGCCATATCTGTGCTGGGATTGAAATCCCGGCTGCAGGGCGCTACGCGCCGTTCGTCCGCCTTCGCGGACTTTCTGAATCGAATGGTTCAGCGTGCTTTAGCGCGTGGCGATAGGCCC
>JBBQQW010000141.1:0-6829 GCA_038215455.1 Armatimonadota bacterium
CGGCGCGGGAAGGGGGAGGATGATCGTTTTTCAATAGATAATCATTGGATCGGCACCCCTTCCCTCGCAGGGAAGGGGCTGGGGGTTAGGTAGACCAATGGGCAAAGCGCCCGAAAATCTATTTTCGTAGAAGGAGTTAACGATGTCATACGCAATTGATCTGACCGGGCAAGTCGCCCTGGTCACCGGCAGCCGTCGGGGCCTGGGCAAGGCTATCGCCGTGAAGCTGGCGGAAGCCGGTGCCGATATCATCATCAACGATATTGAACCGGGCCGCGAAGAGGCAGAGGCCACCGCAGCAGAAATCTGCGCCATGGGCCGCCGTGCTATCGCCCTCTGTGGCGACGTCTCCAAATCCGAGGAAGCCACTGCCCTCATCGAACAGGGCTGGGCAGCGATGGGCAAAATTGATATCCTGGTGAACAATGCCGGTATCACCCGCGACAACCTGCTGATCCGCATGACGGATGACGAATGGCAGACTGTCATCAACATCAACCTTTCCGGCACCTTCTACTGCACGCGCGCCGCCGCCAAGCGCATGATGAAGGCCCGCTACGGTCGCATCATCAACATGGCCTCGGTAATCGGGCTGATGGGCAATGCCGGGCAGACCAACTATGCCGCCAGCAAAGCCGGTATCATCGGCATGACCAAGGCGAATGCCAAGGAACTGGCCGGCAGAGGCATCACCGTCAACGCCATCGCCCCTGGTTTCATCGTCAGCGCCATGACCGACAAACTCACCGCCGAGCAGAAGCAGAAGATGGTCGACATCATCCCGCAAAGCCGGCTGGGCACCGCCGACGACGTCGCCAACGCGGTACTGATGTACGCCAGCAAACTCGCCGACTACACCACCGGACACGTATTTAACGTGGATGGCGGAATGGTAATGGAGTAAGTCGCTAGTCTGCTAGTCGCGAGTCACGAGTCCTGACCTGATGTAAATTACGTAAAAAAGCTCGGAGTTTAACCTCCGAGCTTTTTGGCTTTTAAATGTTGAAATCAGGACTAGTGACTAGTCACTTAATTCTTTTGTGCTGCCAGGAACTGGCCCCAGCGGGTGTTTTTCGCCAGGTCCAGCGTATTGTAGACGGGGGCGTTATTGATACTGCTGAAGATATTCTTTGATGGCACATAGATACTGATGCCGCGTGCGCGGGTGTGGTACGTGCCGATAGCATTTGTGATTACCGCATTACCCACCGCTGTCTTCACTGCCGCTGCGGCAGTCTTCACGTCATTGCTCTGCACATTCACCGCCACCTGATCGGCATAGTCATACAAGTCTTTGTAATCGGTATAATACGGGCTACCGAAGCTATCGGCGTTGTCACGCGCATTCAACAGCGCGTTAGCTTCGGTGGCAGTGATGCCCATCAGCGCGCCGGCGAAGTTATCTACTGCAGTGACTAGTTGCGGCAACTGCGCCGTCTCTACCACGGAATGAGTGATGAGCATATTACTTATCAGGTAGCTTTGCACCGTCTGATTAGCAATGGTGCTGGCAAATTCACGCGGGCTCATGGCGGGATTCGCCGCCAGCGGGGTCAGCCACTTGTCGTATGGGTATCCCGCCCCGGGCACATTTTCCTCCGACGCCACGAGATAGCTACAATTATTGCGGATCTGGTAGCCAACCTCCAACATCTGCATCAGGCAGGCGTCCATTGCAACTATATCCGTGGGGGTGCTGGATGCCAGACCGATGGGCAGATCCTTGCCGGTAATATTGGTGCTGAATTCATCATCCCAGGAGATAGCTCGCGGTTGTGCCATCGTAGGTGCCAGTGTGCGGCTACGCCAACCGTTGCCATGATCCCACAGGACCACCATATAATGCTCTGCGGGGAAGGTCCTTTTTCCCCAGGAGATAAAATCAGCCAGGGCAGCAGCGGAACCCATATTCGTCGTTGCCAGGTCTTCCACCATCGGCGAAGTATTGAAGGACGTAACGGTATAGGGGTCATTATCATGCACGATAGTGAAGCGCTTCGTCCCCACCCAGGTGCCTGCGGCAATAGGGTTGCTGCTTACTAATCGCCCCATCTCCACCGCAACTGTAACAGCCGGATTATCTGCCACCTTCTCCATATCATTCAGATTGGAGATACTATATTGCTCCAGATCATTTTTCGCATTGAGATAGACCAGCACCGTCCACTTACGTGCTACCGCGGATAGCTCAACCGGTGCCAGTGTCGCCGTAGCCCCGGTAACGACACTTACCTGCACCGTGATGGTGGCATAGCCGTTCACCGATATTACCAGGGTATGCACACCTACTGGAACTTCATTCAGTGCGAAACTACCATCTGCTGCAGTTTTCGTGCTGATAGTCGTCCCCTGCACAGCAACCGTCGCCTGTGCCAGGGCCACGCGTGCCTGATTCAGCACCCTGCCGGTGATCTTGCCTGTATCAGTTGTTACACCACCGCAGCCCGTAACTAGCGCGAGTATCAGCAAACCAATGACTAATCCTGAAGCGTGTATTGAACGCATTTATACATCCTTAGATATGAGGGTATTGATATAGTGGTACCCTCAACGGATACATTATACACCAATCTCGCAGCCGTATCTCACATTATCATCACGGCTGCAGGATTCTCGGTTTTTAACGCCCGTCCTGTTCGCCCAGCCGTGAACGACTGGGCTAGTGGGCTTGCGCCGATCGTCCTTCGGACGGGAACGCTTACCCCCTACCCGTCCCGCCCGAATGGGCGATTGGCCGTAGGCCTATCAGCCTGGTCGTTCACGGCTAGGCACGTAAGGACGATTTGCCGCTAAAAACGATACTCCTCATCACGGCTGCAACGCCAGCCATTCATTCCAATCACTATCGTGCGCCAGCTGCAGCTCCGGGTAGGTGACACTGGGGGGTGGCTGTTGGGAGAAAGTGCGCGGGGCGAAGTAGGTTGCTGCGGTGGGAAGATAGATGCTGATGCCCCGCGCATTCCCCCGCCCGGGACGCACGTAGTTCGCTTTTACGGCGTTATTGATGGCAACCTGCAGTGCATTCGCGCGGTTGGCCACCTCGCGGTCAGGCACATAAGCCTGCAGCCGTGCGGCATAATCATAGAGGTCAACGCGTAAATCTACTGCAGATAGTCCAAAGCGGACACTTTCCACGCGTGCCTTTTTCAGTTCATCAGGGTAGAAGTTCACCACCTGCCGCAGCCGGTGCGCCAGCGCATCCAGTGCGGTGGTGACCGCAGCAGTACGATCGAGCTTGATAACCGAGGTGGTCATGTTGTTATAGTCCGACCACTCCTCCCGCGCCTCGCGGGCGATCATATCCGATATTTCGCCAGGTGTCATCGCCAGCCCGGCGGGAGTGATCATATTCCCCAGTATCCGCGCGTAGTTGTACCCGCTCACAGGCTCCAGTTCCTCGCTGGAGATGTAATAGTCGGCACAATTGCGGATCTCATAGGCGACTTCCTGCATGCTCATCAGGCAGGCATCCGCAGCGATAATATCAATCGGCTGCGTAGTCTGCAACGCTCCCGGCAACTCGGTGATGCTGATGACATTGCCGGTAGGGTCATCCTGGCTGATACTGCGCGACATCGAACGGGAATCAGGATCCCAGCCACTGCCATGGTCCCAGAGCACCAGCATATAATGCTCGGCAGGGTAGTTGCGCTGCCCCCAGAGGAGAAAGTCATGCAACACGGCAGGATTACCGCTATCCACGTTGGGGAGGTCCTGCACCACCGGAGAGGTGACTTTCGTCAGGTCGTCGTCTTTGGTTATCTCGTAACGGCGGGTATCGGCGCTGCCCTGCTTGTCATACTGCACCACCACCTTCACTTGATCAGTGGAGCCAACCGTCTCCATCTCGTTCAGGTCTTTCAACCCTTCCAGACTCAGGCTATTGTCCGCCGCCATGTAGATGAGGACGGTCCACTTCGACTTCACCGGCGCACCCGGCACGGTGGCCACGAGAGTGTTCTCCCCCTCGTTGATCTTTACCGTCATGCGAGTCGTGGTATACGCCGGCGCGGAAACCTGCAACTGCTGCTCACCGCAGGGGATGTCCAGCAATTGGAAAGCTCCGGTGCTATCTGTGGTGGCGGAAAACCCCGCAGCCGATACCACAGCACCAGATAATGCTGTTAATCCACTCCGCGACTGTGCGCTGAACACCATCTGCCCGGGGATGACATCACGATAAATGAATCCCGCGAGACTCCCGGTAGCCGGTGTCCCCCCACCCCCACAGCCAACCAGCAGCAGAGCCAACACCAATATAAGTAGAGCACCGATGAAACGCATCATATTAACCACCTAAGAAATAGCCAGCCGCGAAACCACTGTAACCCAATCTTCCCGCTCATACCGTGTAAGCACAGTATGGCCGGCGGCTTCCAATGCGCTGCAGATATCCGCCTCCTGGCTGGTGATATAGCCGCTGGAGATAAAGAGCGCATCATTAGCCATGATACGTGGCAGCAGCGGAATCAGGCGCAACACCACCGGTGCGAGGATATTGGCGATAACCAGATCATAGGGGCCGTCCAAGCCCGCTTCCAGATCGGAGACGCGGAAGTCGATCTTCTCGGCCACGCCGTTGACGGCGGCGTTCTCGCACGCCACGCGCACCGCCAGGTCGTCATTATCGGTAGCGGTGACACTGCCCGCGTCCAGCTTCACCGCGGCGATAGCGAGGATACCACTGCCGGTGCCGATATCCGCCACGCGCATCCCTGGTTGCAGATATTCCGACAGCGCCTGCAGGCAGGTGAAGGTGGTGCCGTGGGTGCCAGTGCCAAAGGCCATGCCGGGATCGAGGGTGATGATCTGCTGCCCCGGTTGCGGGGTAAATTCCTCCCAGCTCGGTACCACCGCCAACCGGGGCGATACCTCAAACGGTGAGAAGAATTGCTTCCACCCCTCCAACCAGTCCTGGTCTTCCATACTGCTTAGGACGTAGGTGGGAATCTCCGGGATGAGGCCGAACTCCGCCAGCTTCGCCAGTGTCGTATCGGTCTCCGCCGTCACTTCGTCGGCATGGGCATCCTTCCAGAAGCCGCGCACACACCAGCCGTCGCGCACCCGCCACTCGGCAGAGGCACCATCCGCCCCACCCGTGCGCAACGTCTCCGCCGCCACCTCGCACAGCTCTTCTTCCAGCGGAAATTCTACTACATACCAGGGCATAATTTCATCCTTTTGTATTTGACATATGGAAGATGCATCTGCACCATATCTACGTAATCGGTAATAATTATTACCGATTACTGCCAATACCTGTCATAATTATTGACGATTTTGGCCATTATCTGTAATAATTATGACAGATAATGGCAGTATTAGGGAAGGAGTACACTCATGAGTGGTTCACTTAAAGAAACAATCACGTCCCTTATCCTTGATTTTCAAGATATTCAATTGGCGACTGGTACGCCACGCCAGATGAAGATTGCCACCATTCACGGCAAAGCATCCGTATGCATCGGGGTGCGCCGATGTGGCAAATCAACCTTCCTGTTTCAGGTAATTCAGCATCTTCTCGAAAATGGGGTGCCGCGTGAAAATATCCTCTATTTGCATTTTTTCGATGACCGACTTCATCAGCTTAACGCAGGTTCTCTGGGTCTGATAACCGAGGCATACTTCATTCTACACCCAGAAAAAAAGCAAACTGAAACGGTTTACTGTTTCTTTGATGAGATCCAAGCTGTACCCGGTTGGGAACCTTTCGTAGATCGTTTATTACGCACGGAAAATTGTGAGATATTTCTCACGGGTTCTTCTGCCCGGATGCTATCAACAGAGGTTGCCACGCAGATGCGCGGTCGTGCGCTATCTTGGGAGCTGTTTCCGTTTTCCTTCCACGAGTTTCTCACCTTCCAAGGCATCGATAATACCGGCCCATTCTCTACAACACTGCAAATGCGCATCCAGAAATCCTTTAAGGAATACTGGGAATCCGGTGGATTCCCGGAAGTGATGAGTATAGACCGCCACCTACGAATAAAAATCCATCAGGAATATTTTCACGCGGTGCTCTATCGCGATCTAATCGAACGGCATGACTCGCCCCATCCAAAGGCGGTTATCGATCTAGCCCACTGGCTCATTGACAACTGCGCTTCATTGTATTCGATCAGCAGGCTTTCTGGGTACCTTAAATCGCTAGGTCATAAGGTGCCAAGATCTACCATCACAGACTATTTAGCATGGTTCGAGGACGCCTTTTTTATATTTTCCGTACGTCTCTTCGATGCCTCTTTAGCACGAGCCAAAGCTAACCCGAAAAAATGTTATTGCATCGATCATGCGATGATATTATCCGTTGCTTCCGGTATCCTCGTCAACACCGGACATCTTTTAGAGAATATGGTGTTCAACGCATTGCGCCGGATTACTTCCCAGATATCCTACTATAAAACCACTAACGGCAAAGAGGTCGATTTCATCATTCAGCGACGCGACAAATCATGGATGCTTATTCAAAGTTGCGTTTCACTCGCCGACCCACAAACATATAAACGCGAAGTAACTGCTCTAGCCGATGCTATGACAGAACAAAGGATCACCGAAGGCACCATTGTGACGCACTCTGAGGAGATGACGATAAATGTGGACGCAGGAATAATCCACGTCGTACCAATCTGGAAATTTTTGCTCGATCTCCCAACAGAGTAGAATTGGTGCAGGCATTTTCCTCACCTGCACCAACCATATTCTGATGCTCGTACTAAATCACGCTTATCCCCACCACAATCTCCTCGCCCCCCAGCTCTACCGTTGCGTTATATACATCAGCAGGGACGGTGTCGAAATTCACCACATCAGACAGCGTCTCGGACATCAG
>JBBQQW010000142.1:0-6785 GCA_038215455.1 Armatimonadota bacterium
CTCGGTAAGTACCTGATTCTTATGCGCTACCTGTGCCGCATTGTCCTGGTAGAAGAGATAGTCCGGCACCTTGGTACCATCGGGAGTTTTCAGGGGTGCCTGCACCTCAAAGGAATGTCCGAGGGCCCGGAGCACGGGGATGACCAGATTTTCCTCGGTCTGCCGTTCATTGTCGCTGGGGGTGTAGCGCTGGAATATCTCAGCGATCTCCACCAGTATCGGCTCCGCCGGCACCGCCAACTCTGCCCACCCGGGCCGGGCGGGCAGAATTTCGTTCAGGTAATAATCAGCGAATAATTGGCTATTACGATGCGCGGGCACCGGTAATTCTAGTATATCTGGCATTTGCTATCTGTCCCCAAGGCATGCTTGCTATATGAGTATTATTTTAACGTCCAGCCTATCGCCCAGCCGTAAACGGCAGGGCTAGTGGGCTTACGCCGATCGTCCTTCGGACGGGAACGCTTACCCTTACCCGTCCCGCCCGAATGAGCGATTGGCCGAAGGCCTTCCAGCCTGGTCGTTCACGGCCAGGCCGGGTAGGACGGCTTGGCGTTAAATTCGATACTCCGGCATGCAGTTATCTCTAATGCTCTTCTAATTCGGCATAATAAGGGAGAATCCCTGCCAGATACTCCCTCACTCCACCGCCTTCACCGAGGCCTTTGAGCGCGTCTCCTGCAGTTTGATATCGGTGGGATGATCTTCCAGAATGCCCAGTGACATCTCGATGACTTCGCGGGCTTCGTCGGGGGACATGGTGCCGATGGTGACCATATCGCACGGACGGATGGTGTTCCAGACGAAGTTGAGGGCCTGGAAGGGGCGGAGTTGGCCGGCAGCCAGCGGTTTGATGGTCATCACCGGATGCTGCGCCTGCCGGATGATCTTCGCCGTCCAGTCTACCTCCAGCTGCATGAGGAAGCCGGCGGAGTTGTAGATGCTGATGTAGGTCTCCACGTCCAGCTGGCGTTCGTCAGCGTAGACTATCGCCTCGGGCATGTGCGTGCTGAGGCCCGGTATCATGCCGCGCTGGCGGATGAGCGGGGTGATCTCGGCCATGCGGCGGATATCGCGCGAGCAACGGTCGGTGAGGGCATCGGTGGTACACTGGTGCGGCATGCAGAATACTGCCCCCTGTGCGGCGGTGGCGTCGAGGATGCGCTCCACTTCACCGATGTCAAAGCCCTGCGCGGGCGTCTCCGCAGTGACCGGCAGGCTGGGTGTGGCCACCAGTATCCCCTGCACCCCCGTACGGTCCTGCGCGTCATGCAGGGCATCCTGCAGCGGGGCGTTGTCGAAGGGTGCCATGATAGTGTCCACCCCCGCACGGAAGTAGACCTCCAGGATATCAGCCATATGCTTGCGCTCGCGGATCACCTCTTTAATATACTTGTCCTTTGCCGGGGTGCAATGGCTGTAGCCCAGCATCCAGTTAGTCCCGATAATCAAGCGCGACAGCGATACGCCGCCGACCATAGTGCGCGGAAAGGTTGACATGATTGTTCTCCTTCGGAAAAATAGTTTCCAAGTTACAAGGCTTGTTTATTCTGCTCATACCTGCAGATCCTTCACCACCAGTTGCGCCGAGGTGACCTCCTGCCAGGTGTTGAGGCCGACGGTGAAGGCTACGTCCACGCGCATGCCGGGGCGGAGGTGCTCCTGCAGTGGGCCTTGACGGAACCAGATGGCGTTGATGGGGCGGGCACCGGGGGCGGAGCGCAACGTCAGACTAAGATGCGCGCCATCGGCACCGCGCCGGATGGTGCTCTGCACCAGTACATCTGTGGCGGCGAAGACGGGGGTGGGGTTGCCCATGCCGAAGGGGGCCAGCTCCTCTACCTGTCGGACGAAAGGGGTGGTGATCTCGTCCAGCTCGAGCCAGCCATCTATATTAATGAAGGGGAGCAGGTCGTCGTCACTTAGTGTTGCCGCGGCGATCTCGCACATCTGTGCACGGAAAGCGGGGATATTCTCCTCCATCACCTCGAAACCCGCCGCCACGCGGTGGCCACCGAAGCGATTGAGTAGCGGGGAGCAACTGCGCAGCGCCTCCCACAGATGAAATGGCGAACGCGCCCGTGCTGACCCCTTGCCCACGCCGTCTGCTAGGGCGATGAGCGCACAGGGGCGATGGAAACGCTCGACAATGCGCGAGGCGACGATGCCGATGACGCCGGGGTGCCAGTCCGGCGAGGCCAGCACCAGCGCTTTTTCGCGCGTCAGGTCGCACTTCGCCACCTGGGCCAGCGCCAGCACCAGCACGCGCTTCTCTTCCTCCTGGCGTTCGGCGTTGTGCGTGCAGAGCTGCGCCGCCAGCGCCTCCGCCTCGGCAGCATCTTTCGTCAGCAGCAAATTCAGCGCCTCGCCGGCAAAGGCGATGCGCCCGGCGGCGTTGAGCCGTGGGCCGATCTGGAAGCCCACGTCGCCGCAACTGGCAACCTTATTAATACCCACCGCGCGGAGCAGCGCCCCCAGGCCCAGTTTTTTGCTCTGCGGGGTGAGCTGCGGCAGGCCGTGGCGTACCAGCAGGCGGTTCTCGCCCACTAGCGGGACGACGTCCGCCACTGTGCCCACAGTGACCAGGTCCAGAAAGCGCGCCGCCACCGTAGCCGGCAAGCCGCGCCCGGCACATATTGCACGTAGTAAGGTGAATGCCACACCCACGCCCGCCAGCTCACGTGCGGGGTAGACGCTGTCCGCGCGCTTGGGGTTGAGCACGGCGACTGCCGGCGGCAGGGAATCGCCCGGCTCGTGGTGATCGGTGACGATCATCGGCAGCCCAATCTCCGCAGCGTACGCCAGCGGGATATGCGCACTGATGCCGTTATCCACGGTGATGCCCAGCTTCACGCCGTCGGCATGCGCCAGATCCAACGCCTCGGTATTCAGCCCATAGCCATCATCCACGCGGTGGGGGATATACCAGTCCACCACACCGCCCAGCCCGGTGAGGGCGCGGCAGAGCAGCGCAGTGGCGGTGATCCCATCGGCATCGTAGTCGCCGAAGATGCGTATCCGGCCACCACTGACCAGCGTACTTTCCACCGCCGCCACCGCCGCCGCCATATCCGGCAGCAGCAGCGGATCGGGCAATGAGGAAAGCTCCGCGTGCAGGAACTCCTCCACCTGCACCGTGGTGGTATACCCGCGCGTGGCCAGCAGCTGCCCCAGCGCCCCCGGCAGCCCACCCGCCACCGGCGGCACCACCACCCAGCGTGCGCCCGTGATACTGCGCCGAGAGAGCGCCGGAGATTCAGGATCAGGATGAAAAATTGCCATGATGGTTTATTATAGCGGAAAAATGCGGAAGATTGGCGATTCGCAGGGATGAAAGGCAAGTGTTGTAGGTTTCTTGCATGAAATCGTAATTATTGTGGTATAATACATGCAGACGAGTATCTGAAGTAGAGAATCTGCCGTCTACACGCCATTGGGTTAAACCTCAATGAGCCAGAAGAGATGCGGGAGTTGGCAGACCCGCCAGGTACTCATCATTTTTTCTCCCAGACTTTTCTCTCTTCATTTCTACCTTTACGTATCTCGCGAAACTGCGTAAATCTAAATGATAACACTGAATGTTTTTTCGCATTGGGATAAATTTGCATCGCAACAGCAACATGGTAATACTTAATTTTTCCATTTCTCTCAATAGATCGATAGAATATCGCAACCTCAGGGTCGAATTTATCCTTATGAACCTCATCGGGATCAACTACAACTAATGACAACCAGCTTTCGAATGAAGCAATATCGGGATGTTTTTCAATAAAGTGCAAGCGCTGTGGTGTGGTCAACACAATCTCCAGATTACCAATGATAGTGACAGCCCACAGCGCAACTATCTCTTCATTGAGATGACCTAGGGAAACATAATTATTGAGGATTATGTCATTGTCAGGCATAGTTCAGCTCCATTAGAGATATTATAACTAATATCGTCGTAGAGGTGGAGAATTGAGTTTTCACGGTTCGGTACTCGAAACCCCGTTGTTTTGTCGTTTCCGGTTGACATCCCCCCAGTTTTCCCACAAACTAGTAGCTGATTATGCAGTTCTCGCACACGCGTAAAATTGAGTGGTGGTTGCGCACGGTGGATATTGTGCTGGTGGTGCTCCTCTGGGTCATTGCCTTCAGCTTTCCGCGTGAGGCGTTGATGCGCGTGTTGGGCTACACCGCTGTCACTTGGCTCTGCTTTATAGTGGTGGTGGGCGGGCAAAATGCGCGCTATTTGCATCCCTTCTGGCGTATTGGCGTCTCCATGGGGTTATCGCTGCTCTTCACTGCCACGGCAATATTGGTCTGGGTGAAGTCCGGGCATGAGTGGTTCCTGCCCGGCTCCGTCCTTTCGTTTCAGATTATCGCCATCGCGGGCACATCATCGCGGCTGATTATCGCCGTTATCTTCAAGCGCCCGGCTATCCAGCTCATCCCCTGTCGCTTGCCGGCGGAGTTCCAACCGCTGCTGCAGGAGATATCCCTCAACCCGCAGGTGTGTCTGGAGGAGCCGGTGATGGAGGCGGACGACCCGCTGCCGCCGCACCGCAGTGGCTACCCCATCTACCTGGGGGTGAGCGATCTGCATCTGTCGCAGCAGAAATATGACGCGCTGGCGCATCTTTTCGCCCGGCTGGAGCTGGTGGATATCTGCGACCTCTATGAGAGTATCACCAGCAAGGTGGCTATCGTCAAAACTGCCGACGGCTGGCATATGCCCAAGACATTGCGGGTGCCCTCGCCGATACGCGACATGCTGAAACGCCTGGGCGACATCATCGCCGTCGTCGTCTCCGCACCGCTGACAGTGCCGGTGGTGGGGCTGGCGGCGCTGGCTATCAAGCTCACCTCGCCGGGGCCGGTCTTCTTCCGCCAGCCGCGGGTGGGGCGCTACGGGGTGCCTTTTGAGATAATAAAATTACGCACGATGGACCGGCGGGCGGAGGTGTCCGGGCGCAAGTGGGCCGGCTCCGGCGATCCGCGCGTAACGCCGTTGGGGCGCTTCCTGCGCTTCACCGCCATCGATGAACTGCCACAGCTATGGAATGTGCTACGCGGCGAAATGAGCCTCATCGGCCCGCGCCCCGAAGTGCCGGAGATTGTGGCGCGGCTGCAGCAGCAGGTACCCTTCTACAGCGCACGACTACTGACATTGCCGGGGTTATCCGGCTGGGCACAGCTGCACCAGGGGGGCGACAGCAGCATCGAGGACGTGGCGCATAAGGTGCGCTATGACCTGTACTACCTGCAGTATATGAACTTCCTCTTCGACTGTCGCATCTTCTTCGCCACCATCCAGATGCTGCTGCACCTGGCAAAACCCGGTGGCCGCGGCAAGGCCCCGAGTGCGCCGGAGGATGAGTAACTGGTATAGTATCTGTGGCGTTAGCGTTGGTCTACCTAACCCCCCGGCCCCCTTCCCGGCGCGGGAAGGGGGTGTCCAAACTAATGGTTAGGCTTTTTCGTACTATCTGTTTCAATCGGCTCCCCTTCCCTCGCAGGGAAGGGGCTGGGGGTTAGGTAGACCAATGGGCAAGCGCCCGCTGGAACTTGGAACTTGGAACTTTTTTTCATAAGAGGATTGAATAGCCATGCAAGAGATCGAGCGTTTATTCGAGAATAATCGGGACTGGGCGGAGCAGATGACGCAGGCGGATCCGACGTTCTTCTCGCGGCTGGTGGGGCAACATACACCGGAATATCTGTGGATCGGGTGCTCGGACAGCCGCGTGCCCGCTAATGAGATCATCGGCCTGCTCCCCGGCGAGTTATTCGTGCATCGTAACGTGGCGAATCTGGTTATCCACACCGATATGAACTGCCTGTCGGTGATGCAATATGCGGTGGAAGTGCTGCAGGTGAAGCATATCATAGTCTGCGGGCACTACGGCTGTGGCGGGGTGCAGGCGGCGCTGGAGAACTGTCCGCACGGGCTTATCGATAATTGGCTCGGGCATCTGCGCGATGTCTACCGCAAGCATGAGACGGTATTGCAACCGATATCACCCCGCGAGCTGCTGCTGGACCGCCTCTGCGAGCTGAACGTGCTGGAGCAGGTGACCAATGTGGCGCAATCCACCATCGTGCAGGACGCGTGGCGCCGCCAGCAGCAACTGCAGGTTCACGGCTGGATCTACAGCGTGGGCGATGGCCTGCTGAAAGACCTGGGCGTAACGCAGGGCGGTTGACGGCCGCGTACCCCGGATTTTCATCCGGGGCAAAGGTTACGGGAGCATTATCGACATGTTATCGACATAGAATTGATCGGTGACGGTATCTGTTTTAACTGTATAGCTGGATACCGGGTGGGAGAGCCAGTCGGCGTAGCTGATCTTCTGCAAGGTATTCGCTGCGAAGGAGATATCCTCAGAAGCGTTTGCAGTGCCATCAGAGAATGACCGTATAATGGTAACTGTGTCAGTAGAGGCTGAGCTCAGGTAAACGCTCTCCAGATATACTGGAGTAGCAAAGCCCATTCTACCATCCAGCATCCTTAAATGGTCGTATTTTAAGCACTTAGAACTGCCGACACCATTTGTCGCGCCTACTTGAACATTTTTGGCAGAGATGTTGATAGTGCCGGCGGGCCAGGCTGGCGGTACATATGCGTAGCTAGTGGAGCCAGCGAAGGTGGCGTCGTCGAAATCAATGAGCATCGGCACCGGGCCAGTAACAGTAATGGCAACGCTATCAGTAAATCCACTCGCGGTCTCGATGCCGGTGATAGTATAGGTACCCGCATCGGCCACTGTCAGCTCAAACGGTGCATTCACATTCGGCAGTATCTT
>JBBQQW010000143.1:0-6731 GCA_038215455.1 Armatimonadota bacterium
TGCTGGCAATAGCCCGCCACAAGCCCGACTGCACGCTGGAGTTCGACTGCCACCCCTTCCGCACCGAGGGCGGCCCCGACTCGCGCGAGGAGTTCATCATGGGCAACCTGGAGGCCGCTGGCCTGATGATGGCCAAAGCCACAAGCTTCCTGGCCCACTCCGAGGTGAGCGCCCTCCTCGACGGCACCATGACGCGCGGCTTCGGCATTGACGCCGACTACAACACCGACATGGACGCCTTCCTGCAACAGATCGCCACCAAGCGGATAAAAATGGAGGATGCAGTAAACGCCGTAAACCCGCAAGCGCAGTACCTTGATAGGCTGCTGAATCTGCATATGACGGGGAGTTTGCCGTAGCAGAGTTTATCTGAACCCCGATTTGTGGGATTTTAAGGATTTGCTTGATAATTGGAAGTGATGCCGTTTCGGTAGATAATTATCAGGAAAATCCTTACAATCTGGAGAATCTGGGTTCAGACGAATACTATCCACCACCACGCTCTTACCAGCCACTAACTGCTATAATATACCGTAAATCATCAGATAAGGCATGCCTATGTTAAAACGTATCTACATCGACAACTATAAGGGATTCGTCCGTTTCGAGTACGAGCCGGCGAAGCTGGAGCTACTCCTGGGCGACAACGGCAGCGGCAAAACCACCCTCTTTGAGGTGCTGGCGTTGCTACGCGCCATGATAATTGATGGCAAAACCGTAGTCGAAGCTTTCCCGAAATCTTCGACTACGCGGTGGCAACAAAAGGAAGAGCAGACAATCGAAATTGATGTTGAGGGGAATGGGGGATGTTACCATTATTCGTTAAAAGTGAGGAATCAGGATACCCAGAAACCGGTAATTCTTCAAGAAAGCCTCAGCTACAGTTCAGGCAAATTGAGTCATCCTAAAAATGATCCAAAACGTGCGAAAAATACCAATTTATTTAGAACTGATGAAGGTGTGGGGTTTCTCTTCTCCCCCACTCCTGAAGATATCTCTGAATTGGATAGGACCAGCGTGGTGCTAGTAGACCTAACGCGTTCTGGATTATATTTTTTCGAACAACGAGACGGTTTGGAACATATTAAATGGTTCACCGCTTGGATGCGCAACTTATTCGTTGTACATATTGACCCAGCGGCAATTATCAACACTACTAGTGATGATGATGATGTCAGCCATCCTGCGGTAAATATGGCAGATTATGCCTCCTGGTATCGCCATCTGGTGCAGGAAAATCCTAATCTCATTGTTGAAGCGTCAACTTACATGGGTGAAGTGATGGAGACGTTCAGTGGCATCTCGCTGGAGAGAGCCGGGGAAATACGCGTGCTCAAGGTACTATCCGACAACAGTGACGTGAAATTCAACCTGAGTGAGCTATCCGACGGCCAGCGTGTGCTCATCGTTCTTTATACCCTTTTGAGTGTGATGAAGGATTCTCCGGGGCTACTGTGTATCGACGAGCCGGACAACTACGTGGCATTGCGCGAGATACAGCCGTGGTTGCAAGAGATAGATATGCTTACCGAGGATACCGAGGCGCAAGTGCTGCTCATCTCGCATCACCCGGAGTTCATCAATTACCTTACCCCCGTCGCTGCAAAACGTTTCTTCCGAGAGAAAATGGGCCCGGTGATGATAGAGCGCTTTAAAGTGAGTGAAGCGAACGAAGGGCTATTGCCTGCCGAGGTTATCGCGCGAGGGTGGGAAGATGAGTGAGCGTCGTGCGCAAATAATCTTGCTATGCGAAGATAGCAGGCATCGAAGTCTTTTTCTTGGATTATTGAGAAAACATCTTAAGTGCCAGAATATTAGAGTGAATATGGCTCCTCCCGGCAAAGGTGCTGGCGAACAACATGTTCGTGAAAATTACCCCAAAGAAGTAAAACTCGTACGCGTCAAGAATGTTAGCCGTTTTTTGGTGACGGTAATGGATGCGGACACCTATTCTGTAGCTCATCACTACAATGAGTTAAATTCCGAATTGCGGAAAGACAAACAGAAGATTCGTCAGAAGAATGACCCTATAGCGATCTTTATTCCAAAGCACAATATCGAGACGTGGTTTTATTGCCTGAACGCAGAAACATCAGTTTCCGAAACTGACGATTTTAAGCAGAAAGTCGCCAATATTGATTGCACAAAAATTGTGAAAGAATTTTACCGGCTGTCACTACTCCCAACTGCCAAACTGCCCGACTATTGCCCCGACTCCCTGAAACTCGCATTGCCGGAGGTGGGGCGGTTGCGAAGTCCCACCGCGAAAGGGTGACGCAATATCGTAGCATGTGCGTCCCGCCCCTGAGTTACCGCTGGGATTGAAATCCCGGCTGCAGGGCGCTACGCGCCGGTCGTCCGCCTTCGCGGACTTTTCTGAATTGAATGATAGCGCCCTTCAGCGGTGACGGAATATAGCCCGGTGCGTGAGCGCCGGGGAAAGAACCATTTCAAAAAGGAGCTCAATATGAAAATAGCCTCTATATCGACGCTCTACGGTCTGCTAATGCTGCTGTCACTGGCGTTTTGCGGTTGCCGGCAGGGGTATACTCCGCCTGCGCCAGCAGGACCGAGCAAAACCGCCGAAATGGTCGCGCAGCAAGTTGTCACCTGCTTAAAAGCGAAGGATTTTGTCGGGCTGCAGCCGTTTATCATCGCTGACAAAGGCGTGCGCTTCACCCCTTATGCGTATGTTGATGTGAAAAAGGACAAATTGTTGAACGCAGAGCAGCTTGCCAAAGCCTGGGCAGACGGGGCAAAATATGACTGGGGATCCTACGACGGTACCGGCGACCCAATCAATTTGACCTTCGCTGAATATTACGCCAAATTCATCTATGACAAAGACTACGCCACCGCTACCCAGCAAGGTGCTGGCAAAAGACTCGGCAAGTCTAACAGCATAGACAACAGCGCGGCGACCTACCCCGGTTGCACGGTCTACGAATTTTATAGCGTCGACATAGATGCCACCGAAGAGACCAGACCCTTCGCCTGGGGTAGCCTCCGCCTGGTCCTTACCGAATATCAGCCCGGTGACTGGCGCTTAATCGGCATCATCCATGATCAGTGGACTATCTGAGGGAATGAAAATGCGGATTAGACCGCTTCGCAGTATTGCCTTCCTACGCACAAATCGGTATTCTTAATACATTATGGTGAGCAAATCAGAACAGATAGCGCTGCTTGAACGCCTGCTTTCCGAGCCACATGAGCTGGAATGGCTGGAGTTCAAGGAAAATAATGCTGATCCTCAAACTTTAGGCAAAAATATTTCTGCGCTTTCCAATAGCGCTTGTTATCGGGGGAAACAGCGTGGGTATCTGGTGTTTGGTATCGAAGACGACACTCATGCGGTGGTAGGAACATCATTTGATCCCCTCACACAGCGTTACAGCAACCAGCCACTGCAAATCTGGCTCTCACAGAATTTGCACCCAAATGTGAAACATGAAATTCATACTATCGACTATCACGGTAAGCGAATAGTAATCTTTGAGATAAATCCAACAAATGATTGCCCGGTGAAATTTCAAGATAAAGCCTATATCAGAGTTGGCTCATCTACCACAGAGTTGTATAAATACCCGGAGATAGAACGGGGCATCTGGCAGAGCCACATCGACTGGAGCGCACAAATCTGCAAACATGCCAGTTTGGAAGATTTAGACGAAATAGCCTTGGAAAAAGCACGGAAAGAATATAAGAACAAGTTTCCATCAAAGGCATCAGAGGTTGATTCCTGGGATGACGCCACTTTTTTGAATAAGACAAAATTGACTATTCGCGGAGCAATTACCAACACTGCGTTATTATTGCTGGGTAAGCCGGAGTCATCCACCCTGCTTACATCAGCAGTAGCGCAGATAAATTGGGAACTCAAAAATGAACAGAACGAGATGATCGACTATGAGCTTTTTGGTATGCCATTCCTGCTTACAGTCGATCAGGTTCTCGCTCGTATCCGAAATCTGGTCATCCGGCATCTTCCCAGTGGGACGCTATTTCCGATAGAAGTAACGCAGTATGATACCTGGGTGATTCGTGAAGCATTGAATAATTGCATCGCGCATCAGGATTATACTCTGCGCGGGCGGATAAATGTAGTTGAAACCCCTGCTTCACTATTGATGAGAAACGTCGGCTCTTTCCTACCGGGTAATATCGAGGATGTCATCCAACAGGATGCGCCATCAGAGGTATATCGTAACTCATTCCTCGCTGAAGCGATGGTACACCTTAACCTCATCGATACGCAGGGAAGTGGTATCAAGCGAATGTTTAACACACAACGGAGTCGCTTCTTCCCATTACCCGATTATGACCTATCGCTACCAGACCGCGTGAAGGTGACTATTGATGGCCGTATCTTGGATGAAAAATATACCCGCCTGCTCATGGAACGGACCGACCTTCCCCTGGACACCATCATCCTTCTCGATAAAGTGCAGCGGCACCATCCAATCAGCCGTGAAGAGCATAAGATGCTTAAAAGTGAGCAACTGGTGGAAGGGCGCTATCCAAACTTAATGATATCTGCTAGTCTAGCCGCATTAACCGATCAGAAAGCCCAACATATCCGCGACAGGGGGTTCAACGATCAATATTATATGGATCTAATCGTGGAATTGATTAGAGAGCATCAACCGGTGAGTAGGAAAGAGATCGACCGTCTCGTATTAGACAAGTTACCGGAAATACTTACAGAAAAGCAAAGAACACACAAGATCCATAACTTGCTCAGTAGGTTATCCAATGTCGAACAACGTATAAAACGAGTCGGAATGAATAGGTGGGCAAATTGGATACTTAATGAGGATTAGACCGCATTCTATTGCTAAACTCCGAACAACATCAGAGATTTTAGCAATAGAAAACCATATGATCCGAGAGTAAAACTACTGATTACGAAGAATAGATTGGCTTTTCTATTGCTAAACTCCAAACAACATCAGAGATTTTAGCAATAGAAAACCCTGTCATTTGAGAGTAAATACGCTCTCTACTATTGGTTTCCAGGGTTTTCTATTGGCTTTTACGGTTTCAATGATTATCCATTTAGCCAATAACCCTGAAGGGCGCAAAGGTAGCACAATGGTTATTGAAGACGAATCAGATCATGCAATTTAGCTTCAGGGTTAGTTATTGAAATCGATGTGTAGAGAATAACCAATAAAAAACCCTGTCATTTGAGAGTAAATACGCTCTCTACTATGGGTTTCCAGGGTTTTCTATTGGCTTTTACGGTTTCAATGAGTATCCATTTAACCAATAACCCTGAAACCGTGAAACGTGAAACAAGGAACAAATATTATGCCGTTAATTGACCCTTTTGAAATACTGGAAACGCTGCAGATGATCGAGTCGGAGCGATTGGATATCCGCACGATCACCATGGGGATCTCGCTGCGTGACTGCGCGGACGCGGATGTGGAGCGGGCTTGTGCGCGGATATATAAGAAGATCTGTGCGCGGGCGGAGCGGCTGGTGAGCGTGGCGGAGGAGATCGCGGCGGAGTATGGCATCCCTATCATCAACAAGCGCATCTCCGTCACGCCTATCGCGCTGGTGGCGGAGGCGTCGCGTTGTGCGAGCTATGTGCCATTTGCACAGACGCTGGAGCGGGCGGCGCAGACGGTGGGGGTGAACTTCATCGGCGGCTTCACCGCGCTGGTGCATAAGGGCTACACCGTGGGCGATGAGCGGCTGGTGCGCAGCATCCCGGAGGCGTTGAGCGTGACGGAGCGCGTCTGCTCCTCGGTGAATGTGGCCACCACGCGTGCGGGCATCAACATGGACGCGGTGCGGCAGATGGGCGAGATAATAAAGGCCACCGCCGCGCGCACTGCCGACCGCGACGGGCTGGGCTGTGCCAAGCTGGTGATCTTCGCCAACGCCACCGAGGATAACCCCTTCATGGCTGGGGCCTTCCACGGCATCGGCGAGCCGGAGTGCGTCATCAATGTGGGTGTCAGCGGCCCCGGCGTGGTGAAAAGCGCGCTGGAAAGCGTGCGCGGTGCGGATTTTGAGGTGGTCTCCGAGACGATCAAGCGCACCGCCTTCAAGGTGACGCGCATGGGGCAGCTGGTGGCGCACGAGGCAGCGCGGCGCCTGGGCGTGCCCTTCGGCATTGTCGACCTCTCGCTGGCCCCCACGCCGGCCATTGGCGACAGCGTGGCGCATATTCTAGAGGAGATGGGGCTGCAGCGGTGCGGTGCGGCAGGCAGCACAGCGGCGCTGGCGCTGCTCAATGACGCGGTGAAGAAGGGCGGGGCCATGGCCACCAGCTATGTGGGCGGTCTCAGCGGGGCCTTTATCCCGGTGAGCGAAGACGCCGGGATGATCCAGGCGGCGCAGGAGGGCGTGCTGAGCATCGAGAAACTGGAAGCGATGACGGCGGTGTGCAGCGTGGGGCTGGATATGATCGCCATCCCCGGCGACACCCCGGCCAGCGCCATCAGCGGCATCATCGCCGATGTGATGGCTATCGGCGTCATCAACAGTAAAACCACCGCCGTGCGCCTCATCCCCGTCCCCGGCAAAGTGGTGGGCGATATGGTAGAGTTCGGCGGCCTGCTGGGCCGCGCCCCGGTGATGCCGGTGAGCATACGGGACTGTAGCGCCTTCATCGCCCGCGGTGGCCGCATCCCAGCCCCATTGCAGGGGATGCGGAACTAATCATTCGTATTTGGGCATGTCAAAGCTAGAACAATTGTTGGTGTAATGCTATT
>JBBQQW010000144.1:0-6667 GCA_038215455.1 Armatimonadota bacterium
GCTCTCGATTTTGGTGGGCATGATCATTCTCAACGCCTTTGGCCAGGGCATTAACGTCATGACCCTGGGCGGGTTGGCGGTCGCCATCGGCTGCCCCGTGAACGTCATGACCAGTGGGGTTGTCGGTGTTTCTGCAGGCCCGTGCCACATACGCACAAAGAGCGGCGAAAGCAGCAGAATCATCGCGACGATGATACCGGCAGCGATGAGCATCAGCATACCACGTTTCATAAGACCCCTTTCAAAAGTGAAACCATCACGCATATATTCCGGCGGAACGGTAGCCCGAGGGTTACTTATCCGCTTTTTCCATTCATCTTGAGTATAAGGCGTTAAGCAAACAACAAGTGTTTCATCCAATGGTAGTTGGTGTAAAAAACCAAGTGAGGACTCGTAGCAAACTAACTCTTCCTCTATCCAATTATCAGCACTATATGATGAGAAATCTGCTATCTGCTCAATAATAGGATATATATATTTGTCAATAGAATAGAATGCTTCCATGCCAATTATCCCGATGTTGTTTTTATGACATTGCTCTACAAATTCGATTGCCTTCGGGACTGGCAAGTACAATTCACCACCGGGCCTGACACGGCCATACTTTTCGTACTCTTGTATTAATTCCTCTTCAGTGAGCATAGACTCCTCCTAAAACGGTGATCTCCAGTCTGAATTAGTCCGAACAGTAATTGTTTGTCATCCTTTTAACTCCTACTCCTCAACTATAAATCTGAAATAGAAACCGGTACTCATCAGTCGGTTTTGCGAATCATAACTTAACGCGTCGCCTTTGTAAATGGGGTTAGTCCGCAAGTGCGATTGCTGGTAGCGGACTAACCCCGGTATTCTTACCCTGGGTCATCAGCGGGGATGCTCGTCCTTCTCGCAGCCGTCCTTCAGTCCGGCTTTCTGCAGGATGAGGATCATCGGGCACCAGTTGGTCAAGCCGGACTGGAGTAGATTCACCCCGATGAAGGCGGTGAAGAAGAGCCAGTAGGGACTCACGTAGTGGGCTAGCAGCAAACTGGCCAGTAACAGGATACCGGCGATCAGCCGTAATGCGCGTTCTATGGTCATGGTTTATTCTCCTTCCAATTTCGCAACGGGAGCTTGTTTGTCATTATGGTTGAGCAGGTAGTAGATAACCGGTACCGCTACCGGGGTGAGTATCACCGCGGCCAGCTCGCCCGCCATCAGTGCCAGCGCCATCCCCTGGAAGATGGGGTCGAAAAGGATGACGATACCCGCCACCACCACTGCTAGTGCAGTGAGTACAATAGGCCGGAAGCGCGTGGCTCCGGCGTCGATGCAGGCGTCAATGAGCGACAATCCGTCTTTGCGCCGCAGTTCGACATAGTCGATAAGGATGATAGAGTTACGCACGACGATACCTGCGCCCGCGATGAAACCGATCATCGAGGTGGCGGTAAAGAAGGCACCCATCGCCCAGTGCGCCAGGATGATCCCTATCAGGGAGAGGGGGATTACCGCCATGATGGCAATAGGCGTTTTGAAGCTGGAGAACCAGCCGGTCACCAGCGCATAGATCAGGAAGAGTACCACGGCAAAGGCGAGGCCCAGGTCGCGGAATACTTCATAGGTGATCTGCCACTCGCCATCCCATTTCATGCTGAATTTTTCGGTCGAGAAAGGCTGGTCGACCCAATACTGCTGCAGCGCGTAGCCCTCCGGCAGTTGCAGCGCCGCGACAGCTTTGCGCGCTTTCAGGATATCATAGACGGGGCTTTCCTCGCGCCCGGCCACGTCGGTGGTGACGTAGACCACCGGCTTCAGGTTTTTGTGGTAGATATTGCTGGTTTCTTCCACCTGCTCCACTTTCACGATCTCGGTCAGCGGCACCAGATGGCCGTCGGCAGCCTGCAGCTGGATACCGCCGAGGGCAGAAAGTGTGGAGCGTTGCGCCAGCGGGACACGCAGGTTGATAGTTACCGCATCTGTTTCGCTGGGGATATGCGCCAGCCCGACAGCATAGCCATTCACGGCCATCGCCAGCGTCTGCGTGACCTGTGCGGTGTCGATACCGCTCAACGCCGCCTTCTCCTTGTCGACAGTGAAGCGATATTGTGGCGTAGGATCCTCGATATAGGAGTCGACATCGACAATGCCGTCGGTCTGCGCCAGTGCCTGTTGCACCTGCTTGCCGATCTGCTGCTGGCGTTTGTAGTCGTCACCGTATATTTCAGCGACGATAGAGGCGAGTACCGGCGGGCCTGGCGGCACCTCGGCCACCTGCACCACCACACCGTGACGATCGGCGATCTCCTTCAATATCGGACGTACCGCTTTCGCAATGACGTGGCTCTGCCGTTTACGGCTGTTCTTATCACCGATATTCACCTGGATATCGGCCACATTGGGGCCAGTGCGCAGGTAGTAATGCCGCACCAGGCCATTGAAATTGAACGGTGCGGAGGTGCCCGCGTACACCTGATAGTCAGTGACTTCCGGGATTGTCGCCAGATATGCGGCCATCTCCTGCGCGGAGGCGCGGGTGCTCTCCAGCGTGGTGCCCTCCGGCGCGTTGATAATCACCTGGAACTCCCCCTTATTATCGAAGGGAAGGATCTTCATGATCACCATTTTGCTCGGGAACATGAGTACCACCAGCAGCAGCGCTACCCCCAGGCCTACGATAAAGAGCAACCCTTTGCGCGGTGTCTCCAGCATCGGTCGGGTGAATTTTTCATAAAGACGTCGCGCTGGGCCTTCGGTATGAACATGTTTATCATGTTCCGGTTGCCCGTCCAGATGCTGATGTTTTTTCAACAACCGATAAGCCGCCCACGGGGATATCATGAAAGCGACGAACATGGAGAAGATCATGGCGGCGGTAGCCCCTACCGGGATTGGACTCATATACGGGCCCATCAATCCCTGCACGAAGGCCATGGGCATGATGGAAGCGATGACGGCGATGGTGGCCAGGATAGTGGGGTTGCCTACCTCATCTACCGCTTTCACCGCTACCTGCATCAGCGGCTTTCCTTTGTTCTCCACCAGCCGATAATGGCGGGAGATATTCTCTACAATGACGATAGCGTCATCGACAAGTATGCCGATGGAGAAGACCAGCGCGAAGAGTGTTACCCGGTTCAAGGTGTAGTGGAAGAGGTAGAAAACCATCATCGTGAGCGCCAGCGTCACCGGGACGGCCAGCCCCACCACGATAGACTCCCGCATGCCCAGCGCAAAGGCGATGAGAATAACCACGGAGATCACCGCCAGTAGCATGTGGAAAAGCAACTCATTCGATTTCTCGGTGGCGGTGTCGCCGTAATTGCGGGTGAAGGTGATATGTACATCGGACGGCAGCCGAGTGCGCTCCAGTTCTTGGAGTTTCTCCTCTACCGCGTGCGAGATGTTGATAGCATTCGCCCCTTTTTGCTTGGCAATGGCGACGGTAACGGCGTTATATTCGGAACCGGGGGCAAAGGTGGTGGTGTCGATACCGTTCACCTTGCCATGCGGCCCCACACCCAGGGTGACATATTGCGCCGGGTCTTCCGCGCCATCGGTGATCTTCGCCACATCGCGCAGATATACCGGGCGTCCACTGGAGGCACCGACCACCAACGCACTGACGTCATCCGCTCCTGTGAGGAAGCTGCCGGACTGAATGGCGATAGCCTTATTATCATTGGCCACCGTACCCGCCTGCATCTGTTGGTTGGCACCGGCGACCGCCTGCGCGACTACCCCGGGGGAAAGGTGGTATCCGGCCAGCGCGACGGGATCGAGATCCACGCGTATTTGCCGTTGTGCACCACCGATCACCGTCACTTCGGACACCTCTTTGATTGCCTTCAGATCATCGGACATTCCCTGGCTGACGATGCGCTTCAGCTCCATCGGCGAGTATTTATCGCTCCACACTGTCAGCGCCATCATCGGTACATCGTAGATCGAGCGCAGCTTGATCAGCGGTTGCGACGCCCCCGGAGGGATAATCTCCGGGTGTGATGAAAGCTTATGGTAGAGCTTCACCAGGCTGGCCTCTTCGTTTTCGTTTACATAGAACCGCACCACGAACATCGCCTGTCCGGGCATCGAGGTGCTGTAGATATATTCGACCCCTTTCACCTCATTCAGGAGCTTCTCTATTGGCTTCACTACCCGCGATTCAATCTCCTGCGGGGTAGCACCGGGCGAGCTTACCATGATATCTACCATGGGCACCACGATCTGCGGTTCCTCCTCGCGCGGCAGCGCCAGCATCGCCATGATACCGGCGATGAGCGCGGCGACGATGATAATCGGCGTGAGTTTATTGTCGATGAACTTGGCCGCTAACGAGCCAGCTATGCCTAATTTGTGGGCACTCATAACGCGCCCCCTTCGGCGCGGATATGCTGCCCGGCAGTGATGTTATTCACTTTGGTGGTGACAACGCGCTGGCCATCCTGCAATCCACTTAATACCTGCAGGCGATCATCCCACCTTTTGCCGATGGTAACCAGTGTGAACTGCGCTGTTCCCCCCTCATTAACAACATAGACCCCAGTCAGTCCCTTGCGCTCCAGCAGGGCACTGGCGGGGATGACTATGGTCGGCTCGGTGCCAGTGGTGACGGACAACCGCCCGAACAAGCCGGTATTGATACCGGCACTCGCCGGCAGATCTATCTTCGCATTCAGGGTGTGGCTGGCCGCGTCGGCGCTGGGTACTATCTCAGATACCGTGGCTGGTAGTGTGAGGTTGAGCGAATCCAGGCGAATTGAGACCTTGGTGCCGGGTGCCAGCTTCACCGCCAGGCGCTCCGGGACACTGCTCATCAGCTGATAGAGAGAATCGTCGTCCATGGAGAGGATGGACATTTGCGGCATCGCCATGCTGCCGGGGTCAGCCTTGCGCGCCGTGATGACACCGCTGAAGGGCGCGTAGATCGAGGTGTAACTCGCCATGTTCTGCGCACCAGCCAGACTGGACTTCGCCTGCGATATGCCGGCGGATGCCAGGGCGATATCTTCCTTGCGGCCACCCTGGTGCGCCATAACGGCGTCCTGCTTCGCCTGTTCATAGGAGGCGCTGGCTTGTTCTACCTGTTTCTCGGCGGCGGTGATCTCCTGGGTACGTGCTCCCTCATAAACCATGCTGGACTGCGCCTGGGCGATCTCCAACCCGGTTCGCGCCTGACTCACCACTGCCTCATATTGCTTCACTGCCTGGCTCGATGCTTCACGTTGCGCCGTGGCGTGCTCAAACTGCATGCGGGAGACGACGCCTTCCTTATATAGATAGTCCATGCGCTCATAGTCGGCTTGTGCGCTGATCAGGTTCGCCCGGGCTGTCGCCACCCCTGCCTCTGCCTGGGTTATCTGCTGCTGTGCGGCTAATACGCTCTGATCTGACTGTAATTTCTGCTGTTTTCGTGATCCGGCTTTCACCAGATCAAGGTTGGCAATAGCTTGCTCGTAGGCGGACTTCGCGCGTTGCTCACCTTGCTCCGCCTGAGATATCTGCTCCGGGCGCGGTCCCTGTTTGGTCTTCGCCAGTTGCGCCTGCGCGGACTCCAGCGTCGCCTGCGCCTGCTGTATATTGATGGCCAGGTCTTTGCCCTCCAGCCGAGCCAGCAGCTGACCTTTCTGTACGTGGTCACCTTCGCGGACGAATACCTCAGATATTTTGCTCATCACTTTGGTAGAAAGGTCAGCATGCTGGATGGCCACGACGGTACCCGGCACGTCTTCTGTCATCTCGGTAGGCTGGCGGCTGACGGTGATTACGCTGGCAGCTACCTCACTTGGAGCTTTCGTAGCCTCACGTGCCGTCTCCGCGCGCTGGGAAAATATGATTATCAGCACCAGTGCAATGGTTAATACTATGGGAGTTCCATAGATAAGTGCTTTCTTGTGTTCAGGTCGCATCGTTATACCCTCCTAGTGGGTGACGTACTATTATTCGTGTTCAAGGATGCCAACTGGCTGGATTCGCGTTGAAATAGACTCTGGCAGACCAGGCCGGTAAGCTCTATTAAGGATGCGTCCGCCAAACTGCACCAGACTTGTTGCCCGGTCTTGTGGCGCGTAATCAAGCCGCCATCGGCCAATAATGTGAGTTGGCGCGAAACGTTAGTCTGCTCCATATGGGTGATCTCAATCAATTCGCTGACCGACTTCTCACCGTCATATAACGCAAACAACAAGCGCAAGCGCGATGCCCCCGCGAGTAGCTTGAAACGATGAGCGATCAATTCAATTGCATTATCAGACCAAAGCGTGATTTTTATGGAACTATCCTGCGCTGTTTTTGGTGAGGTATTCATTTTGTCTCCACTAGTGCCCCCATCGGGCAACCACGCAAGCATTTTCCGCACTGAATACATTTTGCCTGGTCAATAACCGGGGCTTTGAAGCCCTGCTGAGTGATCGCCCCAACCGGACAATAACGCACCATCGGGCAAGGATGATTCTGCGGACAACGTGCAATCTTCACTTCAATACTCATTTTTCACTTCCTCCAATTACTGCTGCTAACCAGCTAACTAATAGTAGTATATAACCATATAGGCATATTGTAAACATCTAGGGGAGGTGTTTATCAATAATTGGTGATATCTGCAGAAGTTATGCAGGCCATACGGCTAGCGCAGCTATTGCCAAACGATGCTATAATTGAACAGGTAGCCACCCACATAGTGGTGTCA
>JBBQQW010000145.1:0-6622 GCA_038215455.1 Armatimonadota bacterium
ACGAATGTCCTGTGGAAGACTCCCCTGCCCAACTTCGGTTCCGGCTGCCCGATTGTGGTGAAGGATCGCGTGTATGTGGTGTGCGATGCGACCATGGCGGAGGCCCTGCCTACGCTGCTCTGCTATGATATCAATACCGGCAAGCTGGTCTGGCAGCAGGAAGTGAACCACCTGGACGAATTCCCCGCGGAGGAAGCGGCGACGGCGCGCAAGCAGTGGCTGGAGACGCGTGACTACGAGGGTAAGCGCAACGTGCTCATCAACAAAGGGAATGAGATCAAAGATAAGGCAAGCGCCGAATATCTGGCAGTGGTGAATGAACTGAAAGCGCTGGGGATACCGGACAAGGATCTGCTCGACAATACCCCAGAAAAGAAGCCGCTCGCTCCGATTGGAACCCGCATGGCCGACAGCCGCGAGATTGGCAAACTGCGTGGTATGTTGACCAGCAAATACAACCTGGTCTTCTGCACCTGGCAACGCTGGGGAAATATGAATTTCGGTGATAGCTTCCCCACCCCAGTGAGTGACGGAGAGAATATCTATGTGGAAGACGACAGCAATGTAATCGCCTGCTACGCTGCCGCAGATGGCGCGAGGAGATGGATGCGTATCTTCACCGATAGCACCACACCGAGGAATCCTTCCTGGTCCGGGCGCAATTACTGCACCTCCTCCCCGGTGCTGGTGGGTGATGTGCTGGTGCTTTCATTGGGTGGCTACTATCGCGGAATCGACAAAGCTAGTGGCAAATCGCTCTGGCAGTTCGCCGGCAGCCCCGGTGGCGGTGAATACCGCGCTGATACCCCACGCATCATGCACCTGGGCGATACCGACGTCGCCATCATGCCGGATCGCTCGGTGATCCGCGTGAGTGACGGCAAAATCCTCGCTAAGGCTATCATAGAGCACCTCGGCCCAGCGGATCTGCTGGTAGACGGCAACATTGTCATCTTCGTCACCAAAGACGCTATGTCCGCCGTCGCCCTCACTCTGGATACCCCGGACACCGTCACGGCAAAACCGCTGTGGAGCAACACAGAGGTGAAAGACCAGCGCAACAACGTCTCCCCGGTGCTGCGCGATGGTATCATCTATTATGAAACGGAGAAAACGCTGTGCCTGGTAGATGCGGTGACCGGCAAAACTATCAAGACCATCGGCAACATCAGCATCGCCATAAGCGGATTGGTTATCGCCGGCGATTACCTCTTCGCCTTAGATGATAAAGGCAGTGTGAGCGTGATTAAAACCGGACGTGATGCCAAGCTGGTGAGCAAAAATGTGCTGCTGGTTGACCCCGCCGATGGTGTAAAAGCGGAACAGCGTATCCGCCAATCGGCGAGTCGCACCTGGAACTTCACCCGTTCGCAGCCCACCTTCAGCGGCGACAAAATCATCATCCGCTCGAATGACAACCTGTATTGCCTGGGGGAGAAGTGAACAAATAAGGTGCAATGGGGGGCGCAATGGCATTTCCCTCTTGCGTTTCCCCACCACTAATGATAGTATTTGTTAATCTTTGTCAGGTGCGCTGATCTTTGCCTGATACTGCTGGAGCTTAATGATGAAATTTTTCACTAACTTAGCCATATTGGCGATTATTCTTTGCACAACTACCATGGTATTTGCGCAGACGGATGCCCCCAAAACTGGTGATAAACCGGTGGGCACGGTTGCCACCACGGCACCCGAGTTGCCCGGGGTAGCGGCTACCACGAAGGTTCTAAAGATGACTTCTGGCAGCTCATGGGTGTACCGCACCACGTCGACGACTGTGCTGGGGAAAAACTATGAAAATTACGCCTATGTCGGCCGTACCTACATCCAGTATGCATACTTCAACATCAAAGATTCCAATGATACTTTCTCCACCGATATCGCCTATGCCGACACCAGCACCGGGAAGACCGGGAAAGTGGTAGTAGAGGTAGATGGTGAGGCATATAAGACGCTGACTATCAAGCAGGGAGAAGCACCACAGCACCTGGAGATCCCTTTCACCGGCAAAAGTACGCTGCGCATAACTCCCAATGACGAAAAGATATTATTCCTCAACCCGCGCCTGCTCCCAGGTGCGCCAGTGGTCGTTGCAGTGAAGCCGGTAGTCGATCCGCTGGTAGAGAAACTGGTGGCATTTGTCATCCAGATGCGCGCCACCGCACTGGCACAGAATAACAAAGTCTACGCCGACTCGCTGGAGAAAAATCTGCTGGATATGGGCGTAAAATTGATGACTTCCGTCGACGGTACTACCACCTGGGAACGTGTGGAGATACCGGCCATCGTGCCTGTGACAACACCGCCAGTAGTGCCGACAACACCACCAACGGTACCACCGACTGCCCCGGCGCCAGAGACGAAATAGCCCACCGATGACACCGGCACCCGAGACAGCATTGGCGGAACTGGCGGCACAGATTCGTTCCTGCAGCAGCTGCGGGCTGGCACAATCTCGTATTCAGGCAGTACCCGGCGAGGGTGATGCATACGCGGAGATCATGTTCATCGGCGAGGCCCCGGGGAAGAACGAGGATGAGCAGGGGCGGCCCTTTATCGGGCAGTCGGGCAAATTCCTCACCAGTATGATCGAGGAGATCGGCCTGCGGCGCGAGGATGTATTTATCGGCAACGTCATCCGTTGCCGCCCGCCGGAGAACCGCGACCCTAACCCCCAGGAACTCGCAGCCTGCGACAGCTGGCTGCGCGCACAGTTGCGGATAATCCAGCCACGGGTGGTCTGCACACTGGGCCGCTACGCCATGAATGCTCTCATCGACCCCGCCATACAGATCAGCAAAGTGCATGGTATGCCGATGGAGAAAAACGGTACGCTCTTCATCCCGCTCTACCATCCGGCGGCTGCGCTGCACCAGGCGAAACTGCGCGATACCCTGATAGACGACATGCGCAAAGTGCGTGCGGAACTACAACAACGGGGGTTGTGGCAACGCCGGAACAGATAAAAGCAGGAGACCCGGAAGGTTATTTGCGCTCACGTACTGCGCTATTTCGCTCAAGCCATCATGTTCCCAATTCACTCTCACCCGGAATGTATCGGACTTGTGGTCGATGACTTATGTCCGCCATACTTCCTCTGGTGAGTATCCGGGGCTACATGCCTTCCGGGCTCTCCCGTAACCCTATGATACCCCTGTACTGATAGGATTGTGTCGTATTTATGCTACATTTTTTGGGGATGTGGGTAATTATAGGCAATTACAAATTGACTACCATTACCCTGGTGCAAAAACGTCCTGTATATCATGATCCAAGGAAACATCTACTATGGTATAATGCTTATCGTAAAAAGGTTACCAACATGACAATCGACGACATCATATCATTGGCGGCGCAAGGGGAGACAGCGGAGATTGAATTTAAAAGCTCCACTGGGCAGCGTACTGAGGCGGGGAAAGCGCTTTGCGCAATGCTCAATAGCAGTGGCGGCGTAATACTTTTTGGCGTTCTCGATACTGGCAATGTAGTGGGGCAACAGGTTAGCACGCAAACTATCGAGCAAGTCACCCATGAAATACGCCGAATAGATCCGTCGGTATTCCCGACAATGGAAACGATCCAACTAGATGCAACACGGGCTGTGTTGGCGATTAAGGTTACGACTGGTGATCAGCGCCCATATACCTTCGACGGGCGGCCGTACTTGCGCCATGGGCCAACCACACAGATAATGCCGCGGGCAATCTATGAGCAATTACTCACCGAAACCATGCATCCAACACGCCGCTGGGAAAACCAGCCAGCACCAGCGGGTGTACGCATAACTGATCTCGACGAGAGAGAAATCCAACTTGCAGTGGATGTTGCCGTGCGTCTGGGCAGGTTGGAGCCACCTCGAGAACGAGATGTCGAAGGGTTGTTGCGTGGATTTGACCTGTTGATGGATGGTCAACCGCTCAATGCCGCCGTTGTATTATTCGGACAAGCTGCGCATCTCTTTACAGATTACCCACAGTGTCTATTACAGGTGGCGCGGTTCCGTGGCGTAAACCGCCTGGCGGATTTTGCCGACAATCGCATGTTCACTGGCAACCTCTTTGAATTATTGCGACAGGCAGAGCGTTTTCTGCGGGACAATGTACCGATCGCCGGGCGCGTCATCCCTGGGCAGATGGTACGCGAAGACCGCCCACGATACGCCCCACGCGCCACTCGTGAAGCACTGGCCAATGCTATGTGCCATCGTGATTATACAATTGCTGGTGGCGCGGTGAGTGTGGCGATGTACGATGACCGCCTGGAGATAAGCAATCCGGGCACGCTTCACTTCGGCCTAACTCCAGTGCGCCTGACACAGGCACATGAGTCGCGCCCCTGGAATCCACTGATAGCGCAGGTGCTCTACCGCGCCGGGATCATAGAGCGCTGGGGCACTGGCACACTTAACATCATGGACTGGTGTCGTGACAATCACGCCCCGGTGCCGACCTGGGAGGAACGCTCTGGTTCAGTAGTCATCATATTCCGCCCGGCGGAGACTATTGTTGGCGTGACCGCGCAAGACACCGCGCAAGACACCGCGCAAGACACCGACCAAGACACCGATCAAGATACCGACCAAGACATTATCGAGATAAGTGCAGAAATTGTACAGATGTTACCCTATTGTGATACTCCGAAATCTCGTAAAGAATTGATGGATCTACTAAGACTTAATCATGTAGAGCACTTTCGGTTGGTATACTTACAGCCCGCAATTGAAGCGAACCTTATCGAACGTACATTGCCAGATAAACCGCAAAGCAGATACCAACGATACCGCTTAACCGAGAAGGGGCGGCGCTGGTTGCAGGAGCGGTAATAGGGACGTGGTGAAGGAGGCGGTCTCGTTCTCATTGCCAGGCTCATGACCTTCGGAGGACGCCCGTGCTGCGTATTTTTTACCAGCCAGCGCGTTTCTTGTACTGGCTCGCCAGTGCGCAGCCGCCTTCGTGGCAGCCACTCCAGGCGCAGTCAGGGCCCATGTTGTCGAAGATCACCGGGGCGGCTTGCTGCGCCAGTGTGCGGATCTGCGTGAACATGGCGCGGATCTCCCACTGGGCACGGCTGCAGAGGCGCAGGCGCGCCATCTCCAGCAGTTCACGCCCATTCACTTTCATGATAATCTCGGTCTCGCAGGCGTTGGGGAGGACAAAACGCGCGTCCTCATTGATCGTCTCAGCGCGTGCTTCGGGGTTGGCCTGCAGCAGCAGCTCCTGCAGTTGGCCATAGCGCTCCGCCAGTTCATCCATGGTCTGCTGGTATAGCTCCTGCGCGGCTGGGACGGCGGCGATGCTCTCGGGGGTGATGTAGCGGAAGCCCGCCTTGCTCACATAGCGTTGGCTCTGCTGGGCGAAGGAAGCGATGCGGTGACGCACCAGCTGATGCGAACAGGCGCGCGAGATCCCGCGGATGGCAAACTGGAAGTCCAGCTGCTCGATGATGGCCCAATGTCCGCGCGCGAGCACATGATCGCGCAGCCATTCGCCCATCTCCTGCTCGGTGGCCAGCGGCTTGATCCCGGTGATACCAGTCTTGCTGTAGCAGACGCGTGCGGCGGCGTAGGCGGGGAAAAGGCTGCCCGTCCAGAATAACAGGGATACGTCCAATTGCGCCTCGCGCGCGGATGTTGCGCTCATTTGTGCTTCCATTTTCCGGGCGGACTACTGATTCTCATTGTCCTGTGTTACTGCCCCTACCAGCGCTGGCTCACGGTCGTCAATTTTATTCTGCGCATCGTGGTGTAGACTGGTCTGTTGTGAATCAGGCTGATCAATTTCACCATCGAAACGTACAGTTTTATCCCAGATGCGCTTGTCATGCATGATAAGATCGGACCATAGTGCCCGGAGCGAGGCCAACGGCCACACCTGACAATAGGTGAAGTACATGACAACGATGAGGACCATATTGCCGAAGGTAAGCTCTTCATCATACGAGAGCACCAGCAGGATCTCCAGATAGTAGATAACGATGGCTACCATCCCGAGTTGAACGTAAAAAACCGGCGGCATGGAGTGGAAAATATCCATCGGCAGCAGGTAGAGCAAGTTGTAGATAGGGAACTTCGGCATGGTCTCAAAGAAGTTAGCCGGAAGCTGGCGGAATAAACTCATCACCCAGAAGAACTGCATGGCGATGATGGCGTACAAGAGCATGTACGGGATGCTCAACGTAAATAAGAATTCCGCTGCATACCATTTAAACTTCGATTGCCCGAAAGTTTTAATCAGTTTCCACCAGGCGTAGTTGTTGCCGCGTGCCCAGCGGGTGCGCTGCTTCAGCCAGACGGCCAGCGTCTCCGGCTCCTGCTCCCAGCTGTCGCTGTAGGGGATATATTTGATACGGTAGCCGTCCTGGTACATGCGCACGCTCAACTCGGCGTCCTCGGCCAATGCCTCCACGTCCCAGCCACCCACCGCGTTCACTACGCTGCGGCGAATGATATAGTTGGTACCGGAGAGCGCGGATACGCCCATGAACTGCCAGCGCCCGGCCTGCATGATCCCCTGGAAGCCCAATCCTTCGATATTGATGAAACGGGTGAGAAGAGTCTTGCGGCGGTTGCCGGTGCGGAATTTGCCCAGTCCCGCGCCCAACTCCGGGTTACGGATGAATTTGG
>JBBQQW010000146.1:0-6569 GCA_038215455.1 Armatimonadota bacterium
ATAGCGCCTGCCGTCAAGGCAGCACGGGGAATTTCGATCATGGTGCCGAACTTGTAGTCAACTACCACACCTTCAGCAGCCATGGTCTCTTTCGCTACCTGTTCGAGCTGTGTTTTGACGTGGGTCAACTCGGTGATCATGCCCACCAGCGGGATCATGATTTCAGGATGAACGTCGATGCCCTCTTTCTTCACCTGGCAAGCAGCGCCGATGATAGCGGCTACCTGCATCTTCACGATACCGGGGAAGTAGATGGACAGGCGCACGCCACGGAGACCGAGCATGGGGTTGGCTTCGTGCAGATCCTGCACCTTGGCCAGCATGATCTTCTTCGCTTTGTACTCTTCGCTGTTGATGTCGCCCTTGCATTCCATCTTCGTCACTTCAACGAGCAGCTCGGTGAGGCTAGGCAGGAATTCGTGCAGCGGCGGGTCGATCAAGCGCACGGTTACCGGCAGGCCCTTGCCATCTTTTACCATGGCGCGGAAGATGCCGACGAAGTCTTCGCGCTGCATCGGGAGCAGTTTGGCGAGAGCAGCGTCGCGGCTGTCTTCGTCTTCAGCGAGGATCATGTTCTGCACCAGCGGAACGCGCTCTTCGCCGAGGAACATGTGCTCGGTGCGGCAGAGGCCGATGCCTTCTGCACCGAACTCAACGGACTGGGCAGCCTGTTCCGGGGTGTCTGCGTTGGCGCGCACGCCCAGCACGCGGAACTTGTCTACCATGGCCATGAAGGTGCCGAAGTCGCCAGTTACCTTGGCAGGCTCGGTCTTCAGGGCTACATCGTATACATCGCCCATGGTGCCGTCGATGGAGATGACGTCGCCTTCGTTGAAGGATTTGCCACCAATATTAACGGTGCGATCAGCGGAGTTGATGCGCACGGCGTTACAACCGCAGATCGTCGGGATGCCGTACTGGCGGGCGACGAGTGCAGCGTGGGAAGTGCGGCCACCCAGCTGGGTGAGCACGCCCTTGGAAGCCAACATGCCGCCGAGGTCGTCCGGGTTGGTCTCTTTGCGCACCAGGATAACGGCTTTGCCTTCGGCTGCCAGCGCGATTGCTTTGTCGGAATCGATTGCGATATGGCCGACTGCACCACCAGGGCCTGCGTTGAGACCGTGGGCGATGGGGACAGCTTTGTCCGGGTTGATCAAGCGTGGGTGCAGCAACTGCTCCAATGCTTCTGCCGGTACGCGGCTGACTGCCTGCTCTTCGGTGATGAGGCCTTCAGCAACCTGGTCAACAGCGATCTTCACTGCGGCGACGCCGGTGCGTTTGCCGGAGCGGCACTGCAGAATGTAGAGTTTGCCTTTTTCGATGGTGAACTCGATGTCCTGCATGTCTATGTAGTGCTGTTCCAGTTTGTGGCCGATGTTGATGAACTGCTCATAGATCGCCGGATTCTGCTCGGCCAGGTGACTCACCGGCTGCGGGGTGCGCACGCCAGCTACCACGTCTTCGCCCTGGGCATTCATCAGATATTCGCCGTAGATTTTGTTTTCGCCGGTGGCAGCGTCGCGGGTGAAGGCTACGCCGGTGCCGGAATCGTCGCCCATGTTACCGAAGACCATCATCTGGATGTTCACAGCGGTGCCGATGTTGTGGTCAATCTTCTCACGGTTGCGATAGAGAATAGCGCGGTCGTTGTTCCAGCTGGCGAACACAGCGATGACAGCCAGTTTCAGCTGTTCCATCGGGTCAGCAGGGAACTCGTCGCCGGTTACTTTCTTGAAGTATGCTTTGTACTGGTCGCAGAGCTTGATGAGGCCATCGGTGTCTACGTCGTTATCCTGGGTTGCGCCGAGTTCTTTTTTCAGCACATCAAAGATTACTTCAAATTCGTGCTTCTTCAGCTCAGGATACTGGCCGGAGAGCACGATGTCGGAGAACATCATCAGGAAACGGCGATAGCTGTCATAGACGAAACGGGAGTTGCCTGCCAGATCGACCATGCCCTTGATGGTTTCTTCGTTAAGACCGAGGTTGAGAACGGTGTCCATCATGCCCGGCATGGAGAACTTTGCGCCCGAGCGTACCGAGACGAGCAACGGGTTCTTCGGATCGCCGAAACCCTTGCCAGCCTTTGCTTCTACCGCTTTCAACGCGGTGGCAACTTCTTCCCACAGTCCGGCAGGTACTTCCTTGCCATTCTCGTAGTATTCATTACAAGTCTCGGTGGTGATGGTGAAGCCATCCGGCACCGGCAGACCGATGTTCGACATCTCTGCCAGGTTTGCGCCTTTGCCACCCAGCAGGTCGCGCCATTCTTTTTTGCCCTCGGCAAACAGGTAAACGTGTTTAGCCACTTTGTTCCTCCACAAATTTTAAAATCGCTACAATCCCGTATGGATTCAGCTAGAGACACACAGAAAAACGCCCACCGGTAATCGCACTTGGCGTTAAACCAGCAGGTCACTCATTATTAATTTCTACGTTAACGACCGGCACTCCTTCTGAGCTGGAAATATTTTTTGCCCATTTTGGGAATTTAGCTCCGGCCCCCCACAGCATCGATGCGCAACGCTGATTCCAGCACCCCGCGCAGTTGATCCAGCGGCCACATAGTGGTGGCGTCGCTCAGGCCTTTTTCCGGCTCCGGGTGGACTTCCATGAAGAGCGCGTCCACGCCCACCGCCACTGCCCCGCGCACCAATGCGGGGATGAATTCGCGCATGCCCGCTGTGGCAGACCCGGTGCCGCCGGGGAGCTGCGCACTGTGCGTAGCATCAAAAACCAGCGGGTAGCCGAAACCGCGCATCACCGCCAGCGAGCGCATATCTACGACGAGGTTATTATAGCCGAAGGATGCACCGCGCTCCGCCAGCATCAGTTGGTGGCTGCCATTGGCGGTGTACTTGCCCACCACATTGCTCATATCCCACGGAGAGAGGAACTGGCCCTTCTTCACCGTGGTCGGCTTGCCGGTAGCAGCAGCGGCCACCAGCATATCCGTCTGCCGGCAGAGGAAGGCGGGCATCTGCAATAGATCGACCACCGCGCCGATGAGCGGTGCCTGGTGTGCCTCGTGGAAATCGGTACACACCGGCACGTCAAACTCCGCACGCACGGCGGCCAGAATCTCCAGCCCACCCTCCAGCCCCGGCCCGCGGAAGGCGGAGAGCGAGGTGCGGTTGGCTTTGTCGAACGACCCTTTGAAGATGTAGGGGATGCCCAGCTCCGCCGTCAACTTACACACGTACTCGGCGATGCGAAAAGCCATATCACGGCTCTCCAGCACGCACGGGCCGGCGATAAGCGCCAGCGGATGCCCCTGGCCAATTTGGATATCACGAACTGTAACAGTATGCATTCTTCCCTTTCATTTCCATGTAAAAAATTAACGAACCAGCTACTCCCCTAATTTGCCTTCCAGAATCGCCCGAACTTTGTCCAGGTCTTCTTGAGTGTCCACTCCTATAGAGGTATCTTCCGGGCGCAGCACCATTTTAATGCGGTAGCCATGCTCCAGGGCGCGGAGTTGCTCCAGCTTTTCGATCAGCTCGCACGGCGTCGGGGCGAGTTTAGTGAATTGCAGGATGAAGTCACGCTGGTAGGCGTATAGCCCGACGTGCTTGAACCACGGACCTGCTCCGGTCAATGCCTCGCGCGGGCTGGGGATTGGCGCGCGGGAGAAGTACATCGCGAAGCCATTCAGATCAGCGACAACTTTGACGATATTGCTATCCCAGGCACCGACGAAATCCGGCAATGGGGCCATCACGCTGCACATGGGGATATCTTTGTCCGCCAGCAGTGGTGCCACCACAGCGTCAATGGAATCAGGATTGATGAGTGGTTCATCACCCTGAATATTGACGATGATATGGGCAGCAGATAACTTCTGTGCCACTTCAGCAAGGCGGTCGGTGCCGGTTTCATGACTGTCATCAGTCATGATAACCTCGCCACCGAAGGCGTGCACGGCATCAAAGATGCGCTGGTCATCGGTTGCCACCAGCACCTCTTCCAGTGAAGTCGCCCGGCAGGCGCGCTCATATACGTGCTGAATCATGGGCCGGCCCGCTAACGTCGCCAATGGCTTCCCGGGAAACCGGGTCGACGCATATCGCGCGGGGATTATTCCTACGACACTCATACGTTCCTCACTCTCTCCAGCCGCGGTATACTCGCCGTGGCCAGTCTGACATAATTAAGATTTCGCCACTCGTTATCTTCTTCCTGCAAAAAAAGTATACTTGTAGCGAGATAGCTCTTGACGCAATTCACATTGCCCGTTAAAGTTCCTATATGAGTTCATCCTACGCGTGTGCAACGCTATTTTTTCATATTCCGGCGCAGTCGCTGAAAACTCGCTACGAGTATCTGGCGGAACCAGCCAACGGATATCTGGTGCGCATGGGCTACGACTACCTGCTTACCGACGCCCAGGCGACCGAGACGGCGGACTGGGTACACCAGCTGGACCTGGCGGTGGACATGTCTGCCGACGGCGGGGTAGCCCTCTCATTTTTCTTTGTCGACAAAGACTGGGCGATGGGACTGGCGGTGGATGGCAAAGCCGGAGCAATCGCCGCCTTTACCCCAGACGATGCCAAAGCACTGGATCAATTACCCTTCAAATTACTCTCATTAGAACGGGAACTGGTGGCCAATTTCCCCGAGACCCTCTCCACTGAGCAACTGGACCAACTCTTTGGGGCACTGGTCTGCGATGCCATTTCCGCCGAGGACGCCATCGCCGAAATATTGGAAGAACTAGGCTGCGCCCCCGACTGGCCCCGTTGGTGCTGGTACGAAACGATCTCCGAACAACTCTTCCTCGACCCCGACCTATCTGACCGCGTGATACCGCTGGGTGAAGCAGTTGCGTTGTGGGAGGAGTAGGAATTTCCTACCCGCCCACATTGATCAAGTCAGTTATCGGGCTGCTGGCGGTGGCGTAGAGTTTTTTCGGGATGCGGCCGGCTTCGTAGGCTAGTCTGCCGGCATCGGTGGCCTGGCACATGGCGTGGGCCATTTTCACCGCGTCGCCCGCCTGGGCTATAGCGGTCTGCATCAGCAGCGCATCCACGCCCAGCTCCATGGCGAAGGCGGCGTCGCTGGCGGTGCCTACCCCGGCATCCAGCAGCACCGGCACGTGGGCATTTTCTACAATTATGCGGATATTGTACGGATTGCGCACACCCAGACCACTGCCGATAGGCGCGGCCAGCGGCATCACTGCGGCGCAGCCCATATCCTCCAGCTTGCGGCAGACGATCGGGTCGTCAATGCAATATGGCATGACGATGAAGCCGTCATTCACCAACTCTTTCGCTGCAATCAGTAAGCCTTCGTTGTCGGGGAAAAGTGTCTTCTCATCGCCGATTACTTCCAGCTTCACCAGGTTGGTCTCCAGTGCCTCGCGCGCCAGTTGCGCGGTGAGTACCGCATCCTTCACGGTGTAGCAGCCGGCGGTGTTCGGCATAATAGTCAGCTTCCGGTCGCGCAGGAAGGCCAACAGGTTGATCCCGCTCGCTTCATCCAGCTTCACCCGGCGGATGGCCACCGTGACGATCTCCGCACCACTGGCGATAATCGCCTGTTCCATGATCTCCGGCGTCGGGTATTTGGCCGACCCTACCAGCAGACGAGAGGTGAATACCTGCTCGCCGATTTTCCAGCTTCCACTCATTGCTTTTCTCCTGCCAGCCTCACCCGTGGCGAAGCTTATTTGATATCTGTTTCCACGACTACCGCCGTGCCATATGCCAGCACTTCCGTCAGTCCCTGCATCAGTTCGTTCGCATCGTAACGCATCCCGATAATGGCGTTGGCACCCAGGGCATCGGCATGTTGCACCATAATCTCGAATGCTTCGATACGCGCATGTTCGCAGAGTTCGGTGTAGATGGTGATATTGCCACCGAGCAATGATTGCAATCCACCCGCTATATTGCCAAGTACACTGCGCGAGCGCACCGTGATACCCCGCACGATGCCCAGCGATCGCTTCACCTTCACGCCCGGCAATTCAAATGCCGTAGTGATATTCTCATGCCTTATCATGCTAACCTCCCGCCACCGCACGGATTATCTCCACGCGGTTATGGCAATTTGCCGGATTTTTTCTCTAACTGCTTCTCATCCGCCTTCACACGACGCTCTAGTTTGGAGATGTCCACTTCTGGCGGTAAATTCTCTGGCTTGATTCCGCGTTGCCCCAGCATATCACGTACACTCGTATTATTCTGCACATGTTCGCTGGTAATTGCCGGTTCACCGTGTAGATCATCCTGTTCAACATTGTAATTCGTCATCTCGGTAGCCAGATTCTTTGCCGCAATTGTTAATGTCGGAAGATAATCCGCCAGCGGCCGTGACTGGGTTATCCCAAATATCTCTTTCATCGCCTTTGTGGTATTACCGCCAAATAGCGCCGCGTCACCTTTGGAGCGGATTCTACCAAAACCAGCATCATCCACACCTCTTTCAAAGATATTTTGCGATAACGTCTTCTCCGAAATACGAAGTTTCTCTCGTGCATCAAGCCGAGCATGCAAGAGCATACGTTCTTCAATCAACTCCTGCTTCCGCGTTTGGAGTGCAAAGTAACTCTGCGCAAA
>JBBQQW010000147.1:0-6564 GCA_038215455.1 Armatimonadota bacterium
GCCACGCCCCACAATACAGATATCAAAGCCGTGGATGTCCAGCGTGCGCATCGCCTCGCGGTCTGTCCCGTCCAGTTGGATGGCGTTGGAGAGAATCGCCGCATTACGCTGCACCACGTCGGCGTCGTTATCAACACCCAGCACGTCATGGCCCAGTTTCGTCAGCTCGTGCGCCAGGCTCTCGCCGAAACTACCCATGCCGATAACCATTATATTCAATATGCCCATTTGGCCTCCTCGGATAAATCTATTATAGCAGTTTTTCAGCTTTCAAATGGAGTCTCGCGCGTAAAGTCTGGCTGGTAGCTGTCCGGTGCTGTTGCGACGTCCTGTGCCCAGCCGTTTTCCAGCCCCGCGTCGGCGAAGGCGTCCAGTGCGGCCTCGTATTCCGCAGCGGTGAGCTGCCGCGCCAGCTCGGGATACTTCAGCGCGCGGTGGGTGGGGTAGTACTGCGCCATCAGGCTCACCGTGATATCGGGCGACACCTCCTCCGCCAGCCGACGCAGTGCCGTGCGGGAGCCGGCGATGTTATGCGGCAGTACCAGATGACGGACGATCACCCCGCGCGTGGCGACTCCCGCGGCGTTTACGGCCAACCCGCCCACCTGCCGGTACATCTCGCGGATGGCGCGCAGCGCGATATCCGGGTAGCCGGGGGCGGCGGAGTATTGGGCGGCCGCGGCAGTGTCGGCATATTTCAGGTCAGGCAGGTAGATATCCACGATACCCTCCAGCAGCTGCAGCGTGGCCAGTTCCTCGTAGCCGTTGCTGTTGTACACCACCGGCAGGTTCAGCCCCTTTGCTCGGGCCAGCGCCAGTGCGCCCACCAGCTGCGGCACCACGTGGGTGGGGGATACCCAGTCCAGATTCTGGCAGCCTATCTCCTGCAGGTGCAGCATGATATCGGCCAGTTGCTCGGCGGATACCTCCGGGAAGGCGGTGAGATCCCCCTGGCTTATCTGGTGGTTCTGGCAGTAGACGCACTGCAGATTGCACCCGGCGAGGAAGATAGTGCCCGCGCCGCGCTCCCCGCTCAGGCACGGCTCCTCGCCATGGTGGGCACAGCTGCTGGCCACCCGCGCCCGCGCTCCGGTACGGCAGCGCCCCAGCTCACCCGCCAGCCGGTTCACCCCACAGCGGTGCGGACATAGCGTGCAACAGCGCAACATCTCCCGCAATATCCCCGCCCGCAACGCCAGTTCATCCGTCGTAATCATGCGGATATTTTAGCGTTTGCGGGGGTGGGGGGCAAATAGAAGAGTAAATGCCACATCATATGTCAATAAATCATAGTATTAACCGATAGGTCTTCCCATGTTCATGGCGAAAGATTATAAATCGGAGTAGAAATATGGCCTCCATTTGCGATACTATCAGATATTGGTGTTTAAGAAGACTGGTTGAGGAGATTCTGAAATGGTAAAAAGTGATGATTCAGGTATGGAACTAACTCCACCCACACGAATGTCGTTTGATTATCTGGTGAGGACAATCAAGCAGGCACATTCTGAGTTGGCAGCACAGGCTTCAAGGGCAGTAAATACCAGTCTTACCTTGCGTAACTGGCTTATCGGTTATTATATCGCAGAGTATGAACAACAGGGCACTGACCGCGCGCAGTATGGCGATAAGCTGATTGAGCAACTTGCAGAACGACTGGGAGAAACCGATATCAGCCGAGTAGAAGCGCGGGAGCTACGTCGTTATCGTCAGTTCTACCTGACCTATCCCCAAATTCGGGAGACACTGTCTCCCGAATTGAAATTGAGGCTGTTACCGCAATCCACTATCGGTGAGATTCGGGAGTCGCTGACTCCCGAATCTGCCCATACTGGCAATGATATTCTCTCTCGGTTCTCATTCAGTCATATCGTGGAATTGCTGCTGTGTGACGGGGCGCAGAAGCGTGCATTTTATGAGGTGGAATGCCTTCGCGGTAACTGGTCTGTCCGTGAGCTAAGACGACAGATCAATAGTCTGTACTATGAGCGTACCGCTCTTTCTACAGATAAAAAGAAGATATCAGCCCTGACGCAGAAGAATGCAGAGCATGCGGTCACTACATTGGCTATCCGTGATCCCTACGTTTTCGAGTTCCTGGGATTAAAGCCTGCAGAAGTAATGAGTGAGTCCCATCTGGAGGATCAACTGCTGAATAAACTGCAGGAGTTTCTGCTTGAACTGGGCCATGGCTTTTGCTTTGAAGCACGGCAAAAGCGCATCCTTATTGGCGATAGTTATAACTTTGTCGATCTGGTCTTCTATCACCGGATACTTAAGTGCCACGTGCTTGTAGAGCTTAAACTCGCCGAATTCAACCACGAAAATATCGGGCAACTGAATACCTATGTGAGTTGGTACCGGCAAAATATGATGACCGAGGGTGATAATCCGGCTGTGGGTATTCTATTATGCACCCAGAAAGATCATGCACTGGTTGAATACGCTCTGGCAGGGATTGATAACAATCTATTTGTGTCAAAGTATTTGTTGCAATTACCAAAACCAGCGGATATGCAACGCTTCATCGAAGAGCAATTGGCCTCGGACATATAATTGACAACAGCGCAACATCTCCCGCAATATCCCCGCCCGCAACGCCAGCTCATCCGTCGTAATCATGCAGACATTTTAGCGTTTGCGAGGGTGGGGGGCAACTAAAAACGTGATTCCTCACATCATTGTCGATAAATACTTACAAAGAAGAGGTGATGTGGCAGATTATGGCGAAAATTTAACGGTTACCCTTGTCACAAAAGGTGATCGGGCAGCGTTTTTAAGCTGGTTCATAATAATTAGCGGTTAATTGAGGGCAGATGTGGATATACTAGAAAAGGCATGCCCGGTTGTGAATAGAAAGAATCCTTGGCCTGCGATATCGGATGTGCGGGTAGGCTTTGTTATGCTACAAAGAAAATCTGTTGGATTTACGGTCATCGAGTTGCTCGTCGTTATTACAATTATTGCGTTGTTAACGGCGTTGCTTATCCCCGTATTCTTTCGACTACGGCAACAGAATGAGCGCTCTTCCTGCATGAACAATATGCGCCAGATCGGCGTGGCACTGGGGCAGTACCATGAGGACTATGGCGGTTATCCGGCACAACCTGCCTACGCCTACCTTAATCCGTCGCAGATTCCGAACTTTGATCAGACACTGATGCCCTTTGACATTCTCCCTATTGGAATAGCTGACGTCAGACCAGGGACTACAGATTTGGGTAGTATGCGTATAACGAGTACGGCTACTATGCCGGGGCACTACATCGTGAAGATATCCAGTGATACCACTACAACATCGGTGACGAATGCGGTGGTGTCATTGGATAATGGGCTTACCTGGTCGGCGGATAAGCCGATTCATAATGTCATCTCCGCCACCGTCTCGCTGGCAGTAACAGATATGCTGACGGTACCGCTGGATGACACCAGCACAGTTAGTGCGGATTTTACTCCACAAAATTATCTTGGCGAGGCAAGTAATTCCGGCAATTATGACCGCTGGAATTTTGTCGTCGGGGTGGAGAAAGTGGGCATGGGCAGGTTCGGCCTGGAGACGATGTATCGGATGTACCTGAATGACAAGCGTGACTACTTGCGCAGCGCCAAGACGTTGCACTGTCCGTCAGCACGCAAGACCGAGAAACTGGATCAGTTGCGCCTGTGGAACAAATTGACCTCTGAACAGGCACCAACATTCCGTTATGACCCGCTGCTGGGTGGGTATAACACCTATGATGTCACCTATAATTACAATCAGTATAATCAGAAGATTCAGGAATTCGAGGCGGAGGTAGGATCGGTTACAGGGCTGTATAGTGTCCGGCAATTGAAGAATTCGCGTCCGCCAGCGGATACCGTTGTATGCTTCTGTTATAACCATCGTACTATCGGGAGTCCGCCGGATGCACTGCCCGGTACTACGGAGATGGATCTGGTGCTTTGGCTTGATGGTTCGGTAGAGGTGATGAAACCGTACTTCGTGCAGGGCATCAGTGGCCAGGTGCAGGTGCCACCGTTCCTCTATTCACGAGGAGAATGGCTGAAACGATGATGATAGCCAGCAATAAGAGAATTAGTGCAATGCGCCGCCGCCGGGGTTTTACCCTGGTGGAGGTGCTTGTTGCCGTCATCATCCTGCTCATCGGTGTGGTCGCCGCGCTGCGCATCTTCCCCCCGGGTTTCCGCATGTTTCAGGAGAGCAATGATACCAGCCGCGCCGTCTCTATCATGCAGGGGCAGATCGCCGAATTCCAGAATCACCCGGAAAGCTTGCCCGATGCCATTCTTCCGGTAGATTACTCTTCACCCGAGTCTATGGACTGGGTGAAAAATAAGTTCGACTTCAACGATATGCAGCCGATTGACTATCTGGGGGGTAATACATGGCTTACCCGCCTGAAGATGCCCGTTGCCGGTGACTCCACCTGGCCACTGTGGGAGCCGGTGAGTGTGCGCGCCATGCGGCGGATAGTCGGCGAGCGCGTAGTGATCCCCGCTGACCTCACCAGCAAAAAGCATGTGGCGTGGGTGAGCGGTCAGGCTGGTGCAGCACTTACGGTAGACGACACCACCGGTATCGCTGTCGGCATGACGCTGTTTCTCTCCGACGCAGCCAGTGGCGGCACCGCCGCCCAGTTTGTCCATGTGCAGAGTGTCGACTCACCCACACAGATGACGATAGCTGAGACGATCAGTTTTGCAGTACTTGCTGAGTTATCCACCACAGTGGGCGGCTCCCCCTGCTACCTGCCCCGTTTCGGCCCGATATCCCCCAATATGCAGTGGGATACGACAACATCGACCTTCATCGCTGATCCGAATCCGGTGACAGTCTACGATATCCGCTATCGCAATATCACGCTGGAGCAGCTGCAGGCGCTGGCGGCGCAGGGTGGCACCGGCAATGACGATTTCTACTATGCGGTGAATTACACCGACGGCACGGTATATTTCCTCCAGCCGAAGGTGGCCACTACCAGCATTCGTTTCACTTTCAGCCTGCTGGACACCACAATTAACAACCAGGTACAGGTGGCGGGCGAGACGCGCACATTGCCGGATATCACCACTGATGCCCCCGGTAACCAGCTCCTTTTCCCCGGCTTGATCTATCCGATACGCACCGGGAGTGACGCTACCGGCCAGCTCTATGCGTTGCAGTTCCCCTACGGGTGGAAGATTATCCCCGGCAGCGAGCAGTTCAATCGCTCCTACACCTATGTGAAAGATGTCGATCCGTCAGCATTAATCACCGGGCAATATACTGTGGAGCCAGGCAGCGACCAGACACTGGATGTGCTGCACTTTGCACCGGCGGACATCGGGCGCACAGTGAAGCTGGACTACACCTGTACCGACTGGAATATCTTGCATGAGGATGTGGCGGTGGATCCGCAGGGATATCTGAACCTGATGGCGCGCAACCTGAAGGTGGGCTACCTCTTCAATTTCCCGCGTGAGCCGCTCCCCTGGGGGCTGACGCAGACGTTGCAGGGCGATCCGTTGACTGATGAAGTGGTGCGGCTGGTGAACCTGCGCACCGGGGCGTCCTATATGGTAACAACCGATGCCGCCACCGACCCGACGCCGCAGTACCCGAAATACTTCCTGCAGGCCAAGCAGGGAGCCACCGGCAATGGCCCCACGGTGGTGGATATGTCACTCACAGATGGCGGGCGTATCCGCATCGGCACTGGGCAACCGAGCAATCCGTCCTGGATGAATTATAATACCGTCAATTCGACGGAGTTCTCGCCCTTCGCTGGTGATACCTACCGCGTCTTCTACCGCACCCGGCAGGATTGGACGCTGCAGACCTTCCGCGCCCCGGCGCAGTTCTGGTACACCAGTGACCCGGTGAATCTGGGCTGGGACAGGTACAATCTGGTGGGGAAAGAGATAAAATTGCCCGGGGTTTATGAAGGGCAGACGATTGCAGTGGATTACCAGTATCAGCAGGGAATCGCGTTAGGACGTGTCAGCGGCGAGCAGCATCTGATCCCGCTACGCGATAAGGCCAGTGGCTTGAGCACAGTGACGTTGAATAACCTGCCCAATGGTGCCATCAACGTGCGCGGGGTATCGGTCACCGTGCGCGCCATGTGGATCCAACCACGCAACACCACCGCACGCCGCTATAGTATAGCCGAACCAGATGGTATAGATAGAACGATCAACGAACGCTGGCAATCGAAGAGCATCACAGTGGTGCTGCCCGCGACGAAAGAGTAGCGAGTAGGAAGTAGAGAATAAGGGTGGTAGTGAAGTTGTTAAGTTGAAATCATGACTAGCGACTAGCGACTAAGGACTTTTAAACTATGCGAATGCGTGGTGTCACATTAATAGAGCTGCTGGTTACTATCTCCGTTATGGCGGTGGTGATGGGTCTGCTCGCCATACCGCTGATGATGGCTTCCGGCTATGTGCAGAAGGCTACCGCGATACGCGAGGCGCAACGGGCGGGGGAGAGCGCATCACGGCAACTTCGCCGCGATATCGAGACCGCTATGTACGTCTTCGACCTGCCTCCCGATGGCTCGTGGGTATCGCTGGTTCCCGAGG
>JBBQQW010000148.1:0-6551 GCA_038215455.1 Armatimonadota bacterium
TGGTAGAGGGTGGAGATGCGGAATAGGTAGAAGGAGATCTTTGGCTCCAGCAGTGTGGCGCTGGTCAATTCGTTCATCGCCTCATCAAATAGCCCCATGCGCTCCAGCGTATCGCCCAGTTGATAGCGATAGAACCCGCGCTCGCCCTCCAGCGCCACCGCCTGCCGGTACTGCGCCAGCGCCTGGCTGAACATGCCGTAGCGCAGATACAGCTCGCCCAGGCTGGAGTGCGGCTCCGCCAGCATCGGCGACATCTCGATAGCCTTCTGGTAGGCGGCCATCGCCAGTGGGATCTCCTCGGCGACGACGTAGGCATCGGCGAGGCGCGTCTGGTAGTAGCCGTTGGTCTTGTCCAGCTTCAGCGCACGCTTGTACTCGGCAATCGCCCGCGCGGTGCGGCCATTGCGGATGTAGGAATCCGCCATACGCACGCGCAGATACGCGGTCTCCGCTTTCAGGTCATCATCGCGGTCCCGTTCCCGATCATATTCATGTTGCATGTCCTGCAACGAGCGCCACCGCTCCTGGGTAAAATCATCAAGCATCAAATTCGCCGCCTAACCGGCGGACTATTATACCACGTTGGGTTGATAGGCTGATATGTTTTTATGCCAATTGAAGAACAACCTACAGCTGTGCGTACGGAGTATTATCTTGAACAGTAATGCCGACTATGGTGCTGTCAACGTAGACGGATCCGGTGCTGGGGTCATAGTCCCAGGAGGTGGCGACGGTGGGAGGGGCATTAGTATCGAAGGGGTTGAGCGGGATGCCGGGGTAGTCAGAATATCCACTGATAACCAGATATGGGCCTTTGAAAGTGGTTAAAGGAACCGGTGCTGCAGCACCATCTATCCAACCATTGGGAATGCCATAGGTTACCAGATCCGGCAGCGTAGCCGGGTATACGCCGGTATCAGCCTGGAAGCGCTGTACTGCCTGACGGACTAGAATCAGATTTCTACGCATGGAGACTTCCCGCGCTTTCCGTGTTGCCGACATCAGGCGTGGAATGACGATTAACGCAAGGATGGCGATGATCACAATTACGATGAGTAATTCAATGAGGGTGAAGCCGCTCCTATTCATTTTTTTTCTTATACTCATCTCTGTGCTTTCTACTGCCTGACCTAGCCTTCATGGCACAGCTAATCACATACCATACTTTATCACATTTTTGCGATAAATGCATGGTCTATTGTTAATTTTGGGTTAAAACTGCAGATACCGGAGCGCTATCTGCGCCGACGTGGTCTATTTCTGGGGGCACCGGGTGGTGTACCCTCCGGCCCCGAATCCCCCGGCGGTTTCTGCCCTGCAGGCGGTGATGATGGCGCACCTGCTGCCGCCGGTGCTTGACCTGGACGGCGGCGACGGCGGGGCGGGCGCGGTGCGCTGGCCGCCTCGGACGGCATGTTCCTCACGTCATTCTCCCGCATCTCGGTGACGAAATCATCAATGATGATGATCTTGCCCGGTTCGTCGTAGAATCCCTCTTCAAACACCACTGTCTCGGGGATGCTCTCCCTCGTCTCTACCTCAACTGGAGCGGTTTTGTGCGCGCCGCAGCATTTATGCACCGGTGCCGCACCGGCCAGCTCGTCAACGGGAATCCAGATCGGTGCCTCATCCCCCCGCGCCACCTCTACCTGACGACCCAGCAGATTCACCCGCAGCACCTTGCCGGGGCCAGCAGCCGTCTGCACCGTTGAGTTCACGCGCGGTAGTTCGGCACGGATATCGTTATACATATCGTTTTCGAACGCCAGGCAGCACATCAGCCGGCCACAAACTCCGCTGATCTTCTGCGGATTCAGTGCCAGCCCCTGCACCTTGGCCATATTGATGGAGACCGGCGCAAAATTGCCCAGAAAAGAAGCGCAGCACAGTCCCCGCCCGCAGATACCGCACCCATCAATGAGCTTGGCCTCGTCACGAACACCCACCTGGCGCAGCTCGATACGAGCATGAAGCTCGTGCGCTAATGCACGCACCAACTCGCGAAAATCCACCCGATTATCCGCAAGAAAATGGATGAGCGAATGCGAAGCGTCCAGATTTAGCTGCGCATCGATGAGCTGCATAGGCAACTTCATATCACCGACAATACGACGGCAAGCCAGCAATGCCGCGCCTTCGCGTGCGCGATTATCATTGTTGCGCCGTATATCATTCTCGGTAGCCCGGCGAATCACCGGCTTCAGCGGCGGAACAATCGCCGTCTCCGCCACCTCATGGGGGGGTTCTTTCACCACGCCCAGCTCCAGGCCACGCATGGTCTCCACCACTACCTGCTCGCCGCGATAATAGCTGTGCTCCCCGGGTGCAAAATAATATATCTTCCCCGCCGTGCGGAGGCTGATGCCTACGACAATGGGCATAATCTCACTTCATTCCGGGCAATTCGCTGCCCTGGTCTTATCTTGTCAGGCGACATACTCTGCCGTCACCACCGTGTGCAGTCCACCGCGCACATTGAAATCCCCCGTCACCGTCATGCGGCGCGGAGCGCAGGCCGCCACCAGATCATCCAGTATCTGGTTCGTCACCGCCTCATGAAAGGCCCCTTCATTCCGATACGACCAATAGTACAGCTTCAGCGATTTCAACTCCAGGCAGAGCTGATCCGGCACATAGCTGATGCTGATAACCGCAAAGTCCGGCTGCCCGGTCTTGGGGCAGACGCAGGTGAACTCCGGCGTACTGATATTTATCGTATAATCCCGCCCCGGATTGGGGTTGGCAAAAGTCTCTAATTCGCGCCCTGGTTGCGTTGACATCACACCTCTCTCTTTCTCGTACATCGCTCAAAAATCGATGACTTATCTATATAATACAAGAAAAGTGGTGTTTCGCGCTAATGTGGGGTGTTTGCCGCCGTTGCACCGCCCCCCAGTGCAATTATCTCAGCGTGCGGCCTTAATAATTTTCAGCAGCTCTCGGGTGGCGGTTTTCATATTCTTCGCCCGCGTGATAGCAGTGATCACCGCAACACCGTTGGCTCCCGCAGCTATCAACTCCGGGATGTTCTCGGACGTGATGCCACCGATAGCCACTATGGGGATATTCACCACCGCGCAGATCTCGCGCAGACGCACCGGCCCCAGCGGTTCGCCGGCGTCAGCTTTGCTCTGCGTGGTGTACATACAGCCCACGCCCAGGTAGCTCGCCCCTTCGGCCTCCGCCTCCACTGCCTCATCCACAGTGCTCACCGAGGCACCGATGATGGCCGTCGGCCCCAGTATCCGCCGCGCTGCACTCACCGGCATGTCATCTGGCCCCAGGTGCACCCCATCGGCACGCACTGCCAGCGCCACATCCACCCGGTCATTGATAATCAGCGCCCGCCCACTCTCCCGTGCCAGCGCCGCCAACTGCTGCGCCCAGAGAAATAGCTCACGCCCATTCACACCCTTGTGCCGATATTGCACCACCCCCGCGCCCCCGGCATATGCCGCCGTCGCGATATCCAACGGCGACCGCTCCGTGGTGGCCTCGGTGATGACATACAGGGAATAATCCAGCGTTTCCGCAGTAATCTCAAGTTTCCGTTGTTGCATACCCCTATTTCACTACCTTAGGGGGATGTATGTCAATGTAGCCACTCCGAAGCGCTCCGTTTACTACAGAGGAAATTGCAAAACCGCCTTAATTTAGACCTGGGGCGTTGCCTTAGGGGTTATAAAATCACCTGCTACCTTATTCTCCAAAGCCAACAATTCGTCAATAGCTACCGAGGCATGCCTCCTTACCCGGGCTTTGATTTCCGAATACGGAAGTTCACCCACACTTTGTGCAGCTTTTTCAAACTCGATAGTTGAGATACATCCAAAATTCTTCATCACTATTACCTACACTGCTATTATACCACCTCTTTAAACTCGACAACATCTAAAGGAAAAACCCCTTTGCACACAGAATCATACACTAATCGGAGGTACGGAAATGAAACTTGTGATGTATGGCGACGCCTTTCGGGAACGACCGGGCGTTATTGTTGAAGATAAATATCTGCTGGACCTGGAGCGCGAGGCGCTGGGGGAGCCGCACAGCCTGGAAGAGATTCTGGAATTCGGGCTGCTGCCGCAGATTGAGGAGATACTGGAAGGCGAGATCGAGCGGTGGGAGCTGATCCCGCTGAATACCGTGCGCCTGGGGCCACCACTCTCCGGCATGGGCAAGGTTATCGCCGTGGGGCTGAACTACCGCGCCCATGCGGCGGAGATGAAGGACGCGCTGCCGACGAACCCGCTGCTTTTCTGCAAAGCCGCCACCACCATTGCCGGGCCACATGACGCGCTGCAGCTCCCGCCCGCCAGCTGGTCTGCTGAAGTAGATTATGAGGTGGAGCTGGGCGTGGTAATCGGCCACGAGTGCCGCGCGGTATCCCCGGAGGATGCCCTGGCCTACGTGAGCGGCTACACCATTGTCAACGATGTGACGGCGCGCGATGTGCAGCGCGCGGAGAGCCAGTGGTTCCGCGCCAAAAGCTACGACGGATTCTGCCCAATAGGCCCGTGGCTGGTGACCCCCGACGAGCTGGATGACCCGCAGGAGCTGGCGCTGACGCTGAAGGTAAACGGCGAAGTCCGCCAGCAGAGCAACACCAGCAACATGATCTTCGGCATCGCACAGCTGGTCAGCTTCATCAGCCAGGGGATCACCCTCACCCCCGGCGACATCATCTGCACCGGCACCCCCAGCGGAATCGGTGCCGGCATGACCCCGCCCACCTACCTGAAAGCAGGGGACAAACTGGAGCTGGAGATAGCGGGGCTGGGGCGGCAGGAGTACGGGGTGATTTCGGGTATTTAGGGAACTGACTACTAAATACTCATCCAGCGAAGCATAAAAGTCTTGATCCAAATGTAGAAAAATGATGATCATTGGTATTTAGGGGACAGACCACGAAATACCCTTTTGCGATACTGGCATCTGCATATGAATTACAGCAGATTCTCATCCCCGGTGAGTATTTCGTAGTCAGTCCCCTAAATACTTGTCGTAAAGAGAGAAAGACAGTATTAATCATTGAAGGTATTTCTGCAGTAGTGTTAGGGATATTCTGGGGTATTTGGGGGACTGACTACTAAATACTCATCCAGCGAAGCATAAAAGTCTTGATCCAAATGTAGAAAAATGATGATCATTGGGGTATTTAGTGGTCTGTCCCCTAAATACCCAAAGACGGGATTCAACATATGGAGTATCGCTAGCACCCAATGGTATTTGGGGGACTGACTACTAAATACTCATCCAGCGAAGCATAAAAGTTTTGATCCAAATGTAAAAAAATGATGATCATTGGGGTATTTAGTGGTCTGTCCCCTAAATACTAAACCGTCGGATATCTGGATTTTGTCGATAATTAATGATACAGTTAAGCCTGAGTGAAGTGAGAGACAGAAGGGGTGATCGTCTGAACCCGGATTCGCACGATTATCAGGATTCTCTTGATAATCGTGTTGCATCGAGGACAGGCTCAAGGTAAGCAGTTATCAGGTAAATCCTTAAAATCCAGTAAATCCGGGTGCTGACAAATGGAGAAGAAGATGTCAAACATAAAAGTATTAGTAGCGGGTGCCTGCGGCAATATGGGGCGTGAAGTGGTGAAGGCGGTGAGCGTGGCGGAGAGGATGTCCGTGGCGGGGGCAGTGGATCTGCAGTGTACCGGCGAGGATATCGGCAGCGTGGTGGGCATCGGCGCGCTGGGCGTGGCGGTGCAGACGGATCTGGGCGCGGCATTGCAGGCCAGCGGGGCGCTGGTGATGGTGGACTTCACCCGCCCGGACGTGATCATGGCCAACCTGCGCGTGGCCGTGCCGCTGGGCGTGGCGGCGGTGGTGGGCACCACCGGATTGAGCGCGGAGAATCTGGCGGAGATTGAAGCCATGAGCGCGGCCAGCGGTGCGCCGGTCTTCATCGCCCCCAACTTCGCCATCGGCGCGGTGCTGATGATGGAGTTCGCGCAACAGGCGGTACGGCACTTCGACTACGCCGAGGTGATTGAATTTCACCACGAGAAGAAGCTGGACGCCCCCAGCGGCACCGCGCTGCGCACCGCCGAACTGATGCGCGCCGCCGCCAGCGGGCGCCTGACCGAGCCGGCAACAGCAGAGCACGGCGAGGCCAGCCGCGGCATGGCCGAGGGCAATATCCGCGTGCACGCGGTGCGCCTGCCCGGCATGGTGGCCAGCCAGGAGGTGATCTTCGGCGGCCTGGGCCAGACGCTCACCATCCGCCACGACACCATCAACCGCGAGTCCTTCATGCCCGGCGTAGTGCTGGCCGTGCGCAAAGTACTGGGCCTGAGCGGATTAGTGGTGGGGCTGGAGAAGATACTGTAGCCCCATCACCAGTTATTCCCTGAGCAATATATAGAGAAATGTTGTACGTTTAAGATAAGCGTACCCCGGATTTCATCCGGGGCTATGATATTTATCCGATTGAATGGTATTTTACCGTATCAGTTTGTCCTGGGCAACACCAACGAGAAATGATGGCTAAGTCTCTGCCGCCCCTCCGGGGTTGGAATCTATTTATAGCATATA
>JBBQQW010000149.1:0-6444 GCA_038215455.1 Armatimonadota bacterium
CCCTGCGTGCTCATTGCCTCCAGATCGCGGCGCACGGTGGCCTCGGACACGCGCAACTGCGCCGCCAGTTCGCCCACGCGAATCCGCCCCTGCTCGCCCAGCTGGCGCAAAATCTCACGCCAGCGCTCCTCTTTAAAGCTATCGTTCAACATATCATCATCTTATTTCTCGAATGAAAACGGCGGATTCTCGTAGTTTTCCATCGCCTTTTCCTTCTTCGTCTTGTGGCGTGGCCATATCAGGAAGAGTAGCGCCGCCAGCAGCGCAACGAGTGATGGCCAGCAGGCGAGTACCACGGATTGCCACATCTCATAAGGACGCGAGAAGCTGCCGATCTCCACGATCACTGCGGTGGGGATCGGGTTATCCCCTAAGGCATTGCCAAATACCGGTGCCATGACACGGCGGGCGTGCACATCCGACCAGATTGACGCCAACAATCCACCAGGGGGAGCCTGCCCCGCCAGTGCCACCGGTAATGGCCCAGTCTTGTCGAAGACCAACCGTTTGTTCTCCAGCGCGAATGAAAGGGCATTCGTAGCAGTTTGGGATAGCTCAACGGCCTGCTTTATACTGCCCAAATCCTCTTGTCCGCCGACGATAACCATGGCCTTATTCATCGGTTCCATCGCCGCGCTGATCTCTTGATAAGAATTTACCTGCAACTCCGCCGCGCTGATTATTGCCAGCTGCTGGTTGTAGAGGTTAGCCTTATTGTTAGGTAGTACTTTGCCTGTTTCGGCAATATTGCTCAGGGTATCCGTGAAATCGCGCTGCTCCGTGAATATGGGGCGGATATCAATAATCTGTCTTCGCCAGGTTTCATCGTGAGTCCATTCAATGGCATTACGCAAAGCGTCCGCCGCCCCCAGGTCGGGCAGCTTCGCGGTGGTGAGGATTGTTTTACTATCCTGCCGCGACACCTCGCTCATCAATTCGCGTTTGGTGCTCCACAGGCGTACATAGGCTACCGAATCATTTTTGTCAAAGAATGCAGGGGTGAGTTGCGGAAGCTCACTGACGAGGTTAAGCACCGGCGGATTTATCTCCTGTTCCAGCGCCTCCACCATCGGGCTGATGGTATTCACAATCTCGTCGTGGCGTGCTGTCTCATAGGCATCCATCTTCACCGGCGCGGTACGCATGGCATACCACCCACCTGCGGCCAGCGATAGTATGGCGAAGACGACGCGCCAGGGCGAACGGCGGCGACGCTGCAGAGGACGCTCATTAGCGGGCGTCAAGGTATCGTTGGACATGTTGGACATCTTTATCTCCACGACCTGAAAGGCAAACTACAATGACCTTGCCCGCCCCGAGAGCGGGGGCAAGGGTGGATAGATAGGCGATGGCGTGCGAACTTTCCAGCGCGGGCATGATCCCCTCCAGACGGCTGAGACGCTGGAATGCTTCCACTACCTCGTCGTCGGTCACCGCCACATAGCTGGCACGCCCACTGGCTTTGAGAAAACTGTGCTCCGGCCCCACCCCCGGGTAATCGAGACCGGCGGAGATGGAATGGGTAGCGATAATCTGCCCGTGCTCATCCTGCAGCAGATAGCTGTGGCTGCCGTGCAGCACGCCCGGGCGACCCAGGCAGATGGTGGCCGAGTGCATGTCGGTATCCAGGCCGTAACCCGCCGCCTCCACGCCGTAGAGCGCCACCGATGGTGCATCGATAAAATCACTGAAGGCCCCGATGGCATTGCTGCCCCCGCCCACGCACGCGACCACCGCGTCGGGCAGGCGGCCGATCTGCTGCTGGCACTGCGCTTTGATCTCCTGGCTGATCACCTGTTGAAAATCACGCACCATCTGCGGGTAAGGTGCCGGGCCGGCGGCAGTGCCGAAGACGTAAAATGTCTCGGTGAGGTTCGTCACCCAGTCGCGGAAGGCTTCGTTGATGGCATCCTTCAGCGTCTGGCTGCCCGTATCCACTGACACCACAGTGGCCCCCAGCAGGCGCATACGGAAGACGTTGAGCGCCTGACGCTCGACATCCTCGGCCCCCATGTAGATGACACAGGACATGCCGAAGAGTGCGGCGATGGTGGCGGTGGCCACGCCGTGCTGCCCGGCCCCGGTCTCGGCGATGAGGCGCGTTTTGCCCATGCGCCGCGCCAGCAGTGCCTGCCCCAGCACGTTGTTCAGCTTGTGCGATCCAGTATGGCAGAGGTCCTCGCGCTTCAGGTAGATAGTCGCCCCGCCGAGATACTCGGTGAGCCTATCTGCACGGTAGAGCAACGTAGGCCGCCCCACATAGTCACGCAGATAGCCCGCCAGCTCCGCAGTATACGCCGGATCAGCGCACGCCGCCGCATAGGCGTCGGCCAGCTCCTCCAGCGGCGTCTTCAGCGTTTCCGGCACATAACACCCGCCAAAGTCGCCAAAATACCCGCGTGCATCTGGCAATTCCACCCCATTTATCGCAGCAATATCCCGCACAAAACCACCTCAACCCCAGAATAAATCATTACTGCGATTATGGCACAGTCGGGTGAAGGCGTCAAACTGGTAACGGGGATTCAACTGGTAACCACCGCGAAGCGGTGAAATATTTATGGGTAATGAATGAGCGCAACCCGGGTAGGAATATCGAATTCATGACATCAGAGACTTATACACTGAACAGTAACAAGTAGATAATATCCCATTCCAGCAGGAACCCCCCACCCTCTTCGCGAAATATCTCTTTTAGCTTTGACTTTATAGGAAAACAACAATGAAGTGCGCTTCGTTATTGGGGGATGAGAATCTGATGTCGCGGTATCCATTAGCCTGGCCGTGAACGGCGGGGCGATAGGCTGGCGGTTTTTAACACTCTAAACCAGCCTTGGAACTTGGAACTTGGAACTATTTTTATAGGAGTATCTATGCCATCACTTACATTCAAATCATTTGTTATCGATGATTTTAACCTTGCAATCATCTTGAAGGACGGCACGGGAGTGCCGCTCTCCTTCGTTTCCGAGCATCTCCTCGGAAATGCAACAGAGTATCTGTTCAGCAGCGATGGAATCAGCGCACGGGTGACCATTGCTGCCAGTGCGGGCGGGTATACTCTCTCCACTAATCTGCAGGCCGATCCCGAGCTGTGGCGCACGGCGGATCGGCTGGTGCTCTTCTCGGCGCAGCTGGCGGGGGCGGAGTTCACGCGCGTGTTTACCCCGCGACGCGAGATCTGGCTACCGGCGGGTATCCGCCATGCAGATGGCAGCCCCCTGCCTGATGGCCCGACGAAATGCTGGGATGCAGATAATATGATCGCGGTATATACTCCCGGTGAGGTGGCATTCCTCGCCGGGGTACAAATGCCCGCACGCTATCCGCTGGAGTTCGCCTGGCACGACGGGAGGCTGGATATCAGCCTGTTGCTGGCCGATGGCCTGCCAGCGCGGCTGGAGCTGGACGGTATCCTGCTGCGCGGCGACCTGCCGCTGCTGGAGTCGCTAGAGTGGTACGGTGCGGCGAACCGGGTGCGCTGCCGCCCGGGACAGACAAATGCTATGCTGGCGTGGAATAGCTGGGACTGGTACCAGGATCAGGTGACGCAACAGGCGATGCTGGATGCACTGGAGACCATCTCCACCGACCCGCTACTCTGCGACAACGTGACGGCCATAGTGCTGGATGATGGCTGGGCGAAGTGGGGCGACTGGACGACGCCATACGATAGCTTCCCCGATCTGGGCGCACTGGCCACTGCTATCAGCGCTGCGGGCTACCTGCCCGGCATCTGGTATTCGCCGTTGCGCATAGAAGCCGACTCCAACTGGGCACAGGAAAACCCAGAGACCATCCTCTGGGGCGAGTTGGGGGGGTATTATGACGGAAAATTCACCCCGGAAGCTAAACGCTGGGTGCTCGACTACAGCCACCCGAAGGTGATCGAGAAGATCTTCAATGAGCTACACTGGCTCCACGAGCTGGGCTTTCGTTACTTCAAAACGGATTTTATCCAGAACCCGAACAGCCAGTTCTGTCGCCCGAATCTTCATAACCCATCGGTGACCCCGGTGGAGGGGGTGCGGCAATGTATGGAGGCTATCCGCGCAGCTATCGGCTACGATTCCTACTGGCTCGCCTGCGGTACCGAGATACTGCCCGTCGCCGGCCTGCCCGACGCCTCACGCGTCTCCGACGATATCCGCCTGCACTTCAGCAGTCTGCAACTGGGGGTGCGCAACTGCGCGGTTTACTTCTGGGCAAATGGCAATCTCTGGCTCAATGACCCGGACTTTCTGGTGGTGCGCGGTTCGGATACCTCAACGGTACCCCACTTCTCGCAGGCGCAGCAACTGGGGATAGAACAGTTTGAGGAGAAACCCTACCAGCGCTGCGGAGTGGCCACCGGGCCGATATGGAACACAGATGAAGCGCGCTGCTGGGCGAACTTCCACATCATCTACGGCGGGGCGCTCTCCCTCGGCGATATCCCCGCACTGCTGAACGACGAAGGCCGCGCGATGACTGCCATGGTGATGGCGCACAGCATGGTAGGAGTCCCCGGCATTCCGCTGGACCTGGAGGAAAACAACCTGCCCACCCGCTGGCTGCGCCCGGCCAAAAACGGATGGCTGCTCGGGTTGTTCAACTTCAATGAAGAGCCTGCTACCATAACGCTAACCCCGCACGAACTGAAGCGCATCGGCAAAATCAGCCGGGCGACCGACATCTGGAACGGCGCAGAGATAGCATGGGACAACCACACCTTCAGCATAACACTCCCCGCCCACACCTCGCGCGTTTTACAGCTGGTAGTGTGATAGAGAAACGCCACCCCCATATGTGCATATTGGGGGTGGCGACTTACCTGAATCAGAAAACAATCCTATCTCACAATCATGAACGTAACCGTCACCGGTGCTACTGGCGCGTTTTGTTTGCCGAAACATTTCCCTACGACGTCAATGGGTCGCAGTCGGCCTGATACCCAGACGCAAAGCAAAAAGTGGCGAAATAATGAAGGAGATGGTGGCCCCGGCCGGATTTGAACCAGCGACACGCGGATTTTCAGTCCGCTGCTCTACCAGGCTGAGCTACAAGGCCATAACGTTAGTAGGTTTCCCTACCAGACGCTACTAAGTATAACGACGACTGGGTTTTTGGTCAATAGCCATGAATATCGTTTTTAGTGATAAGCCGTCCTCCCTCGCCTGGCCTGTTCGCCCAGCCGTGAACGACTGGGCTAGTGGGCTACGCCGAACGTCCTTCGGACGGGAACGCTTACCATTACCCGTCCCGCCCGAATGGGCGATTGGCCGGAGGCCTTCCAGCCTGGTCGTTCACGGCCAGGCACGTAAAGACAGCTTGTTGCTAAAAACGATACTCCTGATGTGTCCGGGCAAACCCATATATATTTGCCCTCTGATAGGCGCTTTGCTATACTTTGCATATAAAGAATTCTGGTGAGGTGTAATTTTGCCCAAAAGTAACGAATCACGCATAGCTACAAATATCCAGGCGCTGCCGCCCTCGCCGATTCGGCGCTTTTTCGGGCTGCTGGAACAGATGCCGGACGCTATCTCGCTGAGCATCGGCGAGCCGGATTTCGTGACGCCTTGGTTGGTGCGCGAGACGGGTATCTTTGCGCTGGAACATGGCTACACCCACTATACCGCCAATATGGGGCTGATAGAACTGCGACGCGAGATCAGCAAGTATCTGAAACGACGCTTCAAAGTGGAGTATAACCCGGAGACAGAGATTCTGGTGACGGTGGGCGTGAGTGAGGGGCTGGATCTGGCCATGCGCTCATTGCTCAACCCCGGCGAGTCTGTGCTGCTGCCCCAGCCCTGCTACGTGGCCTACCCGGCGGCGGTGCAGCTGGCCGGTGGAGTACCGATACCGCTGGAGACTCGCGTAGAGAATAATTTCCAGCTGACCGGCGCGGAACTGGATGCCGCAGCGGAGGCCAGCGGTGCTACTGTGGCGCTCATCGGCTACCCGAATAACCCTACCGGCGCTATCCTGCCGCAGGAGCGAATGCTGGATATCGCACGTGTAGCAGAAAAACGCGACCTTTTCGTCATCGCCGATGAGATTTATGCCGAGCTTACCTACGACCGCGAGCCGCTCTCCTTCGCCGCGCTGCCCGGTATGCGCGAGCGCACGTTGCTGTTGAGCGGATTCTCCAAGGCCTTCGCCATGACCGGCTGGCGACTGGGATTTGCAGCCGGCCCGCCGGAGATCATCGCGGCCATGAATAAGATCCATGCCTACACCACCATGTGCGCCCCCACCCCCGCGCAGAAGGCCGCCATCGAGGCGCTGCAGCATGGCGAGGAGGAGGTGCACCGTATGCGCGACGAGTACAACCAGCGCCGCCGCGTCATCCTCAACCGCCTGCGCAGCCTGGGGTTGCCCTGCTTCGAGCCAGAAGGGGCGTTCTACGCCTTCCCCAGTATCGCACACACCGGGCTGACCTCGCTGGAGTTCGCCGAA
>JBBQQW010000150.1:0-6388 GCA_038215455.1 Armatimonadota bacterium
GGGGGTTAGGTAGACTAAGGCTAATGACACAGATACCACACCAGTTTCTCATTTTACAAATAATGAAGCGCACTTCATCAGTGATTCCTTCACACTTCGTGCTACGGCGGACGAGGGCGATTTTCTATCACCCCCTTCACAACTCCCTCATACTGCTGTACCCTAAGAGCATGACAGAATTACTGGCACCGGCGGGGACGCTGGAGAATCTGAAGTGGGCGGTGGCTTACGGGGCGGATGCGGTATATTTCGGCATGGCGGACTTCTCGCTGCGCAGCTACGCGGGCAATTTCTCGCTGGAGGACGCGGCGGAGGGGCTGGCGTACCTGCATGAGCGCGGCAAACGCGGCTATGCGACGCTGAATATCTACCCGTTCTCCGCTGAATATACCGCGCTGCTGCAGAGCGCCGGGCAGCTGGCGGAGCTGGGCGTGGACGGTTTCATTGCCGCTGATATCGGGGTGATCCAGGCGCTCATCAGCCACTACCCGCAGATACCCGTACACGTGAGCACGCAGGCCAACACGGTGAGTGCGCAGGCGGCGGAGGTGTACCACACCATGGGGGCCACGCGGGTGAATCTGGCGCGCGAGCTCTCGCTGGGGCAGATTGAAGATATCCAGACGCGCCTGGGCGGTAGCATCGAGGCGGAGGTCTTCATCCACGGATCGGTCTGCTTCTCCTACTCCGGGCGTTGCGCCATCAGTGATTACCTCACCGGGCGACGCGCCAACCGCGGCGAATGTACGCAATCCTGCCGCTGGAACTACGCGCTGGTAGAGGAAAAACGCCCTGGCACCTATCTCCCGGTGACGGAAGACGAGCGCGGGCTGTATCTCTTCAACAGCAAAGACCTGGCGCTCTACCGCTACGTGCCCGCACTGATGCAGGCGGGGCTGGCGGCGCTGAAGATCGAAGGGCGCATGAAGAATGCCCACTACCTGGCCGCCGTGGTCTCGGTATATCGGCGCTTGATGGATGGCGAGCTGTTGCCCGATGCGGAGGTGCTGAAGCTGCTCTCGCGGGTGAATAACCGCGGCTACAGCGAGGGTTTCATGAAGGGCGATATCACCCCCGACGACTACCAGCGCGATTTCGGCGGCTATTTCGCCGAATCAACGTTGATCGCCCACACCACCGAGGAGCTGCGCGACGGCCACCGCGTCTGCATCGTGAAGAACTCGCTCAACGCCGGGGAGACGCTGGAACTCCTCACCCCCGACCACCAGGTGCGCCCATACACCCTCCCCGCAGTATTGCACACCATCAAGGGCGAAGAGCTGAGCGTGGCGCAGAACCATAACATACTGCTGCTGGGTGCGGAATTGCCCGCCTATGCGATATTGCGCCGGGTGGATGAGGGGTAACGTTTTTTCCTGATGCCATATTGTGGGTAAAAGGAATCAATAATGAAGCGGGCTGATTTTGTATTCCGGGCAATGGCCTTGGTCTACCTAACCCCCCGGCCCCCTTCCCGGCGCGGGAAGGGGGTGTCCAATCGCATGGTTACACTTTTCGCACCATAATTTCCGTCCCAATATCTACTATTGGAAAACGACCTTGCTCCCCCTTCCCTCGCAGGGAAGGGGGCTGGGGGGTTAGGTAGAACCAAGGCTGGTGAGTTTGAGTAGTTAAAAATCAACCCACATCTTCCCATCCCTCGGCACATAAGTTATAATTTGCGCATGAAAACACCACAATTAATCGTTGCACTTGATTACCCCGATGCTGCGGCTGCGCTGGCTATGGCGCGGTTGCTGGCACCCCAACGCCCGTGGGTGAAGGTGGGGCTGGAACTGCTGATGTCCGCTGGGCCGGGAGTGGTGGCGGAGCTGCGCGCACTGGGGTGCTCGGTCTTTGTCGATGGCAAGTTCCACGACATCCCCAATACTGTCGCCGGGGCAGTGCGCAGTATCATCAGCAGCGGTGCCCAGATGATCAATGTCCACGCCAGCGGCGGCCTGCGCATGATGCAGGCGGCGGTGGCGGCGGCGCAGGCAGTCCCCGCCGCAGCACGTCCGCTGCTCATCGCGGTGACGGTACTCACCAGCACCGCACCGGAGGAGCTGCGTGACGAAATGGGCGTGGCACGCCCGCTGGAGGAGCAAGTGGTGGCGCTGGCCAAACTAGCACAGCTGGCCGGCATGGACGGCGTGGTGGCCTCCCCGCGTGAGGCAGAGGCGATCAAGGCTGCGTGCGGCAGCGACTTTCTGGTGGTTACCCCCGGCATCCGCCCGGACACCGGCGTCGCCGACGATCAGCGCCGCACCGCCACCCCCGCGCAAGCCATGGCCGCCGGAGCCGACTTCATCGTCATCGGTCGCCCCATCACCCAGGCAGCGGACCCTGCCAATGCGTGTGCTGCTATCTGGAAATAATCCCGTGGGCATGGGCGTGTCGTTATTAGCGCCAGTCCTGTCCGCCCAGCCGTGAACGACTGGGCTGGTGGGCTTCGCCGAACGTCCTTCGGACGGGAACGCTTGCCCTTAACCGTCCCGTCCGAAGGACGATCGGCCGTAGGCCCTCCAGCCTGGTAGTTTACGGCCAGGCGAGGGAGGACGGCTTGTCACTAAAAACGATACTCCCGCCCATGCCACTACCCCAACAGCCAATTAAACAGGTACCCCACCAGCAGAATTCCGCACGCAACCACTGCCAGGAAGATGGCGATCAGTTGGGGGCGCAGCACTTTGCGCAGGATGATCACCTCGGGGAGGGAGAGGGCTATCACCGACCTCATGAAGGCCAGCACCGTGCCCAGCGCCGCGCCTTTGGCCAGCAGCGCCTCCATTATCGGGATCACCCCGGCGGCGTTGGAGTAGAGCGGCACCCCCACCAGCACCGCCACTGGCACCGACCACCAGGCGCGCGCGCCCATGATGCCGGCCATCATGTCGTTGGGCACATATCCGTGGATGCCCGCGCCCACCGCGATGCCCAGCAGGATGAAGGGCCAGACGCGCCCGACGATATCGCGCAGGGCGCTGTAGGCGAAGTCGAGGCGCTCGCCCCAGCCGAGTGGTTGCTCTTCGCCGGTCTCGGCAGCGCCACCGGGCAGCGTGTACACCCACGGCTCCACATAGCGCTCCAGTTTTAGCTTGCCGATGACCCACCCGGCGACGATGGCGATAGTCAGACCTGCCGCCAGATATATGACCGCCACGCGCCAGCCGAACAGCCCCCAGAGGAGGATGAGCGCGACCTCATTCACCATTGGCGCGCTGATGAGGAAGCTGAAAGTGACGCCCAGCGGCACCCCGGCGGAGACGAAGCCGATGAAAAGCGGCACGGCGGAGCAGCTGCAGAACGGCGTGGCCACCCCCAGTGCCCCGGCGAGGATGTTGCCGAGGAAGGTGCGCTTGCCCGCCAGCAGCGCGCGCGTGCGCTCCGCGGTGAAGAAACTGCGCAGGATGCCTACCAGAAAGACCACGCCGGTGAGGAGTATCAGCACCTTGGGCACTTCGTAGACAAAGAACTCCACCGCCAGGCTCAGCCGCATCTGCGCCGTCAGCTCCGCCACATTCGCCCCGCAGCTGATACAGGCGAAGCCGACGCCGACCTTCACCTGCTCCACCACCGGCAGCCGCAGCAGCGTATGCGTCACCCAGAAGGCCGCCTGCCAGAGGAAGAAATACCCCAGCACCCCCACCAGCAGGAAACCCGCCAGCCAGAGCAGCTCCCGCGGCGAGACCCGCCGCCCGGAGAGCGGTGTTTCGCAGGCACATGCGAGGTCTGCTATTTGATTATCGTTGTCATTTTGTTCCAAGTTGCAAATTCCAAGTTCCAAAACCGTGAACGGCTTTTTAATTCCTCTTAAGCACTATATCGAGTTGGCTATCTGGTAACCACCCCGAAGGGGTGAGGGAATATAGCCCAGGGCGCAAGCCCTGGGAAAAACATCCCGATACTTATTTCACCCCGATAGGGGCGGCAGTCTCTGCCACCCCTCCGGGGTGGGAATATATTTATGGCACATGATACCGGGGTTCCGCTACGCTCCACCCCCGGCTAACAGCTTCGATCCCTTCGGGATAAATAGATTCAGTCTAACCTGTGCCCATAAAAGAATCAACTAGTAATTGTTACACCACCTCCTGAAGAAGGTGGCTAACAACTGCAAGCGCGTTATTAATTTGTTAAAAAAAATCCGCGAAGGCGGACTCATCTTCACTACCACGCGCCTCTCGCATCACTATATCATGCAACACCTCATCGCGAAAGATGACTGCTGGGTTTGCTGTAATGATGTCGGCCTGTAGCGCTAATATATCATAACTCGGTCGCCAGCCGGGGATGGTGATATTCCCATCCCTATGGGTTATCCTGATGCCGGTAGCTTTTCCGACACCTTTATTCTTCATCAACCAGGAATCGAAGGGGCGGCGCTGGCGATTCATCAGCGCATTGGCTGAGTCTTTCACCGTGTCGATCTCCAGAATATCGCTGATGTTGACGCTGAATTCCCTTACGGGAGTCGCAAAAAGCAGCATCCCGTCATCAGTTTTTTCAATGCGACTCACTCGCGTAAGCAAGGTTATGACAGAACGCAACAGCTCATATGACAGATAGATCCCGATTGCTAACATTGCTATAGATTGCAATTGCATGGTAGCGCCGATATCTTGCGAGATAGCAAACGCCATCACGATATACATCGAGAGAATTATGACCCTGAGTACATCAAAGTGCCATGTCCCCCGTCCTGGTTTATATTCCTTCATTGTTTCACCATCCAAGTATCCACCACCTAAAGGAGGCGGGAGCGCCCAGCATAATAATTGACTTATGCCCCATTGTTGTGCCTATAGTACAATAACATACGCTTAGCACAAATTGTGTGTCAATCAAGGTAGTATTTGCGGTAATAAATCGCTAAACTTCGGCTTATTGAGGTGATAATTGTGCATAAACACTTGACTTGTCGCCACAGGGCTATTACTATCGGATATATGGTAGCCGTTGAGGAGTAATATGGCAATTCGACGGCAGGATTAAAGTCAAAAAAAGGAGAATGATAATGGCTTCAGTTAAGGGCACTCAGACCGAGAAAAATCTGTTGACGGCGTTCGCCGGTGAATCACAGGCGCGCAATCGTTACACCTATTTCGCCAGCCAGGCGTTGAAAGACGGCTTCGTGCAGATTTCGGATATCTTCACCGAGACCGCTACGCAGGAGAAGGAGCACGCCAAGCGCTTCTTCAGCTTCCTGGAGGGCGGCGACGTGGAAATCATCGCGACATATCCCGCTGGTAAAGTAGGGACGACGGCGGAGAATCTCAAGGCCGCCGCCGATGGCGAAGAGGCCGAGTGGACGATGATCTACCAGAACTTCGCCGGTGTGGCACGCGCCGAGGGCTTTGCGGTAATTGCGAAGCTCTTCGAGAATATCTCGGTAGCCGAGAAGAACCACGAGCACCGTTATCGCGCCCTGCTGGCGAATATCGAAAATGGCACCGTATTCGCCAAACCGGAGCCGGTAGTATGGCGCTGCCGTAATTGCGGCTACATCCACGAAGGCCCCGATGCGCCGAAAGTCTGCCCGGCCTGCATCCACCCGATAGATCATTTTGAACTGTTGGGGGAGAATTGGTAGAGAATAGTTCCAAATTCCAAATTCCAAATTCCAAGTTTCAAGGATGACCTGATGGTAAAGATGCATTGAAATTATACTTGGAACTTGGAACTTGGAATCTGAAACTAATACATTGAAAGGAGAACTGACCGATGGCAACTGAACTGTACAAGTGCGCCGAGTGTGGTGCACTGATTGAAGTACTGCGTGGTGAAGGGCTGGAATTCACCTGCGACGGGCATATGATGACGCTGGTCACTGAGAATTCAGTGGATGCCGCGCGCGAAAAGCACGTGCCGATCATTGAGAAGACCGCGCAGGGATTCAAGGTGATGGTGGGCAGCGTGCCGCATCCGATGATCGACACGCACTGGATCGAGTGGATCGAGCTGGTGGCTGACGGCATCTCCTATCGCAAGTTCCTGGATCCGGGCGACGCCCCGGAGGCGGAATTCTTCATCTCCGCTACTCAGGTTTCCGCACGTGAATCCTGCAACCTGCACGGCGTATGGGTGGGAGAGCAGAACAATGATTAATGAAAAAATGTTAGCGGCGATCAACGACCAGATCAACTACGAGCTGTACTCGGGGTATCTGTATCTGTCGATGTCCGCCTGGTATGCCAGTATCAATCTGCCCGGCTGCGCCAACTGGATGCGCGTGCAAGAGCAGGAGGAGCGCTTCCACGCGCTGAAGTTCTACGACTACGTCATTGCACGTGGTGGCGATGTTAAGCTGGCGGCTATTGATGGCCCGCCGGTAGTATGGGATAAGCCAGTAGACCCCTTCAAAGCGGGATACGCGCATGAAGTCACC
>JBBQQW010000151.1:0-6376 GCA_038215455.1 Armatimonadota bacterium
TGGCCAGCGTTGCCGCGCAGATGCAACTGCAAAAGGCCTTCGGCACCGATGAGGCGGTGAAGTTCATCCTGCAGATGTCCGCAGGTATTGATACACTGCAGAATAACATCGACGGAGTGAAGCAGGCGATGCAGGGCGGTACCGCAGTGACCGAAGAGATGGCTATTGCTATGACCAGCGATATCGGCTCCGGGTTGAAGCTGGTCACCCAGCAAGTGAAGAACCTGGCGGAAATAGCCGGCAATACCATGCTCCCCATATTTACTCCCTTCATGCAGGGGGTGCAGTTCGTGGTGTTGCGACTGCAGGACTGGGCGCGGTCGCACCCGGCATTGGTACGCGGCATACTGGCTACAGCATTGGGGTTAGGTGCGTTGCTGCTGGCAGTAGGTGGTGTCATTACCGTTATCGGCTCGCTGGGATTGTTGATACCCGCCATCAGTACCGGGTTGGCGACTATTGGCCCCATTCTATTGAGCGCCATGGGCGCGGTGGGTTCGAGTATATTACCCGCCATACTCATCATCGCCGGGGTGATTGCTGTGGTATGGTTGCTGCGCCAAGCATGGGTGACGAACTTTGCCGGCATCCGCGATGTGGTCACAAATGCCTGGACGTACATAAGCGCGGTGTTTGTGGGTTTGACCCAGCTGATAAGTAGCTTCGATGGTGAGACCGGTAGCATGAGCGCGAGCATCGCGGCGCAGTTAGAAGCTTCCGGGCTGATGAACTTCGTGGTGACGGTATTCCAGGTCTATGCACGTGTGTGCGCTTTTCTGCAAGGGTTGTGGCAGGGATTTTCCTCGTTCTTCGGCAACATCCGCGCGGTTGTGGAACCTTCGCTCACCGCGCTGGTACAGGCATTTAGCGGCTTGTTCACTGCGCTGGGACGCGTCTTCGGCATCGTTCAATCGGTAAAGGTGGAGGTAGCGGGTACTACGGGGAGTTGGCGGGCTTTCGGACAGGCGGTGGGTGAAGTACTCGGGTTCGTCGGGCAACTTGTCGCCACCGTGTTCTCCGGGATTATCTGGGTGATCACTGGGACCGTACAGGTTATTCAGGGCATTGTCACGGCCATCGGCTGCTTGCGGGAAGGAATGACAGTCGTCGCCAATGTGTTCGTCACGCATTGGGGCACCATATCATCTGTGGTGAAATGGGCGGCAATCGTGCTGGGTACTATCTTTGGCCCGGCGCTAATTCAATCCGGTATTCAGGCGACTATCGCCGGGGCACAGATTGTACGTAATTTCGTGGCCGCGTTGCAGATGGCCGGAACTATCAACCTGGCACGCACAATGAATCAACTGCAGGGAATCGCCAGCACCTCCTGGTCAAACTTTACCGGCGGAATATCCGGTGCCTGGCAGGCGATGCGCATGGCGGCAGTGAGCACCGCGCAGTATGCAGTAGCAGGTTGGCGAGCGGTGGCGGCGCTGGTCGCGCAAGGGGCGCAGTGGGTGGCGCTAGGGGCGCGAAGTGCGGCAGCTATGGCGGTATTACTCGTTCAGCGTGGGGTTATGCTGGCGGGGGCGGCGGCCACCTGGGTGGCGACTACAGCGACATCGGCCTTCGGAGTGGCGATGACCATTGCTACTGGGCCAATAGGCTTGATCTGTCTTGCAATCATCGCCTTGATCGCCATTGGCATATTAGTCTGGAAGAACTGGGATGCCATCAAGGCTTTCCTGCTGGGCTGTTGGAACGGTCTGAAGCAGGCAGCAGTATCAGTGTTCACTGGAGTAGTATCATTCCTGAAAGCCTGGGGGCCAACTATATTGGCAGTTATTCTCGGGCCGTTGGGATGGATTGCACTGGCGGTGTATAAGAATTGGAATGCCATCAAAGGGTTCCTCGGCAAGATATGGGGATGGATGAAGAGTGCCGGCGGCGCTATCTGGGAGGGCGTAAAGGCGAGTGCATCTACCATCGGTGGCTGGTGTAATAATACTTGGAACGGTATTAAGAATGGTGCCAGTCAGGCATGGGAGGGGATCAAGTCCGGCGTGTCAGCGTATGTAAATTTCCATGGGAAGAATCTGGAGCTGGCGAAGAATATCGCCGTCGGTGCCTGGGGGGCCATCGCTAATGGGCATGGTTCATTATGGGATCGTTGCAAAGCGGCCAGTAATAATGCGGTGGGTGAGATAGCTGCGCAATACCCCTGGCTGGGGAATGCCATGCAGGTGGTGGGCAATACCATCAACGGAGTATGGAATAGTATCTCCGGCGCAGCATGGAACGCCTGGGCCGGGGTGAAGAACTGGGCTATAAATGCCTGGGATGGGGTGAAGAATGCTGCCGCTGGTGCATTGCAGAATATTCTCACCGGGTTCCAGAACATTATTCCCAATGCGCTTGAGTCCGGCAAAAAGCTTATGGAATCTCTGGCGGAGGGTATCAAGCAGGCGGCCATGGCTCCTTTTAATGCATTGAAGGCTGGTCTCGACAAGCTGGGCAAGTTGCTGCCGCATTCCGATGCGGAATTGGGGCCGCTCTCCATGCTGACGCAATCCGGGTTCTCAGTGCTCGACACAATGAGCCGGGGTATCGCCCAGGCATCACACTTGCCGGAGCTGGCTATGCAGCAGGCGTTCGCGTTTGGAGATAATCTGCCGTCTGTCATGCCGCCGACACTGGCACCGGTCGCCGCGGGCACACCAATCGCTCGTCCGTTCATGCCGGTGCCGATACGTCCGCAGCAACAGACGTTCCCGACACAGTCCGCCAGCGAACCTGTGCGCGATTTGTTGGAATTAATCGCCAGCAAGTTGGACACGCTGGGCGGCAACACTCCCGGCGATGTGGTGGTGGCGCTGGATGGTCGCGAGATCGCTCGCGCAGTATATCGCGATATGAGTGAGCGCCGCATTCGCAACTATGACAATCGATAGGAGGTTAATATGGCACAGACGAAAGCTTTAACCGCCTATCTGGTGGATGTCGTCACCCGCGAACGGTTGGCGTTTCAATATAACCCGAACGATATCGTCGACAGCAAAGCGACGAGCTATGCCACGCTGGTGGTGCCAGGGATGAGTCACCCTCGCTACCAGTTCGTCGCCGGTGACGCACGAAAGATCAGTTTTACCGTGACCTTTTACCAGAGGGATGTGAAGAAAAAAGTGGCCTGGTTGCAGGCATTGCTCTATCCGACGCATGACGCGTCGATGTTGAAACAAGCTCCACACCAGGTACTCTTCTTTTTCGGGGAACTGTATCCCGGCACGACATGTCTCGTGCGGGAGGTGCGCGCGCATTACAGCTATCTCTTCGACCCGGCGACGCTGTTGCCATTACGCGCCGATGTCGAAATGACACTGGAAGAAGTGGTGGCACAATCCGTAAACGCCAGCGAGGTGCGCCGATGATCAGTGACCGCTCACGCTACCGCGATTGCGTAGTATTCCAGGATGACGACACCCAGTTCTTCGGTAGCCGCCCGCAAGTCGACACTGCACCACAGCCGGACGACCGTTTCCACATGGTGACGGACGCCGATCGGATCGACCTGCTGGCTTATAAATATTTAGGTGACCCACTGCTCTGGTGGATCATCTGTGACTGGAATGATATCTGTTTCCCGCTCGACTTGCCGGTGGGCGCGACGTTGCGAATCCCGTCGCTGGCGCGGGTGATGATGACGATTTTGGATTGATTAGAGGAGTGTATATGGCTGTAAGTTACAAACAAAAGAAATCTATACCATCGAGTCTGGACCTTGCCGAACAATTCACGTTGCGCCCGGTTAAGACATCGGCGATGCCGTCACAACGGGAAAGTCTGCACCACGCCATGCGCCTGTTGGCGGGCATCGCAGTTCGAATGGGCCAACCAGAGCACCCGCTTCCACCACGCGACTTGACTCTTCCGCCGACGGAAGCCATTAATGTCACGCCATTGATTATGGAAAGGGGCAACTAACATGGCTACATTAACTATGGCGGCTCGTGGCACTATACCAGCGGTCGGCTACCTGCGTCGCTCGACGGATCGGCAGGAACAATCCATCGGCGACCAGCGCAAAGCCATCGACCGCTATGCGCTGGAACACGGCTTTGACGTCCTGCATTACTACATTGACGATGCCATCAGCGGCACCACCAGCGAGCAGCGCAAGGCATTTCAGGAGCTGATCACGGATGCCAAAGAACGGGAGTGCCCGTTTACGCATGTGCTGGTCTACGATGTAAAGCGTTTTGGCCGTCTGGACAACGACGAGGCCGGCTACTACCGCTTCACACTGCGCAAGCGTGGGATCGAGATCGTCTATATCTCCGAGGGCTTCAACGGCGATGATACCGACGACTTGCTACGCCCGGTCAAGCAATGGCAGGCACGGCAGGAATCGAAAGATTTATCGCTGGTGACGATTCGCGGGCAGCTCTCCCGCGTAAATGAGGGCTTATGGAATGGCGGTACCCCACCCTACGGTTATGACCTGGCGTACTATACCAGCGCGGGAGCGGTTCGAGCCATCGTGCGCTATCAACCCGATGGCACGAAGGCGCTACTGAACGCGCAAGGGGAAGTGACCAGCGCGGTAGAGCGTGGGGAGTCACTCAATGTCAGCAAGGCAGACCGCTGCAAGTTGACTCCGAGCGAGTCCGCGCGCGTCGAGACTATCCGCAATATATTCACCTGGTACACCCGCGATGGCATGGGCTTCAAGGGGATCGCCGACCGGTTGAATACTCTGGGCATCTCCTCGCCACGTGGTGGCACCTGGTCGCGCTACCACGGCGCTAGCTGGTCGATGACGACCATCCGCGACATCCTGCTCAATCCTGCCTACGTCGGTGACATGGTGTGGAATCGCTTGTCCTTTGCCAAGTTTCATAAGATTGCTGGCGGCAAAGCGGTACGACGGAATGGCATTCCCGGAGGCGGCGCGGAGCAGAATCTGGAAGCCGACTGGATCGTCATCCCGGACGCCCATCCGGCGCTCATCACCCGGGAACAGTTCGAGAGCGCCAAAGACAAGCGAGAAGAGCGGCGGAAATCGCATAACGGGCAATCGTTCCGTGTCGGGCAAGGCGCAAAATCATCCTACCTGCTGACCGGTTTGATTCAGTGCGATCGTTGCGGGCATTACTGGCAGGGGTATTCCACGGTGAAAGGCAAATTGCGCAAAGATGGCACGAAAGTGAAGACGTACTACTATGCCTGCAACGGCTATGTCTCGAAAGGCAACGCTGTCTGCCACCGCTCGGTGATCGCGCAGGAGGCGTTGGAGAACTGGGTGCTTGACCAGATCGCTGAGATTATCGGGAGCTATGTGCGAGATGGCGGGGAGAATGAACTCCGCGCTATGATCCGACAGGAGTTGAGCGCTACCGCCACGCGTGAAGGGGCATCAGGTGAGCTGACGCTGGAGACCATCGCCGCGCGAAAGCGAGATATCAGCCAACAGGTCAGTGGGGTGCTCGGTAGCATCAGTGAGGCGAACCGCGAGTTCGTGAATACGCATCTGGAGACATTGCGCCTGGAGATGGAAGAATTACAGCGCCAGGAAGAAGCCATCCGACGGCAAGCCGCCCAGCGCGAGATGCTCGATGAGGCGGTGGACTCCCAATATAGCCTGGCCTGCCAGCGAATAGGGATGGCGCGGAATGTGTTGTTGGCGGGAACGATTGAGGAGCAACGCCTGATCATCCGCGCGTTCCTACGCATCATTCACTTCGACCCGGACACCAGGACGGGGACGGCAGAATTTTGGTTGATCCCCGGCACCGGCAATGAAGATCCGCGCCGGAATCCCGCTGGGCGGGGACGGCGGGTAGATATGGAAAGTATGGAGGCTGGCACAGCACGCGATACGCAATACGCTCCGGGCACGACTGAGCAGCGCATGATCAATCTGGCGAATTAAACGGAAGCGAATAAAACCATGTACGACGATCTGTCGAAGATGAAAGTACCTGTCAATGTGGTCTCTGACAACGCGGGCGGTTGTTGAGGCATTTAGCACGTGACGCTGATGGGCCACAAGGTGGTGATGCCGGGCAAATCGATGTCATGGTTGCACGATCTTCTGGATAGTGACCCGGTACGCAATTTCACCAAAGCTGTCATAGGTTTTCACCGTGAGTTTGACGCACTGCTGACTTGCGATGGTCAGCGTAAGGGACTTTCTTCTATGAGAGTAGAGCACATTGCGCAAAGCAACGGCCTCTTCGCCTGTTGTTGGCAGACTGGCAATCCCGATAGCCATCGAATTGAATATCGCACATACCTCTTCCTTGCCATTGCTGTATTCAATTTCAAGCCCCGATGTGCCAAGTTCAACCGCCTGCGTCACCAGAAGCAAAAGGATGCCGTCAGCATCCGCCAAAGAACTATTTTCTGTCATCTCTCTTCCCCCGGTGATGTTTAC
>JBBQQW010000152.1:0-6333 GCA_038215455.1 Armatimonadota bacterium
GTTTGCCTATTATCTCCGCTGCAGTATATCCGAAGAACTCCTCCGCATACCGATTCCAGAATATCACCTTGCCTTTGCTATCCAGCTTCAAAATAATGCTATTTACGTTCTCTACCAGGTCACGGTAGCGCCGTTCAAACAGTTGCAGTTCTACCTCAACCGCGCGCTTTTCGGTAATATCCGCTAGCATCACCAGCATCCCGGTAGTGCTCCCGGCTTTTTGCTCGTGGAGTGGGGTGATCGTGCCGTTAAGTAGTATCTTTGCGCCATCTTCTCGTGTATATGTCACGGTATAGTCAGGTAGCGGTAGATTCATCTCTGCGCGCGAAATGTAACCAGCAAATTCTTCCCCGGGTATTCCCAGCAATTCAGCGTAGTTTTTGCCGATTGCCTCGTAATATTTAATGCCGAATGTGACTTCCGCGCAGGGATTCCAGGAGATTATGGTTCCGTCCATCTCGGTAGTAATGATAGCAACCGGGGATGATTCAAATATCGTGCTCAGATGCTCTTGCTGCAGCTGCATTTTACGGCTGAAATTTCGGAATTGCAGATATACCAGATAGACGAGAAGGAGTAACAAAGAAAATGTGAGCCACAGGTAAATCGCATCATCTTTGAAAAAAATGAAGAGGTACTGGCCGCGGATATCTGTGGTATCAAGCTCCACCCAGCCACGATAATATGACAGCGACAGGCCAGCTGTAAAAGCATATACTATCGTGAGCAGCAACGTCACCCAACGCAAACTACCCAGAATTCGTTGCCATTTATGAAGACGCATCATCTCCCCCCACAAAAGCCAACTTAAGCCACTACAATGATACCATGAATATGGCTGTAGGTCTGCAGGTTTTTCAGGTATAACGGTCACAGTTTTACAAAAAAGGTCTGCTTTCAGCGAATATTTGCTGAAAGCAGACCTTGTTGATCGGTAGAGCTAAACTGTCCTACGCGATGAAGAGCATCTCGCGATACTTCGGCAACGGCCAGGTAGCGTCGTCTACCAAGTTCTCCAGGGTGTCCGCAGCTTCACGAACAGCCAACATGGCGGGAAGAACCTCGTCACGATAGTAGGTTGCTGTCTCCAGCACAGCGCCGTCCTCGGGAACTGCAGCATGCTTGGCTGCCAGCGCGTCGATAGCTGTCTTCAGCGCGCTGGTGGTACCACTGATAGCCTCCAGCAATGCTACCTGCGGACCGAGGTCGGCACCGGGGAGCGCATTTTTCGTGGCGATCAGCGAGGTGGCTACCTTGCCCTGATACTCGATACCTACCGGCAGGATGATAGTCGCGCCGATCTGCTCGGTGAGCATGGCCTCGATATTCAATGCCTTGATGTAGTTCTCGAACATGATCTCGTAGCGTGATTCCAGCTCGATCTCGTTGAAGACGCCATACTTTGCGAAGAGCTTATGGGCCTTCTCGGTGATCAACGCCGGCAACGCATCCACGGTGGTCTTCAGGTTTGGCAATTTGCGCTTTTCGGCTTCTGCAGCCCATTCGGCGCTGTAGCCATCGCCATCGAAGAGGACATCCTTGGACTCGCTCAGCACACTCTGCAGCAGTTGCTGCAGCGCACTTTCCAGCTTCTCACCCTTGGCTATTGATGCTTCCAGTGAGGTCACCATATAGTCGATGGACTCGGCGACGATGGTGTTGAGCACGATATTCGGGCCAGAGATCGTCTGCGTGGAACCCACGGCGCGGAACTCGAATTTGTTGCCGGTAAAGGCGAACGGCGAGGTGCGATTGCGGTCGGTGGTGTCCTTCGGCAGTGTTGGCAGCGTGCTGACGCCCACGGTGAGCTGTCCGCCGTGCTTGCCGCCCTCGGCTTTGCCGGCGATCAACTGATCAACAATCTCTTCCAGCTGCTTGCCGAGGAAGATGGAAATGACCGCCGGAGGAGCTTCGTTAGCGCCCAGACGATGATCATTACCCACCACGGCTACGGAAGCGCGCAACAGGTCAGCATGCTTGTCTACCGCGCGGATGATAGCCGCCAGGAAACAGAGGAACTGCGCATTTTCATGCGGGGTTTTGCCCGGCTCCAACAGATTCTGCCCGTCATCGGTGGCCATAGAGAAGTTGTTGTGCTTGCCACTGCCGTTAACGCCAGCGAAGGGCTTCTCGTGCAGCAGGCAGGCGAAACCGTGCTTACCGGCGACGGATTTCAGCAGCTCCATCACCAGCATGTTATGATCAGTGGCCAGATTGGAGGATTCATACATCGGCGCGACTTCAAACTGTGCCGGTGCGACTTCGTTGTGGCGCGTTTTGATGGGGATACCCAGCTTGAACATCTCCTGCTCGGCGTCCATCATGTAGTTCAGCACACGGGCGCGGATGGCACCAAAATAATGGTCTTCCATCTCCTGGCCCTTGGGTGGCTTGGCTCCGAAGAGGGTGCGACCAGCGTTAATCAGGTCTGGGCGCTGTAGATAGAAGTCCTTATCGATAAGGAAATATTCCTGCTCTGGTCCCACGGTAGCGATAACGCGCTTGGCGCTGGTGTTGCCGAAGAGACTCAATGCACGCAGTGCCTGCGTGGATAATGCCTCGATGGAGCGGAGCAGCGGAACTTTTTTATCCAGCACTTCGCCGGTATAGGAGACGAACGCCGTCGGGATGCACAGGGTGGTGCCGTTGGTGCTCTCAATCAGGAAGGCGGGGCTGGTGGGATCCCAGGCTGTGTAGCCACGTGCCTCGAAGGTGGCGCGGATACCGCCGGAAGGGAAGGATGATGCGTCTGGCTCGCCCTTGATCAGCTCTTTACCGCTGAACTCCAGGATTACACTGCCGTCGGCAGTCGGGTTGATAAAGCTGTCATGCTTCTCCGCCGTCAGGCCGGTCATCGGCTGGAACCAGTGGGTGTAGTGCGAGGCACCGCGCTCAATTGCCCAGTCTTTCATCGAGTTGGCGACGACATCAGCCACGGTGATATCCAGCGGCTTGCCTTCTTCGATCGTCAACTTGATGCTTTTGAAGACTGCCTTCGGCAGGCGCTTGCGCATCGTCTCCAAATTGAAGACGTTCATACCGAAAATTTCGGTAATCGGCTTCTCCACGTAGTTCACGCTGGCTTCCGCCTGCTCCTTGCCCGCTATCGTGGCAATAGCTTTCTTACGAGCGTTCATCGTACTCATGGTACTCCCCTTTCGCAATATCCCCTCATCGGGGATCAAAATTCGAGCATTTGACAACTGACCATATGCCGTCACCGGCATAGCTGCCTGCTCCCTCTAACATGTACAGTATGCCAGAGCAATATTTCAGAAATGTTACATAGAATGGACTGGGGAAATAATTGTGAAAAAAATTTTGGTGGGGTGATGCTTTTACCACGAAGCGGTGGTTACCTGATAAAGAACAACCCGATACCCTACTCCGGTGCCACGATCACCGTAGCACTTGGCCCCGTCAGCAGTTGTGCGGCTGCTTGCACTTGCTCTTTTGTTACCGTCTCTATCTTCTCCAGCAGGCGCGCGCCGTAGTCGGGGCCGACGCCGGTGATATGCTTGAAGGAGTAGTCCTGGCAATACTGGCTGTTGGTTTCATGCCCCAGCACGTAGCTACCGCGCATGCGGCCTTTGGCCCCGCTCAGCTCATCATCACTGACCAGCTCCTGCTGCATACGCACGATCTGCTCGGTGAAGCCGCGCTGGGCTTTCTCGATATTCTCCGGCGAGGTGCCGATGGTGACGGAGAACTCGCTGACCTGGCGCATCAGCGCGTACTGGCTGCGCACGGTGTAGGCCAGCCCCTGCTTGTCGCGCAGCTCGCGGAAGAGGCGCGAGCTTAGGCCCCCCACCCCCAATATTGTGTTCATCACCGAGAATGCCGCCTGCTGCGGTGACCCCAGCGCCGGGGCGTGCCACCCCTGGAAGACCTGCGCCTGCTGCGCGTCCGGGCGCACACGGCGAACCAGAATATCCTCGGTAAGTGCGGCGGGTGGTGCCGGCTCGGCCACCGGCACCCCGGCAGTCAGGCTGCCGAATGCTGTCTCCAGCAACGGGAGAATCTCGTCCAGTGGTACATCGCCCACCAGCGTGATATTCATCCCCTGCGGATACTGTTCTGCGCTTATCAGCTGGCGCACTTGCGCCACATCCAGCCGCTCCGCCGCGTCCATTATCGCCGTGCCGGTATTGCCATACGGGTGCCCGGCGAAGAGCGCTGCGTTGAGTAGATCGCCCGCCAGCTCACGCGGGACATCCAGCGCGGTGTTGATAGCGCCCAGCAGCCGCACCTTCTCCTTCGCAAAATCGGCGAAGGTGGAGGCGGTGAGGATGTCGTGGATGATCTCCAGCGTGTGCGCTAACTCGCGATTGAGGAAGACCGCCGATAGCGACGAGAGGTCGCAGAGGACCATATCCTGCAAGGCTATCGCGTGGGCGTCCAGCTCCTGCGCCAGCGCCTCCGCGCTCCGCGTCGCCGTGCCTTTCAGCAGCAAATGCCCCGCCAGCTGCGCCGTCCCCGGCGTCACCTCGCGCATCTTGCCCCCTGCAAAGGTGACCGCCAGCGCAATCCGCGGCGTCTTCCGAGCATATTGAAACAGGACGGGAAGTCCTGATGATAAGGTTGCTGTTTGCATAATACCCTCCCCAGGGCGCTGCCCCAGGCTATCGAATTGTTGCCATTCTGGCAACGGATTATCAATTTCAGAACCGTCCAAACGCCCGCCCCACATTCGCCGCCGTCTGGGTGCCCACTTCCGCCGCTGTTACCCCGTGTAACTCGGCTACTGCGGCGGCGATGAGTGGGATGTAGGATGGCTCATTTGTCTTGCCGCGGTGGGGGATCGGCGCGAGGTAGGGGGTGTCGGTCTCCAGCAACATCCGCTCCAGTGGAATTGCCGTCGCCAGCGCGCGGATATTCTCCGCTTTTTTGAAGGTGACCCACCCGGCTATGCCGATGTACATATGCTGGGCGATGTGCAGGCCGATCTCTGGCTCCACGCTGCCGCAGTGCCAGTGGCCACCGCGTGCCCAGCCGCCCTCGGCATCCATGATCTGCAGCGCGTCATCAATAGCCTCGCGCTCGTGGATCACCACCGGCAGACCTAGCTCCGCCGCCAGCACCAATTGCCGGTGGAAGCCCACGCGCTGCACCTCACGCGGGGAGTGATCGTAGTGATAATCCAGCCCGATCTCGCCGATAGCCAGCACCTGCGGTGCCCGCGCCAGCGCGCGCAGCTCATCGATGAGCGCATCATCGATGGTGTCGCTATCGTGCGGGTGTACGCCGATGACGGCGCGCAGCTGCGGATAGCGTTGCGCCAATTCTACCGCGCGATAGCTGCTGGGCAGGTCATACCCCGCCACCACTGCACCGGTGACACCCACCGCCGCCATGCGTTGCAGCATGGCGGCGGTAGATTCCATCATCTCCGGGTTATTCAGGTGGCAGTGCGCATCAATCATTTTTTTAAGTTCCTAGTTCCTAGTTCCCAGTTTCTAGTTCCAAGTTATGCCGGGATTTTAATCCAGCGAGAAAGTTTTAGCATATTACCCATCGACTCTACCGCCCCAATTATCAGGAAAATCCTTATAATCCCACAAATCCGGGTTCAGACAGCACTCCCAGCGCCACTTTTGCCGCGGCTTGCTCGGCCTCTTTTTTGCTTTTGCCGGAACCTTCGCCGCAGTGCGCCCCGCGGAATATCGTGGCCACCACAAATGTACGCATGTGGGAGGGGCCTTCCTCGCGCACGGGAAGGTAGGCCGGGGTCTCGTGGTAGCGGCTCTGGCAATATTCCTGCAGCTCCGTTTTGTAGTCATGCCAGGCTTCGCCGTGCGTATCGGCGGTGGTCACCGGTATCTCGCGCAGCACGAATTCGCGGCAGGCGTCCAACCCAGCATCCAGATAATATGCGCCGATTATCGCCTCGACAGTATCGGCGAGCATGGCGCGGCGGCGTCGCCCTCCGGCGGATTCCTCGCCGTGCGACATGATGGCCAGCGCACCGATATCCCAGCGCAGCGCCACCTGCTCCAGCGCCTTCTCGTTCACCAGCGCGGCCTTGCTGGTGGAAAGAACTCCCTCATCCGCCTCTGGATAAGCAAGGTAAAGCGCCTCAGCAATGAGCAAATCCAGCACCGAGTCGCCGAGGAACTCCAGCCGCTCGTTGGACTCAGCGCCATGCTCCGCCGAGTATGACCGGTGCGTCAGCGCTGTAGTCAGCAGCCCCACATTATGAAAGCTGATGCCCAACCGCTGCGCTAATGACGCCAGATTATTAGCATTATCTTTGCTTTTCGCCACGATATACCTAACCCCCCAGCCCCCTTCCCTGCGAGGGAAGGGGTGCCGATTGAATGGTTATCTATTGAA
>JBBQQW010000153.1:0-6297 GCA_038215455.1 Armatimonadota bacterium
CTGCGCGACGAGCTGGGGCTGACTATCGCCGAGCTAGACCTCGGTGGTGGCGTCGGCGTGCGTTATCGCAGCGACGACCAGCCGCCCACCCCGGAAGAGTACGCCGATGCCGTGATCACCGGCCTGCATGATGAGCTGGCCAAGTATAGCCTGCCCTACCCGCTGCTGCTGCAGGAGCCGGGCCGCTCAATCGTGGGCGAGGCGTGCACCACGCTCTACACTATCGGCACTATCAAAGATGTGCCGAACATCCGTAAATACGTCAGCGTCGACGGCGGCCTCAGCGATAATCCGCGTCCGGCGCTCTATGAAGCAGTCTATGAGGCGATGGTGGCCAACAAGCCGAACGCCCCGGTGACACAGAAGGTGCGCCTGGCGGGCAAGCATTGCGAGTGCGATAACCTCATCTTTGACCTGCCCCTGCCCGAAGTGGAACCCGGCGACATCCTCGCCGTGCAGACCACCGGTGCCTACAACTACAGCATGGCCAGCAACTACAACCGCTTCACCCGCCCCGCCGTGGTGCTGGTGAACGAGGGCCAAGCCGAGCTGATCGCCAACCGTGAGACACTGGACGACCTGTTAAGCCACGACGTGGTGCCGGAGCGACTGCGGAAATAGCGGGTTACCTAACCCCCCGGCCCCCTTCCCGGCGCGGGAAGGGGGTGTCCAAACGAATGGTAATACTTTTTCGTACTATCTCTTTCAATCGGCACCCCTTCCCTCGCAGGGAAGGGGCTGGGGGTTAGGTAAAACCGAAACTAGCGCGGCAAAACCCATTCCACCACCCCTACGGGGTGGTATACAATTCAATGAACACCATCCCCAGGGCTTACGCCCTGGGCTATATTCCACCACCCCTTCGGGGTGTATACAAGGATGGATACTATATGCCTGAATACCTGAACGCAAAACTTGAACAGTACCTTGACCAGCTGGCCAGTGGCGAGCCGATACCCGGCGGCGGGAGCGCGGCGGCGCTGGCGGGGGCGATGGGGGCGGCGCTGCTGGCAATGGCCGCCCGCTTCACCGTGGGACGCCCCAAGTATGCCGAATACGAGGCGGTGGCCGCGCGGGTGATCGCTGACGCCGATGTGACACGGCGGGAACTGCAGCAGTTAATAGAAAAGGATTCGGAAGCCTTCGCCGGCTACGGCGCGGCGATGGCACTGCCGCGTGCCACTGATGAGGAAACGGCGACGCGCAAGGCCGCTATCCAGGCCGCGACGCTGGAGTCCGCGCAAATACCGCTGCAGATCGCCCGGCACTGCGCCCGCTTGCTGGCCGACGCAGTGGAATTAGCAGACAACTGCAACCCCAACCTGGTGAGCGACGTAGCCGTAGCCGCCCACATGGCCAAAGCCGCGCTGGACAGCGCGATAATCAACGTGCGCCTGAACCTGAAATACCTGGACGACCGCCAGGCAGTGGCTGAATTGCAGACGGCGCTGGACGGATTAGTCGGTGCCGGGGAAGATGCCGAGAAGGCGCTGGGGATTGCATTTAGGGTGATGGGGTTAAGTCGCTAGTCGCCCGAAGCAACTTGACACCAATTCAATGACGATATACAATAGACCCAGCATACCCACCGCGCCTCTGCTTGCAAGCGAAATTCGGTGGGTTTTTTTGTGGGGATATTATGCTTTACGACAAATCTCCGTTAACATTACAACAGCAAGCGGAACTCCTTATTTCCCGCGGTCTGGTAGCTAATAAAGATATTCTGATATCACGCTTGGAAACAGTGTGCTATTACCGACTGACCGCCTATTTATATCCCTTTCGCCAAAACGGAAAAGAAGAATATCGTGAGAACACTTCTTTGGAGTTAGTCTGGAAATACTACACTTTTGACCGCCAATTGCGCATTATCGTTATGGATGCTCTGGAGCGAATTGAGGTTGCGGTACGTTCACAATTAGCCTTCCGTTTCACTTGTGCAAATTCTCCTTTTGATTATACTTGCTTTGAAAATATGTCCGGATTCAATAGTGAGGATGAATTTGACCGATGGCTGAAGGAAATGAAGCATGAAACAAAGCGTAGCCGTGAGACTTTCCTTGAACACTTTCGCGAAAAATATGGTGATATTCATGAAATGCCACCCCTTTGGATGCTTGTCGAAATAATGAGTTTCGGAAAGATGTATTTGCTCTATAAGGGAGTAAATAGCGATATCCGACGTGAGCTGGCTTGCTCTTACGCTATCAGCGATACAGTACTTACTTCCTGGCTACATACTTTAATGATTGTTAGAAATATATGCGCTCATCACGGTAGGCTATGGAATCGCGAGCTTCGCATTAAACCATTCATTCCGAGAGTACATAAATATCCACAATGGCACACACCGTTTGTTATTCAGAACAATCGTATCTTTTCAGTACTAACGATACTGAAATATCTGCTTCAATACGTAGCACCAACTTCTAATTGGAATTGCCGATTCCGCGATTTGCTACGGCAGTATCCCGAAATACCGATTGGCAATATGGGCTTTCCACATAATTGGGAAGAACATGCGATTTGGAAAGATTCGTTGTAGTTAATAGCCGTTTACAGACATGTTCCCCCTTGCACCTCCATGCCATATACAGATATTATTGAGGGGTGAGCTGTACGAGGAAGATATGGGATTTTGAGTTCCAAATTCCAAGTCATAACCTGATGCATTATTGTCATTAGGTCAATTTTGGAACTTGGAATTTGGAACTTGGAACTATTACAGAGGAGAATTATGCCTGCTATAGAATTGCGTGGTGCGCCGGTGGCGCGTGCTATTAATGAGAAGATTGCCGTGGATGTGGCGGCGCTGGCGGCGCGGGGGGTGACTCCGTGCCTGGTGTCGGTGCAGGTGGGCGAGGATGATGCCTCGCGTATTTACCGCGACCAGCAGCAGAAGAAGGCCGCCGCGCTGGGGATCGAGTACCGCCGGTGCGATCTGCCGGTGGGTACGCAGGCCGAACTGGAGACGGCATTGCGCGAGCTGAACGCTGACCCCGTTATCCACGGCATCATCCTGCAGACGCCGCTGCCAAAGGGTTACGACCTGAACGCCATGCAGGATATGATCGACCCGCGCAAGGATGTGGACGGCGTCACCGCGGGCAATCTGGGCGCGGTGATGTGCGGGCGTCCGGGGCTGTACCCCTCCACTGCGCAGTCGGCCTACGAGCTGATCCTCGCCAGCGGCATCAAGCTGAAGGGCGCAGAGGCGGTGATTATCGGGCGTAGCGCCATCGTCGGCAAGCCGGTGGCGATGATGCTGGTGAACGAGCGCGCCACTATCACCATGTGCCACACCGGCACCGAGGCCGCCGGCAAACTGGAAGAGCACGTGCGCCGCGCGGAGATCCTGGTGGTGGCGGCGGGAGTACCCGGCCTCATCCCCGGCAGCTGGGTGCGCCCCGGCGCGGTGGTCATCGACGTCGGCATCAACTACGTCAACGACAAAATCGTCGGCGACATCGACGCCCAGGACATCTCCGAGCGCGCCGCTTACGTATCCCCCGTCCCCGGCGGCGTCGGCCCGCTCACGGTGACGATGCTACTGCGGAATACCGTGCTGGCGGCGGAGCGGCTGGCGGGGAGTGGTATTGAATAAAAAAAAGCCTCCCCCAGACATCACCTCGGGGGAGGCTCTTCCTAATTATGCGCTACCGTCTCCGCCCTATTTCGTTTCGGGCACGGTTATCACCACAGCTGGCGGCGCTACCGTTTTCTCCGTCGCTTTGTCGGTGACGACGAATGTTATATTTTTGCTGGCGGCCTGATTCTTAATGCAGTTCAGCACCTGATAATCGAATGAAGATTTATATTCCGGTTTCTTCTCCGCTTCTTTCTTCAGGAACTCCTGCCGCTGGTTATTCAGCTCCACCATTTTCGCGTTCGCCACCTTGCGCGCTGCCAGTTGCTCCTCGACATACTTCCCCTGCTCCTCCGGCGTCATCTTCTGCATATTCGTCGGCAGTTCAGCATTGGGGATATCCTTCAGCTTCACTGTGTTGTTCTCGATATCGGTCAGCAACTCATTCTTGTTTCGCAGGGCATCTTTCCCTCCAGTGGCATTATATGCCGCTCGTTCCACCACTGCTTCCGCCGGTGCATTATATGCTATACTTCTAGCATTTAACCGTATAACAGAACCATCAAGTTTGTCATCGTCTTTACCATAGAACGTCATGCCACGGTCAATCGTCGATGACAGGGTGGCGATCTCCACATCATATGGCGTTGCCACTGCTACCGACGCACCATCCTGGGCAATATGGAAGTATTCCCCCGCACCGAGGGTGGCGATATCTTTCCAGATCGGCGTCGTGTCAGCCTGGTTGCCGCATTGAATGGTATTGATAACGATATCCGCCGCTTTCGCGAGTTTGCAGCTATCCTGGTATTTCACATCATTCTGATAATCCATATGCGGCGGAAAGTCACCCACGAGGAACATCACTCTGTAGGCATCGGCGCTTTTGTTCCACTGCATCAGCGTCACCGCCTCGTTCAGCGCCTGGTTCACACTCTCCGGTACGTCGCCACCACCATCTGCCTTGAACTCCATCAACTTGGCATATACCGCGTCGATATTATCGCTGATATCCACGCGTGTGGTGATATAGGCATCGCCTTTGTCCCGATAGCCCACCAGCCCGATGCGGATGAGTGGCGGAGGACTGGCCTGCCCCAGTGCATTGACGATCGTCCAGATCTTCGTCTTTGCTGCAGCAATCAATCCCCCATGCTGCCGGTGGTGTCCAGCACAAAGACCACATCGATCTGCGATTTCTCCAGCGCCTTCGGTGCCACCTTCACATCCACCACATCCTGCGCCCGCAGACTCAGTGCGAGACAAAAGGTGATGAGCATCCCAATTACCAACCTGTAATTCATCACTTCCTCCTTAAAATGCGAGGCATATCCTCGTCATATCTACTTTGACTGAAGGTTCGGTGGGAAAGTTCCACGGGTTCAGGGGTTATCCAATATTTTGCGAGACGTGATTAACCTTCACTGCCAAAAATAACCACCACCGCCGTAGCGTAATCCCCTGCGTGCGCGAGGGATACTTGCACCTGGCGGTCGCCCAGGTACTCGGCGGCGCGGCCGGTGAGGGCCAACGTGGGGCGGCCGTCGGGGGCGCGGAGGACTTCAATCTCGCGCAGGGATACCGGCTGGCCCAGCGCTTTGATGAAGGCTTCCTTGGCGCAGAAGCGCGCGGTGTAGTGCTGCGCGGCGCGGGGCTTGCTGGCGCAGTATTCACATTCCGCCGCGCTGAAAAGGCGCGCCGCCAGCCGCGGCGTGCGCGCCAACGCCGCCTCCATACGCGATATCTGCTCGATGTCGGTGCCGATGTTAATCATAGATTATTCCGGAAACAGCTCCACCGCCTGCGCCAGGTCGATGCCGCCGGTGTAGAGGGAGCGGCCGATGATGGCAGCCTCGATGCCCGGGTGCAGGGCCAGCTGGTAGAGGTCGTCGATGGCGCTCATGCCACCGCTGGCGATTATCGCCATGCCGGTCTCCTCCGCCAGGCGTGCGGTGGCGGGCACGTTGGGGCCGGTGAGCATGCCGTCGCGGCTGATATCGGTGTAGACGATGCGTTGTGCGCCGGCGGCTTTCAGCTGCAGCGCCAGCTCGGTAGCGGTCAGCTCGGTGGTCTCCACCCAGCCTTTCACGGCCACCAGGCCATCTTTGGCGTCAATTCCGAGGATGAGGCGCTCGCCGAAGGTGCGGAACATCTCCAGCGCCCAATCCGGATCCTGCGCGGCACGGGTGCCCAGGATACAGCGGTCCACGCCCAGCGTCAGCAGCTTCTCCACGGTAGCGGCGTCGCGAATGCCCCCGCCCACCTGCACGGGAATCTGCAGCGCCATGGCGATACCCGCGATGATGTCATGATTGCACGGTGCCCCATCACGCGCGCCATCCAGGTCCACCACATGTAGCCGTTTCCCCCCCAGCTCCTGCCAGTGCAGCGCCATGGCCACCGGATCATCCCCATACACGGTCTCCCGCGCATATTCCCCCTGCGCCAGGCGCACACACTTGCCACCACGGATATCAATTGCCGGAATTGGATACATCATCGGTCTCCTGCCACATTTTTAATACGGAGTAATTATACCTTGTGGGTGAGATAGGGGCAAATAACTGCGGCGATATAAGGAGTATCGTTTTTAGCGTCCGTCCGTTTCGCCCAGTCCTGAAGGACTGGGCTGGTAGGCTTCGCCGATCACCCTTCGGGCGGGTACGCTTTATCTCAACCGTCCCGTCCGAAGGACGATCGGCGTAGCCCTC
>JBBQQW010000154.1:0-6287 GCA_038215455.1 Armatimonadota bacterium
CGGTGGCGGCGGTGGGGCTATCGAGCTTTCAGCTGTGGGCGCTGTAAATCTGCTGGGAGGTAGCATCCTCGCTGATGGTGGTAATGTCCAGAATACCACCGAGACAGGCGGGGGCGGTTCCGGCGGTGCTATCATTATATATGCTGGCTCGAGCGTAAACATCGGCAGTGGCACATTGTCAGCCATGGGTGGTGGTGGCAATGCACAGTCCACATACTATAATGGTGGTGGCGGCGGTGGGCGCATCGCTGTCTATGGCACTGGCGCTCCTGTTACTGTTCCTGGTTCCATTGACGGTGGAATAGGGAGTACCGGTGGCGGTGCCCTTGGCACAAATGGAACTATCGGCACCTACAACGCATATGCCGCCGTTACCTTCTAATCTGAGTATATCATGAGCGCAACACCGCCCCCGGCAGGTTAACTTGCCGGGGGCGGTTTCATTTGGTTTTCAGTCCTGCCCACAAGGACAGTTATTCGCGGAAGTGATCGACCTTGGTGCCCAGATTCAGCAGGCGACGACGCAGCTCTGCGTGGCTGGGGGTGATAAGGGTGGGGTCCGCGCTGATGATCTCCTGCGCCGCCTGCCGTGCCTGCGTCAGGCTGATGCCATCCTGCAGCATGTTGCCGATTTTAAAGTCGAAGAGGCCGCTCTGCCGGGTACCCAGGTAGTCGCCGGGGCCGCGCAACTGCAGGTCGAACTCGGCGATCTGGAAGCCGTCAGTCGTCTCTACCATGGTGCGCAGGCGTTCGCGGGCGGGCATCGGTTCGCCGCCCTTCACCGCGGGGTTATAGCGCGGGTGGGTGATGAGGAAGCAATATGACGCATGGGTAGAGCGGCCCACGCGCCCGCGTAGCTGATGCAACTGCGCCAGCCCGAAGCGTTCGGCGTTGTGGATGAGCATCACGGTGGCGTTGGGGACATCCACCCCCACCTCCACCACGGTGGTGCAGGCGAGGATCTGCGTCTGCCCGGCGCGGAATGCCTCCATAGCGGCGTCCTTCACCTCGGGCTTCAGCCGCCCATGGAGCAGGCCGATCTTCAGGTCGGGGAAGATGCGTTCTTGCAGTTCCGTGTACATCTCCTCCGCCGCGTCCACCTCCAGCATTTCGCTGGCCTCCACCATCGGGCAGAGGACATACGCCTGCCGCCCGGCGTTAATATGTGCGCGGATGAAGTCATAGACCTCGGGCAGGCTGGTGATAGACGCCCAGTGCGTCGTAATCGGCGTGCGTCCCGGTGGCATATCATCCAGCACGGAGATATCCAGATCGCCGAAAACGGTGAGTGAGAGCGTGCGCGGGATGGGTGTGGCCGACATCACCAGTGTATTCGGCAGCAGCCCCTTGCCGCGTAGCGTGGCGCGCTGGTTGACGCCGAAGCGGTGTTGCTCATCGATGATAATCAGCCCCAGATCCTGGAAGGCCACACTCTCGGATATCAGTGCGTGCGTGCCCACGGCGATCTGCCCGGCACCCGATGCCAGCAGCGCCTCTGCGGCACGGCGCTCGGGCGAGTTCAATGAACCGGTGACCAGCACCGGCTTGATACCCAGCGGTGCCAGCAGATGGGTGAGCACCAGATGCAGTTGCCCGGCGAGCAGCTCGGTGGGGGCCATCATCGCTGCCTGTGCGCCACTGCGCACGGTGTAGGCCAGCGCCCCCGCCGCCACCAGCGTCTTGCCGCTGCCCACGTCGCCCTGCAGCAGGCGATTCATCGGGCGCGTGCTACGTAGGTCATCTTCAATCTCGCGCAGCACGCGTGACTGTGCCGGGGTGGGGGTAAATTTGGCGACCTGTGCGACGATATCGGGGATGGTGGTGGCGGCAGTCAGTGTGCGCGAAAGCTCATCATGGTGGTGATGGAAGCGGCGCTGTGCCATGTAGAGCTGCGGCACCAGAAACTCCTCGAACGCCAGCCGCCGCCGCGCCTCCTCGTGCATTGCCGGGTTGCGGCGGAAGTGCATCTCGCGCAGGGCATCCAGCAGCGGGAGCAGATCATATTGCGCACGGATCTGTTGCGGAATCGGGTCGATGGTGGCGTTGGTCGATTCGCTGGCACCCAGTGCATTCATCACGCGTAGCACTGCACGGTGTACCTGGCTCTGGAAGACGCCAGCGCAGAGCGGGTAGATCGGCACCTGCGCACCCACCTGCAGCTCGTTCAGCTCCAGCGGGGATACGGCGAAGATCTCCTCCAGCGTTATCTGCACCAGTTGCCCGGTGCGGTCGCAATTGCCCACGACAAAGACGGTGTCGCCGGGATTGAAGAGCAGCTTTGCCGGTGACCACGTTGCCGCACCACCTTTCGGGCGTGCTGGCTCCAGCGACATGGATATCACCCATGCCTCGCCGGTTTCGTCGGCAACGCCCAGCGTGTATTTATACAGTGGATGCGGGCTGGTGCGGGACTTCACACGCTCATATTCGCGCCACTTCACTGTGCCAACCGTGGCAACGCGTTTGCCGTCTTCCAGCTCACTCACGGTTTTGATCTCCACCCAGTCGCGCGGGATGTGGTAGAGCAGGTCACGCACGGTGATAAGGTTCAGTTTGCTGGACAGCAGGCGCGGCCATTGCGCACGCGGGGCCAGTGTCTCGATGGGCATATCCAGCAATGCCACGCCGGAGGGGAGCTTGGCGGCTTCGGCTTCTGCCGGTTTCACTGCTTTCCTGGCGCGGGTCTGCGGCGCTGGTTTGGGTTTCACAATCGGAGGTTGCGGGCCGACGGGCGCACCCATCTCCAACTCGCGCAGGTGGGCGATGGCCGCCATCGCCATCTGCGTGCGCGCGTTAGTATCCGCGCCGTCATAGCCACGCAGCGACTCGGCCAGCCCGTTCACGGTGTCCAGCCAGCCCGGTACGTCCGGGTATCGCTCCGCCCACAGCCGGGCATATTGGCCGATGCCAGCGCTAACGATGGTATTATTCGGGCAGCCCCGCTCCATCTCCAGCTCCAGCGGTTTACGCAACTGCCCCCAGAACTGCGCCAGCTTCAGCGAAATCGCACTCGCGTTATCCATTGAGTGAAGTGTAACACATATGTTCGCAGTGGGCAATATTGGGAGAGCAGCGCGGTAATTGTTCAGTATTGTCAGGATTGTGCTGTATTCTTTTAACCACGAAAAGCACGAAAAGGGAGATTCATCCAAATAGTTCTGCTTTATAGGTCTATGCCATGGGCGGGACGCCCATGGCACAGGGGAAACCTGCCAGCCCAGTCCTTCAGGACTGGGTGAAACGCACGGACGCAAAAATGATACTCCGGGGGTAATGATTCCTACTCCACTCCGTCCCCATAGCTGACAGTTGCGGTGACTGGTATTGCTGGTGGATCTGCAATGGCGGTGACGGGGGTTTCCGGGTCGGGGGTGTTGCCTGGAGTTACCGTGACGCTGTCGCTGGTGACAGTCGGCATGATGAGGATGCGGCAGCGGGTCTCGCCGACATCTATGGTAAGGGCACCTTTTTCATCGGCGACGAGTTCACGGTCGATGACGCGCGGGTTGCCGATGATGGTGACGTGGTGGCGGGAGCCGGGGGTGATTTTATAATCGCCATCGGTGATGCGCATGAGTACCACGCCGATATCGGCAGGATTAGGCACTGACAGCGTCAACAGCATCGCTTGCGAGTTGTTCTGCATCACACCGAAGTCGACGGTGCCGGGGGTCTCATCCAGCCAGATAGGCAGGGGTACGGCCAGGTGCAGGCCGGGGGTGTTGAAGGTGAAGTGTGTTGTGCGTGGCCCGATAGAACAGAGCGCCGTGGGGGCGTAATACGCCTGCCGGGTCTTATTCTCCCACTCTACGATGGGTTTTACGGGTATCTTCGTCCAGGCGATGATGCTGCCGTCCTGGTAGCTGGAGACCATGGTGAATGAGGAGCGGAACTGTGCTGGCTGCTTCAGCTGCAATGGTGCTGACTGGCCGAAGATGTCGCGGTGGAACTCCTCCCACATGTGCTGCCCGGAGAGCCAGAAGCGATAGAGCGGGAAGCTGGCGAAGGTGGCGTAACCGCTGTGGTTATCCTTCACAAAGATACCGCATTGCGGCTTGAACTTCATGGGTGGCATCGGCCCGAAGTTACTCGCCTGCCAGGTGGTCGTCTCCACTGCCTTGCAGAGCAGATCAGTGCCCGGACGTGGCGTCATGAAGGCCGAGTGGGTGATCATGTAGTCCTTGAACGCCCCCGTGCTGCGCAACCCCGGCACCATCATGGGGAAACGCGGGTGCTGCCGGGTGACCTCCAGATTATAGCGGGTATCGTTGAAATCCGGGTTATTATCCAGCCCGAAGAGGTCACGCATGAGCGGTGGCAATGAGTGCATGTCGCCGTTCTCCTGCAGGGTACCCAGGCCGACGTCGGCGACGATGGTGCCGCCATCAAAACAGTACTTGGTGAGTGCCAGCTGTGCCTCCATGGGCAAATCCAGCACCGAGGGGAGCAGGATGGTATGGTAGCGGGAGATCGGTAGCGCAGCCAGGTCATCGACCGAGATATAATCCATCTGCCCGTAGCTCGTCCCCTCATTCAGCAGAAAGAAGAATGATCCAGGCCCGCCGTAGAGGAAGTGCATCAGGTAGCCATAGAGCGGCCGTCCGGTGCCGGGCGCGTAGGGGCTGTAGACGCAGGCCACCTTCGGGGTGGGGGTGCGGCAGATGAGGTTGCGTTTGGTGATATCTACTACTGCCGTTTTCCAGGCCTGCAGCAACGTTTGGTTCATCACCAGCTGGCTATAATTGTTTATCTCGATCCCCGCTGCGCCATGTGTCACGGCGTCGTAGAGGTAGCCGGTGAACTGCGCAGCATCTGCGTTGTGCAGCTGTAACCCGGCGAAAACGGCGAACTGGTTACCGCGCCGGGCGATGTCGATAGCTTGTACGTTATGCGTGTTGGTGTCTACCTCGGCAGTGCCGGGGTAGCACTCGGTGACGATGCCATTGACGGCGGTGGTGATGCCGGGGATATTGCGATAGCTCGTCTGGTTGCCGACAAAGACCAGATGCCCGCGGTCATACACGCCCAGCATCTTCACCCATACATCGCGCGCCTGTGCATGGCGCTCGATACGGTAGCGCGCCAACTCCAGCATGGAGATGGTGGAGGAGCCGGGGGCGGCATTCTCGCGCGTCATGATAGCATCTGTTTTGAATTCATCCCACTTGGGGAATTTGAAATCCCAGCGTGTATTCAGCTCGTCGATATCCCGGTATCGGCTCTTCAAATAGTTCACAAAATCAGCATCACGCTCTTTTACCGCTTTCTCGTAGGCGGTTAGATCAGGCGTTATGAGCTTGCTCCATTGCGCGTTGGACTGGATGAGGTAATTCGCATAGCTGGCGGTGAGGGCGGTGAAGCTGTAGACGGGTGGAGGATTCACCTTGTAGTTACTGGTATGGTCTCTGGATGATTTAGTGCTGGTTTTTACCGTCCAGGCTTCGGTAAGATTGGCGAGGGTGTTGTATTTCATCTCGAGGTATTCCCCGAAGGAGCCGACATCACTGAGAACATGCCCATCGCGCACCGTGCTGACGATCCACCCGACCAGATTCGGCTTATTGGCAAAGCGCGGGACCACTTGGTCAAGGTAAAAATAGACCAGATCGCGGTACTTATCCCCATTTACATTCGCCAGTATTCCGCCCGACCAGTCGCGCCCGGTGTTGTGATAATCATCCAGCATAGCGAACTCTACGAGGATAAATAGCCCCGCTTTTTCCGCCGCACGCGCTAATTCCTCGGCCTGATCGAGATAATCGCTATCGGTGGCGGTGATGGAGATCAGTACGGTGTTAAAACCGATCGAGCGATAGTAGGGGAGATATTGCGGGTCATTGATGCCCAATGGATTGGAATTGCTCGTCGGCACATGGCAGAAGTTATCAAAGTCACGCGCAAAATAGAGCGGAGTGGGACGATCATCCACCCAGACGACGTTGCCCCGCTGCGCGACAGTTATCGCCTGCGCGGCACACACCGCCAGTATCGTCGCCACAACCAGCAACAGGATACGAGTAAGAAATCGCATGTATCATCCACCTGAACAACCGGGATTTCCGTATACATCATTATAACTGGTGGTGGGGAAAAATGCCAACTGCGGGTTTCTGGTTCACTTTTTCAATTGACGCCCGCACGGTAGCCTGTTATAATAATTTCACTTCAAGTCACCTGGGCTGGTGGCGCAGCGGTTAGCGCAGGAGACTCATAATCTCTTGGTCGCAGGTTCGAATCCTGCCCGGCCCACCATTCCCATTTTTGCAGTGAATCCCACATCACCTGAA
>JBBQQW010000155.1:0-6226 GCA_038215455.1 Armatimonadota bacterium
TGCTAATCGATTCAGTCGGTTTCAGATTTCCGAGGAGTTTGAGAAACATACTCCTTAACCACCCCCTTTTCTCCCAACCCCTCTTTCGTTTCAGCCATCGCCCCCTCACCGGCTATTCCTGATAGTCCAAGGAAAGCTCCCTGCTGAATACAGCGGAGCCTATTGATTTTGTAAGAAATACAGGGCATATTTTCTTACAAATAGGAAGGCATCCGCGCTATGTGGGAACTACCGGAAGTGCTGACGATTGCTGCTCGTAGGCGGATTAATTTCCGCCGTCTCTGCCGCGGTGTCGCCGCATAAGGGTGCCTGGTATTACGGCGATCCGCCGCTCTCTTCAAAAACCATCCCCCTTGCGAATTTTGATAGCGATACCACGGCCTGCTTTCTGAATGAGTATTCGACTCATGACCTCTTCCCGCAGGCTTTCTGGGAGTTGTTGTGCTTGCCATTCACGTTCTTCATTGGCGTATATTGCTGCAGTGGTGGCGAGGGCTTTGAGGGCGTAGTAGGCCGCGCCGTAGGCGTGTTGGGGGACGTGTGCGGTTGCCACTGCCTGGCCGGCGGCGCGTGCGGCGAAGCAGGCCGCGTCATTTTCTACCGCTGCGCGCGCGGCGGCATGGACGGCTAGCGCGGCTGCTCGTATGGTAGCCATCTTGAATTCCCCCGTGCGGATCCACGCCCGGCACGCCTCGATGGCCTGGCGCGGTCGCTCGTCCCTCGGATACGCCTTCTCAAACAAGGGCAGCACGCGCTCCGCGCAGTCCGCCGCCCATACTGCCAGCGCGCGTTGGTCATCCACGCTATATTTTTTGCAATACCGGTACAGGTTATCTATTTATTGCACTCCATTGTTGGTATGCTCGCGATTATTTACCAGGTGTCGCTAGCTGCATGGGTTGCGCGCCGACATCTGGCGTGGCACCGAAGAGCAATAGTGCCTGTTGCCATGGGTAACGATTTGCGAACATCGAAACTGTGGTCGTCGGTGTCCCTATCTTCTCCATCCCCATCGCTTCGCGCCACTGGTTCGCGGGCGAATTCGGGTCAATATCGACTTTCTCGGTATATGACGCATTGATAAAGCCCGACAGATATGCCTGATCGATGGGTAGCTTGACGAACATCTCCCGGTTGCGTGCCGCACTGGCCAGTCCCAAATCACCGAAGTCGCCGATTTTTACCCGTTGCAGTTGCACGTTTCCTGGCTCGCTAAAGAGTAACGGTGCCTGCTTATTAGCGAAGAACAGATTGTCATCGACTTTGACCCACTCATTTTTATTAAAACGTGTATGGTCGATGGCGGCGAAGACGCTACCGCCGATGATATTATGATGGATCGAATATTCCAGCATCGTCATGATGCGGACACCATACCCCATATCTTTCATATCCTTCGTGCGACTCCAGGAGAAGAGGATGGTGTTATAGCTCACCTCGACGGTGCCATCGGATTCCAGCGGGCCCTTCGGCCCCTTTTTGCCACCAGTGCCGAATATTTCAATGGACGCCATGCGGTTGGCGACGAATACATTATTCGTTATGCGGAACGATCCCTGCTTATGCCCGCCCTGTACGGCGAAGAGCGCACAGTTGACGAAGGTATTGTTCTGCAGCAGCACGTCGCCCGCTGACGCTGGATTTTCGATAAAAAGCCCCGGTTTGTCCACTGTGGGCTTGTCGGCACCCTCTACCTTCTCCGTCGGCAACAGCAGCCTACCGGTAGCGACGCCTTCTGGCTTGCCCTCTTTCGACGAATAAGCGTTGCGCATTCCGCCATCAAAGACGAACCCATCTACGACGAAGAGCTGCCCTTTTTGACTCGTTTTCAAGGTAAGCAGTGGATTGCTGCTGGAACCAGCACTCTCGTTGGTCGGCTGTATCAGCGTTGGAAAGGCAATGGGGTCGCGCTTGAGAAAATCGTCGGCATAACCACCCAGCAGGGTGACCGGCATGGGCACTACAATATAGCCGCGGTCGCGCAGGCCATAATAGATGCCACCGGCTACGTGAATGATGTCGCCGACTTTAGCCTTTGCCAGTGCGGCGTCGATGTTTTTCAGCGGCAACTCTCGCGTCCCCGCATTGCCATTGTCGCCGCGTCCTTTGGACACATAGAAATCCGCCGCTGTCGCCGACAGCACACAGAGTACCAGCGCTAGCAACGCCAGCAAACGAAAATGATAACTCATCTTTTTCTCCTCCCGTGTCCCCTCCAATCAGGTTCTGTCAGAATTGATACGTCAGCCCCGATCCTGGGGTTAATACCGGCAATACCCGGCGCGCTGATCGCACATGAAAAATTGTTTACATCATACCACGCGCTATACGCATTGTCAACCACGTAATATCGCAAAAATGGGGAGGGTTTCCGAGGGCAGAGATGATCGATAACGGACTTTAGTAGCCCGTACCGTTAGTATCGAAAGTACCCGGAAAATCATAGAGCATATGCATGCCCGTGTGGATCCGCCGTACTCTCATGGGTGTATTTAGCCTCAACTTTTTTTTCCGCGTAGCCATTCACCGATTTTCTGGAAAACTAATTGAAGCCCAGATACCTTCTGGGCATATCCATGAGATTGTTGCTGCTCTGAAGATGGCGGTGGTGTTTTGTGCATATTATGATTTATTTCGGCTATCTTCTGTCGGGCTTTCCGAAGTGCGGCCAAAAATATCAGGCTCATCGTATCCTCCCATCTTCAGAAATCGGTTCATCAGTTGTGGTGCGCTGCAGGTACTCCCGTGTGACCTCGATTTGTGCCAGAGTACCCATGATAATCAACTCGTCACCTTCCTGGAGCCTGATGTCCGGGCACGGATTCGCCTGCAAGTCTCCTCCGCGACGTTGCAGCGCCAACACCGTGACGCCACAGGACTGCCATATGCCTAGGTCGCGCAGAGAGGTGTCGATAGCTAGCACGCCGTCCGGCACTATTATATGGCCAATATCGGTTTCAAACTTATCGCCGTGAATTACAAGATCCAGAAAATCGACAACACCGGGTTTGATGACGGCGGCTGCCATGCGCCTTCCCCCCAACACGTAGGGGGACATGACGCGATTGGCACCTGCGCGACGGAGCTTATCTTCATTCTCTTCGCGAATAGAGCGCGCGACGATGTCCAGCTGCGGATTGAGGCCCCGCGCCGTTAATACAATGAAAACATTTTCTTCATCGCTCGAAGTGACCGCAATCAGTCCCTTGGCACGCACAATCCCCGCCCGTACTAGCATTTCGTCCTGGCTGGCTTTGCCAATTACGTGGGGGAGATTTTCTTCTTTAAGTTTTGGTATTTGATCCGGGTTATCCTCGACCACCACAAATGGCACGTCTTGCCGCCGGAAGTCTTTGATAATTTGCTGGCCCATACGGCCATACCCACATACGACGTAATGGTCATTCATTTGTTCAATAAGATTGTCCATGGTTTCCCTCGCAATTTGATCTTCAGTTAGAAATAGTAAATCTACCGCCTGAACGGCGGCATCTTCAAATGGGACGAATAGGAGCCCCGGTGACACATCAAGCAGCAACTGCCCTTCGTCACGATTGCGTGCCGTGAAGGCGACATTGCCGGTGTAGCCAGCATGACGCATGGCACGTATGAGCGCTATATTGCTCCGGGGATCACGGATGGCGCTTACCACCCAGCGCGCATGGGACAACGGGAGTGTCGCTGCGAAATCCGGATCTTCCGCATCCCCAAAGACCGCACGCCAGCCGCGGGCTGACCAGGTCGCTACCGCTTGCGGATCGAAATCCACGCCGATAACCGTGCGTCCGCGAGCCTGGAGATGTTCGGCAATATTGCTCCCATACTCGCCAATGCCGAAGAGGATAATATCGGCACCACCCCCGTCCAGTATGGCGGTGGCATCTTCACGATGGCGTTGCTGCCGATCAAAGACAGTGAGATATGGTGCCAGCCGATCATATAATCCCTGGGCATTTTGGATGAAATAACTGGACAGACCGATGGTGATCAACGCCACCAGAGTAACTACCCCGACCATATCTGCTTTTACATGTCCCGCACTTGCGCCCATCGCTATCAATATGAGAGAAAATTCACTAATCTGTGCCAGGTACAGGCCGGTCATGAATCCGGTGCGTTTTCGATACCCCATCCGGGTCATGATCAGCATTACCAGCAGCGGTTTGACCAGCAAAACGAACGCCGCCAACACGAGTGAGGTGATGATCTGTGCCCCTAGAGAGCCGATATCGAGCTGGCTGCCCAATTCAATAAAAAAGAACAACAACAGAAAATCGCGTAAGCTGACCAGTTTGGCACCGAGGATGTCACGATAGGCCGTTGAGGCAAGTGAGATGCCGGCCAGGAACGCGCCGACTTCTTTCCCGAAGCCCAACAGCTCGCCCAGGAGCGCCAGCGCCAATGCCCAGGCGATCCCGAACAGGACCAGCAGTTCCGTTGAGCGTGACAACAGCGGGAGCACGCGCGGCAACAGATACACGGTTGCAACCCAGATGCCTACCAGGAATGCGGCACCTTTGGCCAGGATTACAATAGTATGTACTGCAGGGTGGATGATCATGTCGCCAGACACTGCAGCAAGCGTAATCATTGCCAGTACGACAACCAGGTCCTGCACGATGAGAACACCGAGGGTCAAACGCCCCTGCAACGACTCTGTTTCCTGCTTGTCAGACAGCAGCTTGACGATGATAATAGTGCTGGAGAAAGTAAGCGCAAGTGCGATATAAAGCGCGGTGAGCGGTGCCACACCCAGGCTCCAGACCAGCAGATACCCGATGCCCAGAGTGAATACTACCTGGCTTATTCCGGCGATGACAGCGACCATCCCCATCGTGCGGATGATGTGTAAATCCAGCTTCAGGCCGACGACGAACAGGAGTATTGCCAACCCCATTTCCGCCAGCACATGTATCTGATCTGCCGACTGAATCCAATGGAGTCCCGACGGGCCCACGAGAATACCGACGGCGATAAAACCGATCACCAGCGGCTGGCGCAGGCGTATTGCGGCAACACCGATGATGGCGGCGAATATCAGGAGAATAACAAATTCACTAAAACCATCATGTAGTCCAAACGGCATGATCACTAACCTTTTCGGGCTGTGCAGGGTTTGCCCCGCTGGGGGCAGCAGTCATGGTAGATGCAGAGTGGTGGCCGTCACGCAACGACACTCTCACGACGCCGGCATGAGAAATTGTGGCCAGCAGCATGACAAGGAGCTCCAGTATTAGTAGAAAATGTTGGCATCTACCATGTCGCATCTCTTCTCAATTATGACTGCCTGTCCGTATGTTGTCAATTTACTCCGCCCCGGGGACGCGGTTTTCTGTTGAGGTCATGAATTCGATAAGCGTACCCCGGGTTGCGATGTGCGCTTCACTACTGACCTCCTGCAGAACTGATCAGTACCCAATCGAGCTGTCGCCGACGCTAGATAACCTCACACCAGTTGACGAATATCGTCAACATTATTACTAGTAGCATGAAAATGCCGGAGTAGACGAGGAGTGTATTAATTCTTAACTTTTCACGCCATGCTTCTACTGGTGTTTTACCATTCTTTTTCACTATCATCACTGCCAGAACTACCAAAGCAATCAACAAAGGAATAACTAATAAGCCATAGTGGATGTCATTCAAATACACTATGAGACTGATCAATCCAATAAGAAGAACTACTACCGCTAAAAACCCCAACGGTCCAATAAGTTGCACTTCGCAGAATGTCCGCAACACCAGTACTGATAGCTTCCCCGGCGAACCGGCACGCAGCCAATGGGGGCGAATCACCAGTATGGTGGTGGATATCCACGCAAGCAGACTGAGGAGGGCACAGGCGATTATCGGCACACCGGATTGCTGGAAAAAGCCTGCGACCGCCAGACGCCAATATGACTTTCTGGGAGTAATTTGGACGGTGATATCTGTGCCCGGGTTGCTATTCAGATATGCTATTTGCCAGGCAAAGATATTGGCGCGCCTATCACCTACTAATGAGCCAGTCTGAGGTGACTCGAAGTCGCTGGATCCTCTTAATTCTATTCGTTCATCCTCAGTGGCGCTGGCGTACTTTTCATTCATATCAGCATTTGATATAAATTTTAACCACACCGGTGCCGAGGGGGTACACGTATTTTCCATCTTTCAATTGATGCGTGAATTGATAGCGTATCCCCTTGCCACTCGCTTCTTTATCCAGCTTTTCCTCACTCGACAGCCC
>JBBQQW010000156.1:0-6214 GCA_038215455.1 Armatimonadota bacterium
ATTCGTCGAGCGGCTGATCAGCAGGATAGAAGACTTAGAAGCGCAAAAAACAGGAGAATTAACTGTTGAGGTAGAAAAAGAAGAACAGGTATCACCAGAAGAAAAATGAGGTGACGTGTATGTCAGATTATCAGTTAAGACCAGTCTGTCCGGAATGTGGCTCGGAGATATCACATACAATTCTAACATGCCCGGAATGCGGGGCGAAACTAACCCCCGCTGACACTCCGGGCGGTGGATCCGCGCCCGAGTCCGGACGTCTCATTGAACGGTTTGCCAAGTGGCCATTAGAATTGCTGCTTTTCATCACGGGTGTGTTCTTCGTCACAGGTTTTTCCTTCCTCATTGTCTTCATGAAATGGGAAGACCCCGCTACTTTCAACGGGCAATCGCTGGAACATACCAACATGTTCATCACCACACTACTGGCGACAATAGCCGTCGTTATTGTGGTTACTATTGTGACTGCATTAATGGGGCGCTTGCCCTTTATCCGCCGTATCGCCGGGCTTAATGCTATCGATGAAGCTGTGGGGCGAGCAACCGAGATGGGGCGTCCTATTATCTTCAGCAGCGGCCTGGCGGGGCTAAGCATTATCAGTCTGCAGGCACTGGCTATCGGCAGTCATATTGCCCGTTACGCCGCCCGCTATGGCACGCGCTTTATAGTGCCGGTGTGTGACCAGTCAATGATGCCGATTACCGAGCAGGTTCTGCGTGAGGTATATGCATCAGAGGGCGTGCCGGAACGTTACCGTGAAGAAGATGTGCGTTTCCTCTCCGACCGGCAGTTTGCTTATGCCGCCGGCGTCACCGGTATCATGCATCGCAGTAAGCCGGGGGCCTCTTTCCTTTTCGGGCAGTTCTTCGCCGAGTCACTTATCCTGGCAGAGAATGGACAGGCAGTGGGGGCAATACAGGTGGCGGGTACGCCGGATCTGCTGCAGACACCGTTCTTCGTCGTCACCTGCGATTACACGCTCATCGGTGATGAGTTCTACGCCGCCAGCGCCTATCTCTCCAAAGAACCTACGCAACTGGGCAGCCTGGTAGGGCAGGACCTGGGCAAAGCGATGTTACTTTTGCTCATCGTCGTCGGTATGATATGGGCGATATATGTCCCAGACGCCGCCAATCCAATAATGAACTGGCTGGGTGGAAAACAATAGCAAGGATGTTCAATGCCGTATAATGACCGACAGATAGATAGCGCGGGGGGGTACACCCCACCTGCGAAACTGGATGGCCCCTGGCTGTTCGAGGATCAGATAGCGCACAACAAGCGCGGGACGATCTTGCTGATGATAGGCTTCAGCCTCGTGCTCATTGGCATGGTGTATGCTATTGGGGTAGTGCTCAATTCTGGCACCGTAGCCTATATCATGGCAGCGGTTGCAGCTGTGATATCATTTTTCATGAGCTATTACAGCTACTATTACTCGGATCAGCTGGTTCTTACCATGTCGCAGGCTTATCCGGCGACGAAAGAAGAGTACCCGCACCTGGTCAATACGCTGGAAGGCCTGACGTTAGCAGCCGGGCTACCTGCCGTGCCGCGTGCTTTCGTCATTTTCGACAGCGCCCCCAATGCCTTCGCGACCGGGCGCGACCCCCAACACGCTGCAGTGGCGGTGACTACTGGACTGCTGAAGAAATTAGACCGTTACCAGTTGGAGGGTGTGCTGGCGCATGAACTTAGCCACGTCGGGAATCGTGATATCCTGCTGTCGACAGTAGCCGCGGTGATGGTGGGGGTGATAGTGCTGCTGGGCGACTGGGCAATGCGCGCGATGTTTTTTGGCGGTATCGGTGGCAGGGATGACCGGGAAGATAATAATAGCGGGGGTAGTCGCAACCCGGTGATGCTCATCGTTGCGATTATCGCAGTGATCCTGGCACCGATCATTGCCACGCTAATGCAATTGGCCATCTCACGTAATCGTGAATACCTGGCCGATGCCAACGCCGTGAAGCTTACCCGCTACCCGGATGGCCTTGCCGGGGCATTAGCGGCTATCTCCGCCGACCCGGAGCCATTATCGGTAGCGAATAAAGCCACCGCCCAGCTCTATATCTCCAATCCGCTGCTGGAGCATAAGAGCTGGCTGAATAATATGTTCAGCACCCACCCACCGATTGATGAACGCATCGCCCGCATAAATCGAATGTAAATTGGCTACTAATTGATGCAGAAGTGTGAGAAACCGTGAACAAAGCAATTAGATCGTCAGTAATTCTATCAGTTGTGGCTATTATCCTGCTGCTGCTATTTCTCATCGGCAGGCTCACGAAGGACATTGTCAAAAATAGGACTGCTCCACGGCCGGCACCTAGCGTAACAACGACCGAGGTTACTCCGACTCCGGTTACTGAATCTCCATCGATTTCAACTGCCAATGTGCCCGGAGCCGCTACCGGCAAGATGACGATGAGTGTCATTGATGTGGGGCAGGGCGATAGCATATTGGTACAATTCCCCAATGGGCAAACAATGCTGGTGGATGCCGGTACCAGCGACCACGGTGCCACGGTAGTGAATTATCTGCGGGCACGTGGAGTGAACAATATTGACGTGCTGGTAGGCACGCACCCGCATGAAGACCATATAGGTGGTATGCCAGCCGTGTTGAATGCGGTGAAGGTGGCGAAGGTGTGGGATAGCGGCTTCAATCATGGTTCTCCGGTGCAGCGCAACTATCTGTTGCTGATCAAAGAGAAGAATATCCCTTTGGAGAAGGTGGGCGCTGGATATACCGCGCAATTCGGCACAGCACGCGCCGAGGTGCTGGCCCCGAAGCGTTTTGTGGATAATGTGAATGACAACAGCCTGGTAATCCGGCTTACTTATGGGAATATCAGCTATCTGCTCGCTGGAGATATGGAAAAAGCGGAACGTGTTAATGTCGGGCGTTGGGAGGCGAGTACGGTGCTGAAGGTAGCGCACCACGGGTCTCGCAATGGCACCGATGATGCTTTCGCATTTGCGGTGCATCCCTACTACGCCATAATCTCCTGTGCACAGGTGAACGACTATGGACATCCGCACCCCGAGACGATATCGGCCCTGGAGAAGGCAGGCGCGGAGATACGCCGTACTTCCACAGAAGGCACGCTAGTGGTTGAGACGGACGGTAATACCGTCGGTATCTCATCCTCCGGTTCTTCACCGATTGCAGCGGTTCCAGCTGTGGTTCCGACGGCAGAAATCGGTGCGGCATATATTGGGAACAAGAACAGCAAGGCTTTTCATCGGCCCTCTTGCACTTCATTGCCCGCACCGCAAAACCAGGTGACATTTGGCACCCGCGACGAAGCTATTCAGGGAGGCTATCATCCATGCACGCGATGTCGACCATAAGCGCATTCATCGATGCCATAGACGAAGGGGTCGCCCGGTTGCTGCTGGGGGATGATGGCTCTGTCGTGGTGCGCGTCCCCGTTAGTTGGCTTCCTGCAGGAGTGAAGCCCGGCACCGTATTGCAGGTGACTTTCACCCCTGATATGAAGCAGACACTAATCGCCCGTGATGAAGTGGGAAAATTGCTGGATGAATTGGGATAGGAATTATCTGTATTGAGGTTTTCTTCAATTTCACCTGATCTTTCTTTTCCACTAACTGTTGGCAGGAAAAAAGCTTGCCAGTGTGGAAATTAGATATTAATACAGATATGTCAGTCCGTAAGCGCAGCTGCGTGGGGCTCACCGTGGAGGGAAAGATGGATGATGGTGAAGAAACGACGAGCACGCTGGCTGGCATATCTGGCTGTCCTTGGCCCTGGCTTACTCGCTGCTAGTGCCGGCAATGACGCAGGTGGGATTGCCACCTACGCTCAAGCTGGTGGTGCCTACAAATACAGCCTTCTCTGGCTGCTATTTATCATCACTTTTCCTCTTGTCGCCGTGCTGGAGATGTGTGCGCGCATGGGCGCGGTAACCGGTAAAGGCCTATCTGACCTTATCCGCGAGAATTACGGGGTGCGCTGGACGGTCTTCGCCATGGTGGCGATGTCCTTCGCCAACTTCGTCTCGGCCACTGCGAACTTTGCTGGTGTCGCGGTATCATTGGGGATGTTCGGGGTACCAGTCTACCTAAGTGTGCCGATATTCGCCGTTGCCCTCTGGTTGCTGCTGGTACGCGGGAGCTACATCATCGTGGAGAAGGGCCTGCTGCTCTTTGCCGCGCTGTTCCTCGCTTATCCTATCGCAGCATTTACCGTAAATCCTGTCTGGCCTGATGTATTTCACACCATGCTAGTCCCGTCGATGAAATGGGTGGGCAACTTCGATGTCACTTACCTGCAGGTGGCAATCGGCCTTATTGGCACGACCATCGCACCGTGGATGACCTTCTACCTGCAGGCGTCGGTGGTGGACAAGGGCGAGCGTAAACAAGACCTTAGTCTGCGCCGTTTTGACGTTATCAGTGGAGCAATCTCCGCCAATATCATAGCCTTTTTTATCATCGTGACAACTGCATGTTTGAACCAGGGATTCGGGACACCGCAGTTTAGCAGTGCAGGCGAGGCGGCAGAGGCGCTGCGGAATCTGGTGCATGGCGCTGCGCCGATGCTCTTTGGTGCCGGGCTGTTCGGTGCCAGCGTGCTGGGGGCTGCTGCGGTGCCGTTGACTACCTGCTATGCAGTCTCGGAGGCGTTCGGCTGGGAGCGCGGATTGGATAAACGTTTCCGTGAAGCGCCGATGTTTTTCGGCATGCTTACCGTAATGATTGCGGTGGGATCGATAATCGTACTGGTTACACCCAAAGCGTTGCTCTTTCAATTGATTCTTATCTCGCAGGTGATCAATGGTGTACTGGTACCGATTATAATTGTCTTCATCGTGTTATTGGCAAATAAGAAGCGCCTGATGGGTGAGTACACCAATAGTCGTGCTTTTAATATCATCGCCTGGGGATCTGTGGGTCTCATCAGCGTGATGAGTCTGTTATACTTTATACTAATGCTACTTCCAAGGACAAACTGATATGACAACTGCAGAATTTCAGCGTAAAATTGAAGAGATATACTTCGAGAAGGATAATGGGCGCGGCTGGCACGAGACCTTCATCTGGTTTGTCGAGGAAGTCGGCGAGTTAGGGCGAGCGTTGCGTAGCCAACCACGGGCGCAGGTAGAGGCGGAGTTCGCCGATGTCTACGCCTGGCTGGTGACGCTGGCGAGTATCCACGGGGTGAATCTGGAAGAAGTAGCGCTGGCGAAATATGGCGACGGCTGCCCGAAGTGCCATGCGACGCCCTGCGCTTGCGGCGAAAGGGTAAAGAGTGAGGAATGAAAGATCTACCATACACAGCGGAATACATTGATTATCTGCGCGATGAGTCACGCAAGGTTGGGGAGGCCGAATCGATCTCTTTCCCCACAAATGAAGCGGAAGTCAGCGCGATCCTGCGCCAGATGAGTGAGCAGCGAACCACCGTCACCACGCAGGGGGCACGCACGGGTATCGTCGCCGGCGCGGTGCCGGACGGTGGGCATTTGCTTAACCTCAGCCACATGACGGCAGCTGGTGAAGTTATTTCCATCGGTGATGGTGCCAGCATTAAGATACAGCCGGGGGTGTTGCTGAAGGATCTGCGGGAGATCCTCACACCCCTGGGCCTCTTCTTTCCTCCCGACCCCACCGAGACTACTGCTTCACTGGGCGGCATGGCCGCCTGCAATGCCTCGGGGGCGCTAACCTACCACTATGGCTCCATGCGTTGCTGGGTGACGGCGTTACGGGTGGTGTTGATGGATGGCTCGGTACTCGCACTCCGCCGAGGAGATAATCACGCCCGTGGGCGTACCTTTACATTAGCTACCGAGGATGGCAACGTTATCACCGGGCAACTTCCGGGGTATCAGCAACCAGCAGGGAAAAGCGCCGCCGGGTATTACGTGGCGGATGACATGGACATGCTCGACTTGTTTATCGGCATGGAAGGCACGCTGGGAGTTATCACGGAGATTGAATTGCGCCTGCTGCCGGTTCCTTCGACCGTGCAGGCGCTCACGGTATTCCTCCCGGATGAGTTGGCAGCAATCAACTATGTCGAGCGGTTGCGTAGTGAAGGCACGCCTGTCGCTATTGAATTCTTTAACCATGATGTATTAGAGCTGTTGCGGCGTGCGAAGGCGGAGGGTAATGCATTTGTGGATATCCCGACGCTGCAGCCGCACTACCACACGGCGGTATATGCCGAATTCCATGGGGAAG
>JBBQQW010000157.1:0-6208 GCA_038215455.1 Armatimonadota bacterium
ACAGACCCCCCGGCATATGCCGGGGGGTCTGCCTGGTTACTACCTGTTGTCTGATTTAGAAGTGGACATCAATCTGTCCCATCAGAGCGTGCAGGGTGTTACCGGTGAGGCCAGCTACGTTATTGTCGAGGTTCACACGGCGACCGTAGATGACAGATGCGTCAACGTTCTTAGCAATGTTTTTGCCCAGAGTGGCAACAACTACATTACCAGCATTGTCGTTGAAGTTACCGTATACGCGGAGTCCGGCTTTCCATGTCTGGTTGGTGCCGAAGCCGTAGTTCATTTTGCCTTCCCAGCCATTTTTGATGTTGGACTTGCTCAGGAAGAGCGGGCGGTCGATCCAGCTTACTTCATAGCCATTTACGTCAGCAAATGGATTCAAAGCAGAGTAGGTCATGGCATAATTTTTACCTAATGAACCGTAACATACGGTAGTATCAAGATTTTTTATGCCCAGCGGAATTTCAATACCTGCGACAATGGCGCCATCATCACGGGTGAGATCGCCGTAGTCTGTGCTACCTTTGTTGATGGCTGCTTCGCCGAAAATGCGGGTGCCGAGGAACGGGCCATCAAAGGAGATGCTGCCGCCCTTTTCTGCGCCAAGGCCACTGATAAGTCCAGTTGCAGTGATGTTGTAGCTACCAGCTTCAAAGCCGATATAACCGGCAATAACATGGTTGTCGTGGGTAGGCAACATGACGGTGGACTGACGATTTTTCAGGAACATATCCATACCGAAAGTGAAACTTCCAGCTTCGGTTTCTGCTACTAGACCAGTAAGTGGTGCGCCGGTGGTGTCGAACAAAAGGCCCATGCCATGTTTTACACCATTGCGTCCGAGCATCATGTCGAATTCCTGACCGAAGATTTTGGTGTCAAAGTCAGCAGCCCATTTGTACAGCTGAACCTGATCGGTCATTGCAAGACCGGAATATACTCCCGGTGTTGGGATAGTAGATGGATATGCCGAGGAGATTGCGCGAAGCGTCGCTGATATGGAAGAGTCTGCGGAGATTGCCTGTTTGAGGGTGACATCAACGATGGATACACCCGAGGTTGTTCCGCGCTGTGCATCTTTGCGCATGCCCAGATCGTTATTTGCGACGGAGCCTAGCAGTACGTTGTCTTTGGATACATTTTCAGCATCCGAAGGTTTCTGTTCCAGGTAGGTGCCCATCAAGCCATAGCGATAATGTGCATCTACATTGACGGTGAGCGGGCTGATCATAGAGAGCACTGGATTAGGGTTCACATTGCCGGTGCCCATTGTTTTCTCGAGAGCGGCCAAGCGCATATCATATAGCGCGTAGTTGCCACGCATTACTTCGAATTCCGGCAGTACGGTCTTGATCATGTTAGATACTTGAGCGAGAGCAGCTTTCTCTTCAGCGGTGAGCTGTGCGCCTGCAGGACCAGCAGGGCCTGTAGGACCGGCAGCGCCGGTGTCACCCTTGGGGCCAGCAGGACCGATTACGGTTGTGCCACCGATGCCGGTACCTGTTCCGGGTTCGCCTTTAGGACCTTGCGGGCCAACTGCGCCTGTCTCACCTTGAATACCACGGATACCTTGTGCACCAGGAGTGCCGGTAGCTCCGGTAGCGCCAGGAGCACCCTGTGGGCCTTGCATACCCATAAGACCAGATGCACCAGCAGTGCCCGGGAGACCCTGCGGACCGATTGGCCCCATAGAGCCAGTCAGGCCGATTGCGCCATCGCGCCCTTGCTGACCATCACGCCCAGGAATGCCCTGCGGGCCGATTGGGCCTTGTGGTCCCATTTGGCCATTTGCGCCATTTGCGCCACGCAGCCTGTCAGCCAATGCCTGATTGTTCATGATCTCTTTAACGAGACCCGCAACAATCTGATCCTGGCTCATTGCAGGACCGTTAGCTCCAACTTTAAGTAGAAGTCGCGCCATTACCTGCGCTAATTCATACCGGGTCATTTGACGATCGCCACCAAACGTTCCGTCTGGATAACCGATCATCAAGCCCGCGTTGGAAACAGTCGTGACAGCCGGAGTAGCCCAGTGGGCTTCCGGGATGTCGGTGTAGGTTGTTGCTTGAGCAAATGTCGGAACGACAGATGTCAATAGTGCACCAACCATGAGTACACCTAGATACTTTCTCATGTTCTTTCCTCCTTTACGATTACTACTGCCTATATTGGTGCGAATTCTGTATGAGAGGTGAACAGCTGGCCTGTAGTTACCTGTCCATCCCGAATACAGCTAATCGCATTGGCTTGCTAGCTTGGCTATTCATCTTAATTATAGCCGATACCATATGACGTTCAAATTCACTTTCGTGCTTCAATATGAACATTACAAGTAGTTTAACATGCTAATATATGACTGTCAATTTACTTCTTGTCTATTTTCTACACTAATTGGCACTTTTTATGACATCTTTTTCATCTTTATGAACTTTTTTTCGCCATTTCGCGTTTTTTGTCGTATTTTTTCGTTTCTGGTAGTTCCTCTAACAGCATCACTACACCATTACAAGTATATCTTCACAACCTCCTGCGCAGGGGGTATGATTGATACATGGACACAGAAACAATGACCGCAATACCTCGCTGAATAAATTCACACCGCTCAGCTCTTGCGCCCAGCCCCACAGTTTGCTATAATTCACTGTCGTAACAAGCGACATTTACCTGAAGGAGCATATCTGTGCCCAATACTAAATCAGCGAAAAAAGACCTGTTGACCAACCGGCGCAATCAACTGCGCAACCAGGCAGTGAAATCACGCCTGAAAACCCTGCGCACAAAAGCACAGGTAGCAGTGAAGGCCGATGGCGCAGCCAGTGAACCTGCCGTGCTGGATGCCTTGAAAGCATTCGATTGCGCAGCCACCAAGGGTGTTATCCATAAAAACACCGCGGCTCGCCGCAAATCACGCTTGATGAAGCAGCTCAACGCCGCCAAACAAGCCCAGGCCTGATCGCAACAACAATGGCCCGAATTTCTCGGGGTGTTTTTCCGGCATCGCCGGTGAAAACACCCCGTGTTGTCGTTGGTAGGACGTTCAATGTACAATGTTCAAAGTTTAACGACATTCGTATCTGTATAACTGATACGAATGTCCCATTTCGAACCCTTTTCAATACTATACCGTCTTCTTTGAGCTTTGAACTATTATGGGAGGTCGAACTGTGGAAAAAGTACTTTTATATGATACCACCTTGCGCGATGGGGCGCAGACGGCAGGAATTGCCTTCTCGGTCAATGACAAAATCCGCATCGTGAAACACCTGGATGCACTGGGGATGGATTATATTGAAGGCGGCTGGCCTTCGCCGGCTAACACGCACGACATTGATTTCTTCAATGCTATGCGTGATATTCCCCTGACACACGCCAAATTTGCTGCTTTCGGCTCGACCTGCCGTGCGGGTATCCCCGCTTGCGAAGATGCGCAGCTGCTGCAGCTCGTCTCCTTCGGCGTCCCAGTGGTCACTATCTTCGGCAAAACCTGGGATCTGCATGTGACCGAAGCGCTCCGCATCCCCCTGGATGAAAATATTCGCATGATCGAAGACTCGGTCGCGTTCCTCTGCAGCACCGGAGTGGAAGTAATCTACGACGCCGAGCATTATTTTGACGGCTACCTGGCCAACCCCGCCTACGCGCTGTGGACACTGCGTGCGGCGGCGCGCGGCGGTGCCCAGTGTATTGTCCTCTGCGACACCAACGGCGGACGCCTGCCGACGGAAGTACGCGAGATGCTGCGGCTGGCGCAGCAGACGGTGAACGTGCCCATCGGGATGCATGCACACAACGACGGCGAGCTAGCGGTAGCGAACACGCTGGTGGCCATCGAAGATGGTGTGCGCCATATCCAGGGCACCATGAACGGCTATGGCGAACGCTGTGGCAACGCCAATCTGTGCAGCATTATCCCCACGCTGGAGCTGAAGATGGGCTACGCCGCGCTCCCCGAAGGGAAACTGCAACATTTATACGAGGCCGCGCACTTCGTCGCCGAGATCGCTAACGTCCACGCCCCCGAGCATAATGCATACGTGGGCAGCAGCGCCTTTGCGCACAAGGGCGGCGTGCATATAGATAGTATCATGAAGGTGAAGCGCAGCTACGAGCATATCACCCCGGAGCTGGTGGGCAACCACACGCATCTGCTGGTGAGTGACCAGGCGGGCGGCAGCACCGTGGTGGACGCGGCACGCAAGATGGGCATCGAGCTGGAGAAGAAATCCCCCGCCGCGCGCGCCATCCTGGAGCGTATGAAGGATGCCGAGAACGCGGGCTACTCCTTCGAGGCGGCGGAAGCCTCCTTTGAATTGCTTATCCGTCGCGAGTTGGGTCTATTTGAGCCGAAGTTCGAGGTTCTCGACTTCCGCGTGCTGGTGGGCGAACACGTGTGGGGGCCGGGCAAATGCGACGCCGTGGTACGCGTGCGCATCGGCGACCACGAAGAGCTGATGGTGGCGGACGGCGACGGCCCGGTACACGCCCTCGATAGTGCCCTGCGTAAGGCCATCGAGCCGCACTTCCCCAAACTGCGCGAGATCCACCTCACCGACTTCAAAGTGCGTATAGTAAATGACCGCGCCGGCACCGCCGCCCGCGTGCGCGTGCTGGTGGAGAGCAGCGACGGCACCGGCAACATCTGGAACACCGTCGGCGTCCATGAAAACCTGATAGTAGCCAGCCTGGAAGCGCTGACCGACGCGCTGCACTATGGGATTGGACGGGGGTAGGAGTTTGCTATACCTGAAGAGGTGTTACAATCATCACATATATTCTAAGTGATTAGTGGTTTTCACTGTTATAGCTACCCCTTTGGTAGAATATTTTAGCTCGAAATCAGCTATATTCCATCCGTATTCACCAAATATCTTCTCTTTGCGGTCAATCCAGAATTCAACACTTTTTTTGTATTCTAGACGTTCTTCCATCGGGATTCTCTGTAGTCCTTTTGCCAATACTTGGATAGCTATGCGTCGCGGCGTTAATGCCAAATTCCATCCCAGTATTGCCAAATAGCAGAGATAGCGGATTTCATCCTCATATTGAAAACGATGTAAACCCGGCTGGACAAATCGCATAAATACTTCTGACTTCTTCTCTATGCCGTCTTCTTGCGGGGCAGGATCCAGCTGATTACTCGATGTTTTTATGAAATCTTTAATCGCATTAACATCACTGTTATCAGTGGGGACTTCAATTAGCATATTCTGCACTTTTTTCGCCATTTGTTTTACTCCTTCTACCTGCCCGCCGGCATCTCCACCGGCGGGCAGGTGTCTACTGCATCGGGCACTACCATGGTACCGATGCCGCCGTCGGTAAACAGCTCTACCAGCAGCGCGTGCGGCTGGCGGCCGTCGATGATGTGGCAACGGGCGACGCCGCGCTGCAACGCGTCGAGGCAAGCGGTGATTTTGGGGATCATCCCGCCGGATATCTGTTTGGTGTCGATAAGCGTGTCGGCATCCGTCTGCGTGAGCGAGGTGATGAGCGATTTTGGATCGTTGATATCGAGCAGTACGCCGGGCACGTCGGTGAGCATGATGAATTTATCCGCACCCAGCGCCCCGGCGATGGCGGCGGCGGCGGTGTCCGCGTTGATGTTGTAGCTCTGGCCGTTCTCGTCATAGCCGATAGGGGCGATGACCGGAAGATAGCCAGCGGCCACCAGGTCGCGGATGAGCTGCGGGCGCACCTCGGCTACCTCGCCCACAAAGCCGATATCCTCGCCCTCGGGCATGAATTTTGTCACGCGCAGCAGGTGGCCGTCTTTGCCACTGATGCCCACCGCGTTGCCGCCCACCTGGTTGATGTCGCGCACGATGCTCTTGTTAGTGCTCCCGGAAAGTACATTTTCCACTACCTCCATGGTGGCCGCGTCGGTGACGCGGTAGCCGCACACCTTCTCCGTCTCCATGCCCAGGCGGTCGATCATGCAGTTGATCTCCGGCCCACCGCCATGCACAATGATCGGGTTCATCCCCACCAGGCGCAGCAGCACCACGTCCTTCAGCACCTTCATGCGCACCTGCGGGTCAGTCATCGCCGCCCCGCCGTATTTGATCAATACCGTGGTACCCAGGTGCCGCTGCAAATAAGGCAGCGTCTCCGCAATAGTCTGTGCACGTTCAAAGAAGGTTTGCATCGTTAGTCCTTTTTAGTCACTAGTCGCTAGTCACTAGTCCTGATTGAAATGACTCGTGAC
>JBBQQW010000158.1:0-6170 GCA_038215455.1 Armatimonadota bacterium
CGCACCGAGAAGCCGGTGCCGTTGCCCAGGTTGAAGATCTCCGATGAGCCGCCGTCCATGATGCGGCGCAGTGCCAGCAAGTGGGCACTGGCCAGGTCGTTGACATGGACGTAATCGCGGACACAGGTGCCATCCGGGGTGGGGTAGTCACTGCCGTAGATGTTGATGCTCTCGCGTTGCCCCAGTGCCACCTGCAGCACCAGCGGGATAATATGCGTCTCGGGGGTATGATCCTCGCCAATTTCGCCCCCTGGCGCTGCACCGGCGGCGTTGAAGTAGCGCAGGGTGGTATAATTCAGGCCGTAGGCCACGCGGTAGCTCTCCAGCAAACCCTCAAAGGCCAGCTTGCTGCGGCCATACGGACTGGTGGGGCGGTTGGCTACATCTTCGGTGACGGGCACACACTCCGGCTCGCCATAGGTGGCGGCGGTAGAGGAGAAAATAACGTGCTTCACCCCCGCTTCCAGTGCGGCATCAATGAGTGTCTTACCTTTTACCACGTTGTTCTCGTAATATTTCGCCGGATTCGTGACTGACTCGCCCACCAGGCTATCTGCGCCGAAGTGCATCAGCGCATCGATTGCATTATCACGGCATAGCTCTGCTACAAGTGCTCCATTGCCATAGTCGCCCACCACCAGCTCTGCGCCGGAGACCGCCCCGCGGTGCCCCTTGGCCAGATTGTCCAGCACGGTCACGTTGCCGGCATGCTCATCCTGCAGATATTTGACCATATGACTGCCGATATACCCGGCTCCGCCAACAACAAGGATATTCACCACAATTCTCCAATCAGACGATATACAAATAGCATACCCCTTTCGGGGGGTGGGGGGCAAGATCAGTTTTTAGCGGTTTTGGCACCATATCCACATATAGGTTATAATAGCAGGACATTGAGGTGAGATGGTATGGTTGAATCATTGAGCAAAACACCAGTGCGGTTATATCACGAATTGATTGTGGCGGGATATGGTGGGCAAGGGGTGCAGACGCTGGGGCAGATTCTTGCGGAAGCTGCACTGTTGGAGGGGCGTGAAGTCGTGTGGACACCTGCCTATGGGCCAGAGATGCGCGGGGGGCCGTCATTTTGCACGGTTATCCTTTCCGATCGTGCGATAGGCTCACCAGTGGTAGCTACCGCCGACACCGCCATTATCATGGATCAGCCCAGCGTGGCAAAATACCAGCAACGGTTGCGCACTACCGGGCGCATTATCTATAACAGTACGCTGGTAAAGCCAGAGTTGCTGCGCAGTGATATCCCCTCCTACGCGGTTCCGTCTAGTGAATTGGCCGAGGAGCTGGGCATGGCGCAGGTGAGTAACATGATCATTCTCGGTGCCTTTATCTATCTGACCAAGCTGGTGGCACCGGAGTCTATTCTCACAGCATTGCGAAATTCATTGCCAGAACGCAAGCATAATCTGCTACCATTAAACGAGAAAGCGTTGACACTGGGAGCGCAGGCTTGTGCGAATAACGCCTGTGTGATCGAGTGATATTGTCTGCCTTTTCCGTAGTCTGGAAAGGGGAATGAGTGCAGGAAAGCCATGAAGCATCTTAAGGATAAGCTGGTTTCGCTGGTATGGAGGTGGCTCCTGCTCTTGCTGCTCGCCCATTTAGGGATAGTCGCTGCGGGGGCCGCGGAGCTTGTCGTCTTCCAACGCCAGGAGCTGAGTGGCACGGCGAATAATCTGGTGGTGATGGATGATGATAGCGACCACCCCGCCGAATTTCCGCTGGACGCGGCACTCACCGGGTCACGTATTCACCCGACGATATCCCCGGACATGAAGACCGTGGTTTTCTCGGCGCAGACAGTGGGCGGCCATTATCGCCTCTTCCGCTGGGAGATCGACGAGAATAATATGGTTGTCGGTGCACCTAAACGGGTAATTCCCACCACAACCGATGAAAATTGGGGCGATGAATTCTTCCCGGCATTCTCCCACGATGGCACCCGGCTGGCGCTGCTGGTGGATGAAGGTGGGGGGGGATATACGCTGCGGGTAATGAACAGTGATGGCAGCAACGTGCGGATATTGCAGCACGTCAATCTCGCCGCACCGCTGCAATGGCGTGCCGATGATTCGACGCTACTCTACCTGGCGACGGTGGGTGACATCCAGCAGATACGGCAGCTATTCCTCGAAGATGCATCACCGTTTCCCTTTGTACCTTTTGTCGGGCGTAATATCATCGCGGCATGTTACTCACCAGATGGCAATCATGTAGCCGCGTTAATCGCAGGTGATGGTGTGGCATCATTGGAAGTTACCCTCTCAAACAGTAAAACCCGCGTCGTGCTGCCCCGTATCACCAATGCCAAATGTATTGGCTGGCCTCATACAGGTTCGTTGTTGTTCAATGCCACGAAAGTAGGTGAGCAGAGCGGTAAAGCCCTGTGGAGCGTCGGAGTGGATGGCACCGGGCTGCAAGGGATATCTGGCTACACTATCCCACGGCTGGTCTCCTACTTCGCCATGCGCCAACAAAGAGCCACCGGGGTAGAGGTTCCACCGGAATATGCCCAATCAATTCGCCTGGCTACCTCTGTAATTAATGCAAATAATGCAGGTAAGGGTAACAGCGGTACCTGGAATATGCCCCTGAATTCGCTGGGGCAATATGAATATAATCCACCCCGTGACACTACTATCTGGCGCAACACACCGTTTATCCGCCCCCCGATTCCATTCGCGGTGCAGCTGAACCAGGGCGCACGCATGTCGCCAGCTGCAGACCCGGTACTCACTGGTGTGGTGAACTTTGTCCGCCCGTTGCCCGATAGCGAATTGCGGGGCACCAGCACGATCATCGCCTACGTGCGGAGAAGCGTAGCGTCGACGGTACTGCGTATCGAAGGTGAAGTAATCGCCACTTTGCCGGTGCAGGTGCTCAACGCCGAATGGGGTCTGGTAAGATATAGCTGGAACACCCGCGAATGGCAGAAAATTGACCTGACCAGCGGAAAATTACCAGGCAAAACCAACGAGTTGCAGCGCTTTCCGGACGGGCAGTATATGCTCACCCTTACCGGTATGAATATGGATGGTGACGTCGTCGGGCGTGATTTCGTCAATGTGAATGTGGCGAATGAACTGCCGATGAAGATGCTTCCGTCATCGCTGGCACTGACTTATCCGGCGGATTCAACAACGCCTGATGAGCGCTACCGGGTGGTGGGTTTCGCTGCTGTCGATGGTGCCCCCACAGCAGCAGCACCGCGCAATGCTGTGTTGGATCTGTTCTATAATCGCCGTGCCCTGCGCATGGAACGCGGGGCGGGGCTGCGCTGGCAAGTATTATTGGAAGAATCAGCGAACAAGGGGGCACTGATACTGCCCGCTGGTACCATCGCACTGCCCGAGGAAGGCAAGCAGGTACTGTATCTGCAGACGCCCGAAGGGGTGGTGGTGAATGATCGCAAAGAGGTGATTCCCACGTTGACGATGCTCGTGGTGCCCTTCACAGGCATCAAAAGCAAGCAATTCGGTATTGGGATGACCTGGGATGACCCCATGTGGGTGGTGGGCGACCTGCTGGATCGCACTGCGTGGAAAGTCCCCACAAAGCACCAGGTAGATGGGGTTGAACGCATCGGTGGCAACTATTACGTGCGCATTCGCTCGGAATTTCGCGCACAAGTGCCGCCAGCACTGGCGCTGGCACCCACAATACCCGGATTCAAGGTCGCCCCGTCGGCAGCAGAAGATACCACCCCGGCAATGCGTGGTGTGCGCTACAGTTGGTTCGACTTCACTGCTCATTCCTTCCTACGGGTAGAGGACTACATCATATATGACTTGCCGGGTGCCGCACATTATACGGTACGGTACACGTATTTACGGCAGTGAGAGCGATACATTTTCATATCCAAAATTTGTACTATCCCATCATCTTTATCTAGAAAAACAAGGTTTCTCCACTAACATGGAGAATAATATGAGGTAATGGTTAGCGAAGGATAATATCGGCTATGTCGTGGTTTACGTTACAGAAATTAAAATCTAAAGATCAGGCGGCGCGTTGTGATGCGGTGCGCGAGATTGCGCGCGAGGGCGATATCGAGCATATGCTCCCGATGCTCGCCGATGCTTCCGCTATGGTGCGCGTGGTCACGGCGAATGAGCTGGCGCGTTTGCAGGTGACCGAGGCGGTAGCGCCGCTCTGCACTGCATTGCAGGATAGCGATATAAATGTGCGCAAGGCGGCTGCAGAGGCACTGCGCGAGATCAACGATGCGGCGGCCATACCAGCGTTGCTGGAGGCGCTGGGCGATAATAATCGTGAAGTGCGTGCGGCAGTCATCGCGGCGCTGGTGAGCTTTGGGCCTTCGGCGTTGAATCCCGTCATCGGTGCCTTGGGCGATCCCGATGAGGATGCACGCAAGGCTGCGGTTAACACCCTGGTGCAGGCAGGTGTCGGCGCTATGCCGGCGCTACTTGATGCGCTGAAATCGGATAATGCCTATGTTCGGCAATCCGTCTGCGAGTGCCTGGGAAAACTCAACGGGCCAGAGGCCATCCCGGTGCTGTATGTGCAGCTGTTGGATATCAACTCGCGAGTGCGGATGGCAGCGGCACAGTCGCTGCAGTTATTGAACTGGAAACCGCGTGACGCAGGCGAATACACTACTGCAATGCTGGCGATTGGCAAATACAACGAGGCCATGGCGCACGGCATTGCTGCGTTACCAGCATTGAAGGCGTTGTTGTATGCGGAAGAGATACCAGTGCGCACGGTGATAGTGAAGGCGCTGGCGCATCTGAATCAACCTGCGGCTACCCAAGTGCTGGTGGCAGCACTTGATGATACTGACAGTAAAATTCGCCGTGCCGCGGCAGAGCTACTCTTTAAGCTGGGTTGGCGACCACAAGGCCCATTGCAGACGACGATGTATACCGTAGCTGCAGAGCTTTTCGATTCACTGGAGCCGGGCAACGCTGATCCGGCACCGTTGCTTAAACTATTGGGAGATGCAGCGCCTGATTTTCGTCGTCGTGCGGCGCTGACATTAGGGCGCTTGCAGATGATGTCGGCAGTGAAAGCGTTACGCATTAACTTGCAGGATCGGGATGACAACGTTGCCGCCGCCGCCGCGACTGCGCTGGGAATGCTGGGGGCGCAGGAGGCTACGCAGGAGTTGCTGCTGGCGCTGGCCAGCAACGGACGGGTACCGTTGCAGCTAGCGGCAGCCGGGGCGTTGGGCAAACTGTGTAATGCTCATGCGCTGGCACCGTTGAGCGAGCTACTGTCGTCCCCGACCCCCGCATTGCGTGCGGCGGTGATTCGTGCATTGGGCGATATGGGCGCGGAAGAGAAGATTTCTTCGCTGGTAGATGCGTTGACGGATATTGAAACAAATGTGCAAAATGCCGCGCAAGATGCGCTGCATGCGATAGGGGCTCCGGCGTTGGATGCGCTGGGGAACGCTATCTGTGCTCCCGACGATATGAAGCGTGAGATGGCTGCATTAGCACTGGAGAAGTTCGAGCAAGATGCTATCCCCGTGCTGATACAGACGCTGGAGGGTGAAAATGCAGACGGTAGAAAGCTGGCATCATCGATACTGGCACGTATAGGATGGGAACCATCCACTCCGGCGGAAAAAGCCTGGTTCGCGCTGATGCGCGGTAACTTTGATGAGTTGATTGCGCAAAAAGAGGATGCAGTAGCGCCATTGATCATAGCTTTGAAAGATACCGATCCGGAAGTGCGCGGTATCGCTGCCGCTGCATTAGGCGAGATCAAGGATAAGCGCGCGGTTGCTCCATTAGTGCTGGCATTTCGTGAGCGCGAAATTGAGGTGCGCAAGAAAGTGGGGCAGGCATTGATCGCCATTATGGGTGATGAGGCGTACAAGCCCCTGGTGGAGGCCTTGGACGATAAACTGTCATACGTCCGCAAAGAAGCCGCATATGCGCTGGCGGAGGTGCATCACCCGCGCGCGGTGGTGCCGCTTATCGCATCGCTGAAGGATCCAGTGGATGAAGTGCGCATTGCGATCTCTTTTGCGCTGGGGAAATATGGCGATGTACGTGCAGTAGACCCGCTGGTGGATCGTCTGCGTGACGCAAATCCAGAAGTGCGCGCCGTGGTGGCACGCGCACTGGGAGAAATCGGTGATAAGCGCGCCTATAACCCACTATTACAGTTGCTGCGCG
>JBBQQW010000159.1:0-6159 GCA_038215455.1 Armatimonadota bacterium
GATTCTTAACTCAGTCGGTGAAGGCATTTTAGGGCTGGATGCCCAGGGGAATCATATAGTAGTGAATCCCGCGGCCGCAGCTATGCTGGGCTATTCGGCGGAGGAGTTGATCGGTCGCAACAGCCACGCTGTCATACATCATACATCAGCAGCGGGTAGTAAATCGCCGCCGGAAGATTGCCCTATCTATGCTTCATTCCGTGATGGCCAGGTACACCGGCGAAGTGATGAAGTATTCTGGCGCAAAGACGGTACCAGTTTCCCGATAGAGTTTGTCAGTACTCCGGTTTATGAAGACGGGGTTATTGCCGGAGCGGTAGTCACTTTCTTTGATATCACCGAGCGCAAACAGGCGGAGGAGGCATTACTGGCGAGTGAAGCGCAGTTCCGCTCTATCAGTAGCGCCGCGCAGGATGCGGTTATCTTGATGGATGAGCGTGGGCGTATCTCATTCTGGAATGATGCGGCCGTCCGCATGTTTGACTATACGGTAGAGGAAGCTGTTGGGCATAATTTGCACCAGCTCATCGCGCCGGAGCGATACCATCCGGCGCATAACCAGGCGATGCCCGGATTCCTGGCTACTGGCCAGGGGGCGGCAGTCGGCAAATTGGTTGAACTTACGGCTATACGTAAGGATGGAGTAGAGTTCCCCGTGGAACTCTCCCTGGCTCCGGTACGCCGGGGAGATCAATGGCATGCCGTAGGCATTCTACGCGATATCACCGAGCGCAAACGCGCCGAAGAGGGGCTGCGCGAGATAAATTCTGCACTAGAAGCACAAACACGGCTGGCCCAGGAGATGGCAGAGCAGGCACAGCAAGCCAGTACCGCCAAGAGTGAGTTCCTCGCCAATATGAGCCATGAAATCCGCACACCGATGAACGGGGTTATCGGTATGATCGGGCTGCTGCTGGAGACGGAGCTGAGCGATGAGCAACGGCGCTACGCCGATACCGTGCGTACCAGTGGTGAATCGCTTCTCGGGCTGCTCAATGATATCCTTGACTTCTCTAAAATTGAGGCGGGCAAGCTTAGTCTGGAGGTCATGAATTTCGACCTGCAGAATCTGCTGGAAGATTTCGCTTTCACCCTGGCACTGCGCGCACAGGAGAAAGGGCTGGAGCTGCTTTGCAGCACGGCACCGCAGGTTCCTGCGCTGCTGCGTGGTGATCCGGGGCGGCTCCGCCAGATACTCACAAATCTGGTAGGCAATGCCATCAAGTTCACGCATAAAGGCGAGGTGGCCATCCATGTGACCCTGGAAGCCGAGGCAGAAGATAATGCGCTGCTGCGCTTCTCGGTACGTGATACCGGCATCGGCATCGCCCCGGACAAGATCGGCATTCTCTTTGATAAATTCACCCAGGCGGACGCCTCCACCACGCGCAAATTCGGCGGGACCGGGTTGGGGCTGGCGATCTGCAAGCAACTGGCTGAAATGATGGGTGGAGAGGTCGGGGTGGAGAGCGTAGCGGGACGTGGGTCGGAATTTTGGTTCACCGCACGCCTGGATAAGCAACCGGCGGGTACCACGGTAGAGATTATCCCCCCGGCTGACCTGAACGGAGTGCGGGTGCTGATAGTGGATGATAATGCCACTAATCGAGAAATCCTGCATACCCGTATGGTGTTATGGGGGATGCGCCCACATGACACCCCCGACGGCCTGGCCGCGCTGGCGGCATTGCAGCAGGCACTGGATGAGGGTGACCCTTATCGCCTGGCCGTCATCGATATGCACATGCCGGAGATGGACGGGGAGACACTGGGCCGTACTATCAAAATGAATAGTAGCATGGCGGAGACCCGCATGGTGATGCTCACCTCGCTGGGTTCTCGCGGTGACGCCTCGCACTTTGCGGAGGTCGGCTTTGTGGGTTACCTCACCAAACCGGCGCGGCATCAGGAGCTGTTCAACGTGCTCTCGCTGGCGTTGGCTGGCCGGGGCGAGGCGATACCGCAGCCGATAGTCACCCGGCACTCGGCGCGCGACCTGATGGGTATCTTCGCCGGTACGAAAGCCCGTATTCTCCTCGCCGAGGATAATGCTACTAACCAGCAGGTGGCACTGGGTATCATGAGTAAACTCGGTATGCACGCCGACGCGGTAGCCAATGGCGTAGAGGCGCTACAGGCGCTGGAGACAATCCCCTACGACCTGGTGCTGATGGACGTGCAGATGCCCGTGATGGACGGCCTGGAAGCTACTATGCTTATCCGCGACCCGAAAACGCCGGTCATCAACCATTCTGTCGTTATCGTCGCCATGACTGCGCACGCGATGCAGGGGGACCGAGAAAGGTGTCTGGCAGCAGGTATGGATGACTACCTCACCAAACCGGTAACGCCACATTTGCTGGCCGACATGCTGGAGAAATGGCTGTTGATCAAGAATGACGGCTTTGGCAATAGCCGGGCGACGCGCCCCCCCGCGCTCAAATGCGCTGCAAATGATTCCGCTCCGCCCATCTGGAACTGGGAATCGATGCTGGAGCGCCTGCTGGGCGATGAAGAACTGGCAGATGCGGTACTACAGGGATTTGTGCCGGATATACTGCAGCAAATCCAACTGCTACGGGAATGTGTGGAGCGGAGTGATGCCCAGGCAACGGAACGGCAGGCGCATACTATCAAAGGTGCGCTGGCCAATGTCGGTGCCGAAGCGGCCCGGGCGGTGGCGCTGGCTATCGAGAATGCAGCACGGGCAGAGGATATATCCACTGCGGCGACACTGCTGACGGAGCTGGATGCACAATTTATGCTGTTACAGAAAATGATCGCAACCGATCGCCAAAGCAGGAGGGCTTAAAGATGCGAATACTTATTGCCGAAGATGATCTCACTTCCCGCATGATGCTATCTGCGGTGCTGAAGAAGAATGGCTATGATGTGATAGAAACCAGCAATGGTGCCGAAGCGTGGGAGGTGATGCAACAACCCCTGGCACCATCACTGGCGATATTGGACTGGATGATGCCGGAGATGGACGGGCCGGAGGTGGTGCGCCATATTCGCGCTATGGAGAGCAGCCTCGCACCTGTCGGCGATACGCTGCTGCTGCGGGACCGCCCCTACCTGATAATGCTCACCACCCGCGGCGAGAAGGATGATATTATCGCCGGGTTGGAAGCCGGTGCCGACGACTACCTGGCGAAACCCTTTCACCCTGGCGAGCTGCGGGCGCGCGCGGAGGTGGGCCGCCGCCTGCTGGAGATGCAGCGCGAGCTGTTGCAAGCACGGGATGCGCTGGCTTTCGAGGCTACGCACGATCCACTGACGGGGATCCTCAATCGACGGGCTATCGAGGCCGCGCTCACCCGCGAGCTTTCACGCGAACACCGATACCATGATGGCCTGGCGGCGGCGATCTGTGATATTGACCGCTTCAAAAATATCAATGACACCTACGGCCACCTGGTGGGGGATGAAGTACTCTGCGGCTTTACCAGCATGTTGGAAAAGCGCCTGCGCGACACCGACTATATCGGGCGTTTCGGCGGGGAGGAGTTCCTGGTGGTTGCCACAGGGGTGAAAAATGACACCAATTCTTTGTTTGAGGTGCTCCGCCAGTTAGTCGCCGAAACCCCGATTGTAACCCGAGCTGGAGACGTCAATATCACTATAAGTATCGGCGCACGTGTCGTATTGGAAGAAGATAATTTTGACTGCATCCTTGCCCGGGCAGATAACGCTCTTTATCGGGCAAAAGAGGAAGGCAGAAACCGCGTCAACTTCGACCACGGCCTCCGCGCAATTGATCACGTTTGTGGGTGAATAGCTGCTATCCCGGACGTCCCCTGCTCAGTAATGCCAGGAATTCGCTGCGGGTAGCGGGGTCGTCATGGAAGCTGCCGAGTACCGACGACGTAACCATCAGCGAATTCTGCTTCTCAACCCCACGCATCATCATGCATAGATGTTGCGCCTCGATAATCACTCCCACCCCCTCGGCGTTGATGGATTTCATGATAGCACGCGCTATCTGCTCGGTGAGACGTTCCTGGATCTGCAGCCGACGGGAGTAGACATCTACCAGCCGTGCGAGTTTGCTGACGCCGAACACCCGGCCCTTGGAGATGTAGCCAATATGGCAACGCCCGAAAAACGGCAACATGTGGTGCTCGCAGAGACTGTAGAGTTCGATGTCCCGCGAGATGACCATATTGTTCGTCTCCTGCGTGAAGATGGCCCCATTGATCAACTTATCGACATCTACCTGATAACCAGAGGTGAGATATGCCCACGATTCAGCGGCGCGGTGCGGCGTCTTCAGCAGCCCCTCACGCTCCGGGTCTTCCCCGATTTCAATGAGCAACTCCCTGATCAGCCCTTCTACCTTTTGTTTGTCCATTTTTCAGCTCCTTTCGTAACGATGCGGTAAATTCTGCCAGTGGTTCCATCGGCTGTCCCGTCAGCGTTTTCGCAATCTCCTCGATTCGCACTCCACTATCCGGCAGCACCAGCCCCGGGGCCAGCTCCGCCAGCGGGATCGCCAAAAAGGCGCGCTGGCGGATATCCGGGTCCGGCAGCGTCAACTCTTCCGTACCCAGCACCAGATCATCATAGAGCAGCAGGTCGAGATCGATGGTGCGTGCCGCATAGCGGTCTGCTGTGCGCACGCGGCCCAGCTCCGTCTCGATAGCGCGCAATGCTGCTTTCACCGCCAGTGGTGGCAGCGTTGTCTCCATGGCCAGCACACCGTTTAGAAATGGCGGTTGGATACGCTCCCCCCATGCAGGGGTGCGGTAGATAGTCGATATTCCGCTCACTCGTCCTACGCACGTCAGCAGCTGCAACGCGGCAAGGATGTGAGTTTCGGGGTCAATATTTGCTCCTAACCCGATGAATATCTTTGGCATAGGCCGGTAAACACCTACTCCCTTTCGCGCTCGATCACCACCCCCACGCTCCGGGCGAAGCGCAGCGCCGAGGGTTTATCTACCGCTACCTGCGCACGGATGATTTTGGGATTCACCAGGCATATCCCGGCGATATGCTCCGCCAGCGCCTCTACCAGGTAGAACTGCGACTGTTCCACTTCGGCATAAATGCACTTTTTCAATCCCCGGTAATCCAGCGAGTCTTCCAGCCGATCGCTGTGCCCCGCCGCACGCAGATCGACGAAGAGCGTGATGTTGATGAGCACATCCTGTCGCTCCCGCCGCTCATCATCATTGATGCCAATGATGCAGCGCACCAGTAAATCTTTAATGAGGATTTGATCCACCGTTATACTCCTGCACAAATAGTTCCAAGGCTGATTTAGAGTGTTCAAACCCGCCAGCCTCTCGCCCCGACGTAAACGACAGGGCTACACCGATCGTTCTTCGAACGGAACCGCTTACCCGTCCCGCCCTGGGGATTATACTACTTTAATGGTCTGGAACAGTAGCAAGTCGTTATTTCTATTTAAAGAAACCCGAAATCGGCTATCGTAACGGCGTAATAAGCACCACCAGCTTGTAGAGCAATGCGGCGAGCAGGGCACAGGTGGGGATGGTGGATACCCAGGCGACGATGATGTTGCCGGCCACTCCCCAGCGCACGGCAGAGAGGCGCTTGGAGGCCCCGATGCCCAGGATGGATGAGGAGATGACGTGGGTGGTGCTGATGGGCACACCCAGGTGCGTGACGAGCTGGATGGTGGCACCAGCGACGGTCTCGGCTACGAAACCGTGGACCGGCGCGAGCTTGATGATCTTGTGCCCCAGTGTCTGGATCACCTTCATACCGCCGAAGCCGGTGCCCAGTGCGATTACCGCGGCGCAGGCGATCTTCACCCACAGGTGAATGGAATGATCTTCAGTGCTTTGCATGCCCCCCGCTACCAGCGCCATGGTGATGATACCCATCGCTTTCTGTGCGTCATTGGAACCATGCGCGAAGGCCATCGTCGCCGAGGAGAGTAACTGCCAGCCGCGGAAATGCTTGTTCAGCTTCCACGGTGCCACGTTGCGGAAGATTAAGTTGACCAGCAGCATGAGTGCCCAGCCCACGGAGAAGGCGATCAGCGGAGCCAGCACCATCCACAGGCCCAGCTTCCCCATATATTCCATGTTGAGCGGGATGCCACTCACCAGGAAGACGCCGATCAAACCACCGAAGAGCGAGTGCGAGGTACTCACCGGCATACCGATACGTGCGGTGTAGAAGCTC
>JBBQQW010000160.1:0-6127 GCA_038215455.1 Armatimonadota bacterium
CCTACCTGGTTTCGCAGGTGTCCAAGTCAGATGGCACGGTGGTGAACAATTACCACTCGACCCCCATCGGTTTTCCGCTAAAAACGGCTATTGCGGCGACGGTGAGCGGGATGATGCGCAGCGTGGTGACCAGCGGTACCGGCAGAGGTGCGAACATAAGCGGGGCAACGGTATACGGCAAGACCGGCACAGCGGAACAGGATGGCGGCGACGACCACGCATGGTTTATCGGCTATGCCACGCAGAAGAAGGGCGAAACCACACGCAAAGTGGCCTTTGCCGTGATAATTGAACGCGGCGGTACCGGCGGAGTAGCGGCAGTACCAGTGGCGCGGCAGGCACTGGAGGCATGGGCGGGAGAGTAGCAGGCTGATAACAACCACAAAAAGCACGAAAGAGCTGCCGTGCCATGGGCGTCCCGCCCATGAGAGCGAGGTTGCATTTCAGAACGCCACCCCCTAAAGGAGGTGGCTAACAATGACAAGCACCCTGAAGGGCGCTGAAGCATTCGATTCCGAAAGTCCGCGAAGGCGGACGACCGGCGCGTGCGCCCTGCAGCCGGGATTTCAATCCCAGCGGAGATACGACCGCCAATTTCTTTGCCCGTTCTCATGGGCGGGATGCCCATGGCACGGCTGCGCTTGACGTTCGGAATTGCATCCCCGTTCTCATGGGCGGGACGCCCATGGCACAGCAGGGCGCTTTAGAGCGTGGTGCCAAGGCAATACAGCACTATGCTGACAACTCTGAATAGTTTCGTTGTTGGGGGGTTGGTATTATTGTCGGTTTTCCGCTATAATATACAGCGGTCCTCCTGTGTTGTGCAGTGAGGTATCGATTCACCTGGAGGTAACCGACAGTGGCTGAAAAGAAAACATTGATGACCTGCGATGTGCAGGAATTCATCGGCGCAATGAACCCGAAGCGCGAATGCAAGCGCAAAGGTAGTAGCACCGACCGTACGATCAAACAGCGCCAGAAAAAATCCGGCGCATAGTGACTCCTGTATTGATCCCGGGGCACCCGTCCCGGGTTTCGGTACGCACCTTCTGCAGGAAATGAGGAGAGGATACCCCTATGAGCGTCACACAATTATCCGTCTTCATTGAAAATATACCCGGCCGTCTAGCTGCTGCAACACGCATATTGGGGCAGGCAGGGGTAAACATCCGCGGATACAGCATCGCTGACACCGAGGATTACGGTATTCTGCGCCTGCTGGTGGACAAGGAACTACTCGCCAGTGAGGTGCTGCGCGCCAACGATTTCACCGTGCATACCAGCGAGGTGCTGCTCGCCCGCGTCCCCGACCAACCCGGCGGACTGGCAGATACGCTGGACGCACTGGCAGCGTTGGAGATAAACGTGGAGTACACCTACGCCACCGCCAACACGCTCATCGTCTTTGGCGTCAACAGACGTACGGATGCAGAAAAAGCATTGCAGGGGATGGGCATCCATCTATACAACAACGAAGAATTGGCGCAGCTCTAACCTTTCATTCAAACAGCAAAACCCCGGTCTATTGCAGACCGGGGTTTTGCTGTATCAACAACCGAGCAGGCTGAAGTGCATGGGATCGTGGGTATTCCATACCTGGCCCCACGTCCAGCCGTGCCGGGCGAATATCTTCACCACCACGCCATCGGGGTCAAAGGAGAGTTGATCAGCCGCCAGCGGTTTATCGCCAGTGTAGGCCCACATATCCTCATGTCCGGCAGGGGTGTAATGATCCCCGACCAACGGAGTAGTGTCACGGTGCTGGCAATTCTCCACCGGGTTCAGATCCAGCACCGTACCCAGCGAATGATGCGACATTTTGGCGGAGTTGGTGGTGGATACGCGCCAACAGTAGCTGAGCGCAGTACGGATGCGTGGCTTCTCTGGTGCGGCGTAGATCTCGGCGAAGATGACTTTAACGTCACACACCAGCGCCCGATGGATGCTGAAGGTGAGGGTGCTCGGTTTGCCGTTTTTATCCCAGACGGGCACAGTTACCGGGACAAGGTATTTCCTCGCCTCCAGATCGGAGGTGGGCAGTCCATTCGGAAAGAGCATCCTCTTCCTCTGTTCACAGGTGAAAGTAGCAAAAGGAGTGGACGATATCAACGGCAGAAGCGGTGATTTTTTATCTAGCAAGACACCAACAGCAGTGATTATCGGGAGCATGTTGATGTCTGCCGGGGCGGTGTTAGTCACAGAATTGTTTACCGGAGCAGCCGGCCCATATACCGCTGCCAGCGCATTGATCGCCAGGCAACAGAGCAACAACAACAAGATGAGACGGCAAGTCATAGAATACCCACCCACAGAGGACAGCAGCTGTCCAATGCAGACGATTTTGCGGCATTTCACATTTTTTGTCAAATGAGGGTTATTTCGCTACTGGTACCGTAACCGCAACCGGTTTCTCCAGTGCGTCTGGCCCGGCAAAATAGTGCGTAGCAGCTTCGACCTGTGAGAGCGCCCGGTCATGTATTGCGACCAGCAGGAAGGTGCCCTGATAGGCTTTCGACATATCATTACTACTACCCAGCAACAGGGGCATAGCGCTTTTCCAGTTTTTCTCATTCCAGGGTGAATTTACGGTGCCGACATTGATCCCGTCACGAAAGACTGTAAGAATTTTCTCTTTCATGGTAATGACATAATGGTGCAAGGTAGTTCGGTAGCAGATAGTTTCAGCCTTGGTGGTGCCCATGAACGTGAGATAATTCTGCCTGGTTCCTAATGCGAAATTAACCACTCCTGTCTCCGGCGAACCCATAGAAATAAGATTGGTGGCCCAATCAGAGGTTAATGGATACATGGTGTCCGTATTCAGCCATAATTCAATACTCATCTCATGGGTATCTTTGATCGCCATGAGCTTCTCCAGCGGGGCTTTGCAGGTGAGAGGAGGCGACTTTACCAGGTGAAGGCCACGTTCAGGCAACCAGTTCGACGTGCCCTCGGCGGGGATTGTCAGATCAGCGGGAGTGCCGATATTGCTAATATCATGCACCACCGAGCCGCTTTGTTCGTTAAAACGATAAAGCACCAGGGCACGGCTGTCGTCGCGTTGCTGTGCAGGTTCAAATACCGGCACGGAAAGCTGGAATGGGAGCGAGGTATTCTCACCATCGGTCGCCACGATACTATACCAGTGCAGTCCCGGTGCCGCGGGCGCGAAGGTGACCTTCATACCAGCAACCACAGGCAGCGCCTTCTCCCCTATCGGTACTTGTTGTGGCGTCACTTTCAGCGTGACCGCCTTGCCGGCGGTAGAGCAACTAGCGGAGAAATCTAGCTCCAGAGGCTTGCCTATATTCACCCACTCGGGCAGCTTCAGACTGGGCAGTATTATCTGTGGATCGGTACGGGGCACTGGTGGATTGGAGAAGAAAATACGCGCACGGGCCACGGAGATGCCGTTATCAATTGTCCAGATTGCTGGTATGCCACCGGTGATAGGATTTGCGTCATCGTAAGTGAGGGTGTAATTTTCGGCAGTGAATATCACTGATTTCCCTTTTAGTTGCAGTTGGAGATGTACCCAGTCACGATGAGAATCCCAGCGATTAGGCATGACCACATCCATACTCGCTACTTCTACCCCATTGCGAAGAATGACCATGCGTTTTGACGGATTACCCTGTGTATCAGGTGCGCCGAAGATGCCGGAATAGCCGGAACGTGGTGTCATTCCATCGCCGCATATTGCTATGCCCAGGTCGCGATAACGATCCGGGTACTGATCCAATTCACGAGGGTATTCCATCTTGATTCCAACGAAAGCTTCAAAAGTATGATCTCCGTTGAAGCGGTTCTTCTGCCAGAGGGCGACATCGCCACGCCCCCACCCCGCAAAGAACGACCATTGCGGGCTACACGCCCAGCGGGTGGTGGCGATCCAGGTGCCGTCATTGATCCAGTCTGCGGGTGCATCATCAAAGGAGTAATCGAGCACGTTATGGCTCATCACCAGCGGGCCTTTCAACTTATTCACGAAACAGCCGCGCACAGAATATGCCGGACGCAAGCCAGGCACAGCAGTGGCATCAGTGACCGTCAGCACACTGGTACCATCCTGTTCCAGATAAATATTGTCCCCCATGTGCCACAGACGGAAATTGTATTCTTCTGCATTTACCAATGCATCACCTGAGCTGGTGGCCAATAGAGCTATACCTCGATAAAGGGTATAGGTGGTACTTTTCTGGTCAGGAGCTAATGTCACTACGGCGCGATAGCCACTGTCGTTATTTACTCCATCGGTGTTTAGAGCCAGAATCAGTTCATCTACGATAGTTACGGGGGTCTTTATGTCAGTTTTAACCGGAATAATCTCTGGTGTCATAGTCGCAGATATCCACTGCTCACCGGTGATATCCAGCCGATATACCTTGTAGGAAGGCATGGTTGCGTTGGGAATCCAGTCTTTAGGTGCAGACCATTTTTGCAGATGGCCGGCATTATCGACGCTGAATTTCTCGGTAATCTTCTCCAGTGCTAACTCGGATTTAATATCGGTATTCAGCGAAGTCCCGTATACCGTCAAGTCATCAAATACCGCACCTGCTGCACCCTCGGTGTATAGCCCAACAGATCCACGCCAGGGGGTCACACCCGGAATATCAATAAGTAGCTGGCCATCAATGAAGACACGCGCACCGATCGGTTTTGATTCCACAGCGATCCTTGACCATCGCTCGGGGAAAAATCCGCCCTTTACTTCTTTTAATGCTGTGAGTAGGCCATTATCCATGCGGTATAGACCAAGGGTATTCCCGGTAGGGCTACGGTCATTGGCTGCCGTCCAGCGGAGGAGTAAACCGTTCTTTTCGTCACTCATATTGAAAGTTACGCCCACTACGCTTCCCTGCATCGGGTGAACGGCTACCGTCATGGTGTAGTCCTCCCAGAAACTGTTGCCGGTGGTACATAACGCCGTGCCGTCCGGGTTATTGCCGATCCATGCAAAGGGGTTAGCGGCAAAATTGCTGAAATAATCCTTGCTGGCATTGCCATGCGGGTCAGTATCCCAGGCGCTTTGCAACGCCCATTTACCGCTCTGTACCTTCCACAGGTCGGGTTCATCCGGTTTGCGCATGAAATTGTCGGCGAAATCCACGGCGCTGATGCGTTGTATCCGGTTATCCGTTGCCGTCCAGCTTGCATCAAGCAGTATACCCGCTTCCTTACCCGGTAACTTGGCATTATCTCCCCGCCAAAGTATCGCCTCTGAACGCTCCAATGATAATATGGTTCCACGACGCATAATAGAGAAGGCGAATGGGGTTGTGGGGGCAATCGTCCATTTGCCGCTACCGATCGTCCGCGTTATATTATCCTTTACTTCATCGATGGTATAGCGGTCTGCGGTTGCCGAGAGGCGCAGATAATTCGCATCGTCTTTCCACTCAAAGTACAACAGTACTCCACCGGTGACATTCACTTCATGCTGTAGCGTTACCGACAAATTGTACTTATCAGTAGTTAACTGGTTGCTGAAAGAGCCTGGGGGTGCAGCAATGGTCGTAACCGTGAATAGCAATAAGCATAACAATGATGTAAGCAGTAATGACTTAGCCATATGTTTTCGAGACCTCCACCTTGAGGCTGTAGCAGTAATACTAGCACCCCATAATTCATTAGACGCTGAATAGCGGAAAAAGTTCATACCTGCGGGTGTATTTGCCACTATTACTTACCTGCAGAATCGGGTATCATCTGTACAGATTAGTCTTATGAGGTGAAATTATGTGGGCATTGCTGGCATTTCTGGTAATCACCCAGGCGGAGAAACGGATCCCGTCTGATGTCGATGTTGCGAAGAAGATAGAAGTTGCGATTCAGGAGCAGATTCACCCGAAGTCGCTGTCCGTTACTGTTACGCGTAAATCGAACCTGGATGAGGATATTCAACACCTGGAAGTGGCGATGAGTGGATTCACTGTGGCGGATATGCCATTTGCCGAGACCGCCGTCGTTGCTACTACTCCCGAACAACCAGTAAAAGAGCATCTAAAGACCAGCTTGGAGAAACAACCAGCATTGCTGACTCCCAGCACCAACGACTATCGCCTGGTGACCGCGCATATAGTCTGCACAGATTTCCACATCAAAAATTTGAAAGTGGCACGCC
>JBBQQW010000161.1:0-6092 GCA_038215455.1 Armatimonadota bacterium
GTCTTCCCTCACGCTCTCATGAGCATATTGCGCCTGAACGTCGTCAGCTACGCACTACCGGCACTGGTGGCACTGGGGGTGCTGCGCCACCGCCGGGCACCGGGCGGGCAACCAGCGCGCCTGTTACGTGACCTGGTGACAAAGGCGGCGCTGCGACGCATCCGGGTGATGCAGCCCAGCGACGGCGGGTATCATGCGGCCCCACCGCTGACGGCTTTCGTGGTGATGTTCCTCTGCGCGGCAGGGGAGAAAAATAGCGAGCTGGTGCGTGACGGGGTGAATTTCCTGCGCAAAAACCAGCGTCCCGATGGCGGCGCGCCCATCTCCATGAACCTCTCGGTGTGGATGACGGCACTGGCCACCGCCGCATTGCTGGAGACAAAAACGGAGAATGTGCCGGTAGCACCGGTGCGCAACTGGCTGCTGAAACGGCAATACATGTATCGCCACCCGATGACGGACACGCCCCCCGGGGGCTGGGGCTGGACGCATCTGCCCGGCTCTATCCCCGATGGCGACGACACCAGCGCCGTGCTGGTGGCGCTGCGCAAGCTGGAGAATAACCCCATAACGCGGGTGGCGGCGGAGCGCGGGCTAGACTGGCTGCTGCAACTGCAGAATGCCGATGGCGGCTTCCCCACCTTCTGCCGCGGCTGGGGCAAATTGCCCTTCGACCGCAGTTGCCCGGATATCACCGGCAAGGCGCTCTCCGCGCTGGCGGCATGGTGGGGCAACGTGCCCGCAGCTATGCAACGGCGCATGCGCACCTCGATAAATCGCGCCCTCATCTACCTGACCAAAGCGCAGCAGGCCGACGGACAGTGGATTCCGCTCTGGTTTGGCAATCAATACGGGGCCGATATGCAGAACCCGGTCTTCGGCACCGCACTGGTGACGCACGGCCTCAGCCAGCTCGACGAGCACCGGGCGTTCCCCGAAGTCGCCGGCCTGCTGGCACGTGGCCGCACCTACCTGCTGGCGACGCAGAACCCCGACGGTGGCTGGGGGGCGCGCCACGGCATGGAGTCCGGCATCGAGGAGACCGGCATGGCCATCTGCGCCCTCGCCGGCTGGGATCCTGCACAGGAAGCCAGCGGCCACGGAGCGGACTGGCTGGTGGAGCACACCTCGCACGGCACCGCCTTCTGTGCCAAGCCCATCGGGCTATATTTCGAAAGCCTCTGGTACTCCGAAGCGCTCTACCCGGTGATCTTCACCGTGCGAGCGCTGGGGAATGTGGTGGGGAAATAGCAGGAGTATCGTTTTTAGCGACAAACTGTCCTTACGGGCCTGGCCGTGAACGACCAGGCTGGAAGGCCTACGGCCAATCGCCCATTCGGGCGGGCCGGGTCAGGGTAAGCGTTCCCGTCCGAAGGACGATCGGCGTAGCCCGCTAGCCCAGTCGTTCACGGCTGGGCGAACAGGACGGGCGCTAAAAACGATACTCCTAAGGCATTACTCCCCCACCTACCACTTCCCCCCGATTTTTGGTAGACTTCACCTGTATTTCATATTCAGGGGTTGCTACTAATGATTAATACCTTACCGGCTGGGGAACACGCATTCTCTGCTTGTTATGTCCGTTATGCGGATGATTGTCTGGTGCTGGGCAATGAGCTGTTTGAGCGCCGGTGGGTTATCCAGCATGGTTTGCTGTATGCGCAGAGATTTTTTGACCAAGTAACCGGGCAGGAGCTGTTCCGCGCGGCGGGCAAGTGTCCGGCACCGACACCGCCTTTTGCTTTGCCGGAGAGCAGCCGAACTATCAGCTGGCAAATTGATGAGCTGGCGGGCAATACGCTGGAGGCACCCTCGCTGCAGGTGATTCTGCGCGTGGCGGGTGCTGCCAACACGCTGGTCTATACCTTCCGCCTCTTCGCCGCGCTGGCCGGGGTGGCGACGCAGCTCACCGTGGAGGGTGAGGTCGGCGCTATTGATGCCGTGGCCGATGACAGCGCGGCCTACGAGCCGACCGGCGTCGAGGAGTTCAATCCGGTCTTTGTCCCCTCCTGCGATGTGCGGCGCGATGCGCTGGAGCAGTTTGATATTGACCCCACCTATCTACGCGTGATCAAAGTGGAGCTGCGCGACCAGACAGACGTGCATAATGAGCTGGTGCAGGAGCACGAGTGGTTGCTCTCGCCGAATGAGTCGAACGTGCGCCTCTCCGGCAACCTTTTCTTCCTGGAGAACAACCTGACGAAGTCGGGGCTGATGTATATCAAGGAAGCGCCGTTGCCGCACGCGCGCCCGGTGCCGACAGAGTACGACCTGACACTGCGCCGCGGCATACTGACGTTGAATGGCCACGGCATGGACTCCGCGGTGCCGGAAGGCTACCGCTATGCGGTGGTGGCCTACAGCGGTGGGCACTATGGGCGTACTGCGGCAGTGCATAGCTACCAGAAACTCTGGCGGCATTATGACCCCACCCGTGATGGCAAATTCCTCTCCAACACCTGGGGCGACCGCTCGCGCGATGCCAATATCAACGCACACTTCATGACGGCGGAGGTGAGCGCGGGCGCGGCGCTGGGCGTGGATATCATCCAGATAGACGACGGCTGGGAGCAGGGGCGCACCGCCAATTCCTCCTTCGCGGCCGGCCCGTGGGAGGGGTTCTATGCACATGACGACAACTTCTGGGATGTTAACAAAGAAGGCTTCCCCGAGGGGATGAAGCCGGTCACCGATTTCGCGCGCAGTCACGGCATGGAGTTCGGCCTCTGGTTCGGCCCGGATTCCGCGCATGACTTCGCCAACTGGGAGAAAGATGCGGTGGTGATCCTCGGGCTTTACCGCGACTACGGCGTGCGCTACATCAAAATCGACGGCGTCAAAGCACGTACGCGCACCGGCGAGCGCAACCTGCAGCGCTTCTTCGCACGGGTGCTGGCGGAATCAGATGGGGCGGTAGTCTTCGACATGGATGTCACCGCCGAGGTGCGCCCGGGATATTTCGGCATGATCAACGTCGGCCCGCTTTTCATCGAGAACCGCTATACCGATTACAACAGCTACTGGCCACACCAGACACTGCGCAACCTGTGGAAACTAACGCGCTACATTGACCCGCTGCGCCTGCGCATGGAGTTCCTCAACAACACCCGGCATCCCGAGCAATACCCGGGAGGCCCGCTGGATCCGATCAAATACACCCCCGACTACCTCTTCGCCAGCCTCATGTTCGGCAATCAGCTGGGCTGGTACGAGATTCAGCACCTGCCCGCGGAGTATGTGGCCGCCGTGGCACCGCTGGTGCAGACATGGAAAGCACACCGCGAGGCGGTCTACGCCGGGCAAATTCACCCCATCGGCGCGGCCCCCGACGGCCTCTCCTGGACCGGCTTCGCCTCCATCAGTGGTGACACCACCTACCTGCTACTGCTGCGCGAATTCAACGGCAATGCAACGCACAAATACGATCTCCCACTCCTCACCGGCAACTATCAGGTAGAGTACCTCGCCGGCACCGGCACCGCAACCGTAGCGGACGGAGTAATCACCGCCACCATCCCGGAGGCGCAAAGGTATCTGCTGGTGAAACTACAGGGGTGAGATTGTAGAAACGCCGATTCTGATCAAATATTGACCAATTCATCCAATTATGTTAAATTTTAGCCAGTGATGCCTCCTTAGCTCAGTTGGCCAGAGCAGCGCACTTGTAATGCGCAGGTCGTCGGTTCGAATCCGTCAGGGGGCTCCACTTTTAGCCTCAAAATGAACTATAAACACCATAACATAACCACTCGTAAAACCCCCCAATTGGCACCATAATTCGGCCTTCTGGCACCAAAATGGCACCAAAAAATTACAAATATCACCCCGTTCCTGCCATCCCCAATTGCGGGATGGTAGGAACGGGGTGTTTTGCTTTCTCACTTCCCTACCTTGCTTTATCACCAGCAGCAATGGGGACAGAGTTGTGCTTCGCTCCCGGCGCGGTGGAGTGTATCGGCGTGCAATAATGACCCACTGTGGTGGTAAATCGGCGTCGAAAATTGACCCACCTCTGGCATACGTTTACCCTTACTGAAAATTCGGTGAGGGGAGTACCAAAGAGGAGATGTTAATAATGGAAACAATCCGCAGAATCTCGTAGGCATCAGCGGGTGACTGAATGATGCGCGAGGATGCTGCCTGAGATGCATCACGAACCAGCGTGACGCGATAGATGGGGATGTGTTTCATATTTCTCCTCTCAAAAAGAAAACCCCATCCTGGAATTAGGATGAGGTTTAAGAAGCTCTTCATGAGAATAATATGTGTTTGTGGGGTAACCGTCAAACTCTCCCCACCTTCCTTCGCCCTCACGCCTGTGGGATAATTGGGACTGGTGATTTAGAACTATTGGGAGGGGAGCATGAACAATACGGATGAGCGGCGAGAGAGCTGGCGATTGCTGCTGGCGGAGCAACGTGAGAGCGGGTTGCCGGTGATAGACTGGTGCTATCGGAATGGCATATCGGTTGGGACCTTTTATTACTGGCGCAAGCGGGTGGGCGAGGACACCGCGCCGGCATCGCAGTGGGTGGCGGTCGATGCTTTGACTCCGGCGGGCTCTGCGGCGGTGACTTTGCGCGTGGGGCGGGTGGCGGTGGAGGTTTCGGCGGGGTTTGCTCCGGGGTTGTTGGGCGCGGTGCTGGGGTTGCTGGAGGCGCGATGTTAGGCGTGCTGGATTCCGAGTCGCGCGTATACCTGGCCTGCGGGGCGACCGACCTGCGCAAGTCGATCGATGGGCTGGCGGCGATTGTGCAATACTCCTTCGCGCTCGATCCGTTCTCGCAGGCGAGTTTTGTCTTCTGCAACCGGGGGCGCGACAAGCTGAAGATTTTGCGCTGGGATCATAACGGTTTCTGGCTTTTCTATCGTCGCCTGGAGCGCGGACGCTTCAAATGGCCGCCGTCCGGCGACGCACCAAAACAGGTGAGCCGCCGCGAATTGCAGTGGCTACTTGATGGGCTGACACTCGAGCAACACAAGGCGCATCCGGCGGTGTTGGTATAATGTACCCTGAAAACTGGACAGTATAAATTGGTGGAAAACCCCTGCTCTCCGGCGTATACTTTATTAGAGGAGAAGCAGATGGGAAAGGTTTATAAGAAACATAGTGCATCGCTGAAGACGGCGGTGGCGGTGGCGGCGATTAAGGGGCAACAGACGGTGAATGAGATTGCCGCGGAACATGGCGTGCATCCCAACCAGGTGACGCAGTGGAAAAAACAGTTGCTGGATCAGGCTCCTTCGTTGTTCGTCCATCCGGCTACTGCCAACAACGACGATGAGGAGTTAAAAGCACGGTTATATCAGGAGATCGGTCAGCTTAAAGTTGAGCTGGACTGGGTGAAAAAAAAATCTGGACTCGGACGTTGAGGAAAAACGGAGGTTGATCGAACCCGTAAACCCGGATATAAGCGTGACGCGGCAATGTGAGCTGATCGGCCTCTCTCGCTCAAGCTGGTATTATCAGCCAAGACCGGTGAGCGAGGAGACACTGCTCTATTTGCGGTTGCTGGATGAAAAATACACGCTGACGCCGTTTTATGGCTTTCGACGCATGACGGCATGGTTGCGCCGGAAGGGATATCAGGTAAACCGCAAGCGTGTGCGGCGGTTGCTACGACAATTGGGACTGACGGCCATCTATCCTGGCCCCCGCACGAGCGTGGCGAACCCGGAGAATCGGGTTTACCCGTACTTGTTACGTGAGGTTGAGATAGAGCGAGTGAATCAGGTGTGGAGCACCGATATTACCTATATTCGGCTGAAAGGTGGATTCATCTACCTTACGGCGATAATCGACTGGTGGAGCCGATATGTGTTGGCGTGGGAGGTGTCGAATACGTTGGATAGGTAACCGTCAAACTCTCCCCACCCCCCCCATTTCAAACAACACCTACGCCGTAGCCCTACCTGGCACCCGACACTCACTGGGTAACATCTCCGACCAGGGGAGGAGGGTTTCTAGTTGCGCGGTGGTGCGCTGGGGGAGCTGCTCGAAGAGGTATTTCAGGTACTCGAACGGGTTGAGGCCGTTTTCTTTGGCGGTCTCGATGATGCTGTAGATGATGGCGCTGGCTTTCGCGCCGCGC
>JBBQQW010000162.1:0-6081 GCA_038215455.1 Armatimonadota bacterium
CGCGATACCTCGCTGCGACGGCTGGGGGAGGTGCGCTATGCTATCAGTACGCGCGGGCTTTTCCGCGCCAAGCTGGCGGAGGGTGCTGCAAAATTCCCCGCTAGCTACAATATCAAGGAGACTCCCGTCACCATTATCCGCGGCACCATCCGCAACCCGCAGTCCGAGGTGGCATTACCAGCGGTGAACGTCATCGGCGTGGACGAGGGATTCTGGGGCCTCTACCCCGGCACCCACCAGCCCGATTTGGGCGAATTCAAGGTAGTGCTCAATACTACGCTGGCGCATGACCTGGGCGTGGCCGCCGGGGACGCGCTGCAGATCCGTGTGGAGCTGCCCGGTGCCATGCCCGGTGATACGCTCTTCGCCCAGCGCAAGGCGGACAAAACGCTGAAACGCCTGCGCACCACCGTGGCGGAGGTACTGCCACTGGGCGGTGTGGACGAGTTCTCGCTCTCCCCGCAGACCAGCACCCCGCGCAACGTTTTCGTCAATCGCACCTGGCTGATGGAGCAACTGAACAAGCCGGGGCTGGCCAATACCATCCTCATCAGCGGTACACAACCACTGCCGGCGGATTTATCCGCTACCGCCGACCTCACCGTGGAAGACCTGGGGCTGAAGATCGTCCCCAATGCAGCGCAGGGGTATGTGGCGGTGGAGAGCACGGATATGCTGCTGAACACCGCGCAGACGCAGGCGGTGCAGGAGGCCGCGCAGAGCATGGGGGCAACGGCGCGGCAGACCTCCATGTTCATCGCCACCACCGTGCGCCGGCTGGATGGCGACGGGCGCAGCATCGCCTACGCCATGCTGGGGGCGGTGGAGCAGACGCGCAAATTCACTTTCCTCTCCGGCACTGGCGGCGACATGCCCGATGATGACGGTATCTGGATAAACAGCTGGGCCGCTGCCGACCTGGGCATCACTGGTGGGGAAAAAGTGGAGCTGACCTACCTGACGCCCGCGTGGGACGGCATCTATCAGCCCGCCACCATCACCCGCACGGTGCGCGGCGTGGTAGACCTCGCTGGCGCTGCCGCCGACCCGGCGCTGGCCCCGGCTATCGCCGGCATCACCGACGCCACGCGTATCGACCAGTGGGCCGCGCCCTTCCCAGTGGATATGAAGCGTGTCACCCCGCGTGACGAGACCTACTGGGATGGCTACCGTGCCACCCCGCGCCTCTTTGTGAGCATGGACACCGCCAAAAAACTCTGGCAGAGCGGGCCAGAGAAGGAGCGCGCGAGCTGGATCACCGGCATCAGGCTCGTGCCGGCGGACGGCGACCTGGCCAAGCTGGCGGCGGCGTTGCCCGCCGCTATCATCGCCAAGCTCAAGCCGGCGGACGCGGGGGTCACCCTTGCCGCCGTGCGCGAGCAGGCCATCACCTCCTCGGCAGGCAGCACCGACTTCGGGCAGCTTTTCCTGGCTATGGGCATGTTCCTGGTGGCTGCCGCTGCCGGGCTGGCTGCCATGATGATGCGGCTGATGGCCGACCGTCGCGCCGCGCAGGCGGGTATCATGCTGGCCACCGGCTTCACTGCCGGGGCCACCACGCGTTCCATCTTCTGGGAGGGTCTGCTCCTCACCGTTATCGGTGTGGCCGTCGGCGCACCACTGGGGGTGTATTACGCGGGTGCTATCATCCACGCGCTCACCACCTGGTGGGTGGGCGCACTGGGTGGCACCGCCGCGCTCTGGCTGCATATTCAGCCCACCTCTATCATCTACGGTGCCCTCTTTGGCCTGCTCGTCGGCGCACTTTCCGTCTATTGGGGCGCGCGTGATCTGGGGCGAGCGCCCGCTCTCAAGCTGCTTTCCGGCTGGCAGGCGCGTGCTATGGCCCCCGCGGCCAAGTCTAATGCTATCTCGCTCTATCTCTGTCTGGGGATGACGGCGCTGGCCATTCTCCTGCTCATCGGCGCGGTAACGGGCCGGGTGCCCGCTGCCACCGCCTTCTTCAGCAGTGGTGCCGCCTTGCTCGTTGCGGGGCTATCCGCCGTCTACCTGCTGCTCACCCGCGCGGTGCGCACCACCGGCGGCGCGCCCTCCTTCACTCGGCTGGCGTTGCGCAGCGCCGCGGCCAATCGCGGGCGCAGCCTGCTGGCGGTGGGGCTGCTGGCCGGAGCGGCGTTCATCATCATCACCGTCGCCGCCAACTCGCGCGATTACTCGCATATCGACTACACGCGCAAGGACACCGGCACGGGCGGCTTCGCGATGCGCGCACTCTCCTCGTTGCCCATCAACTTCGACTTCAGCACCGATAGCGGGCGCAAAAACCTCGGCTTCATCCTCAAACCACAGGAGGAAGTCGTCTTCCAGGGCGCGGAGGTCATCCCCTTCATGGTCAGCCCCGGCGACGATATCAGTTGCCTCAACCTGGCCAAAACCGTCACCCCACGCGTCATATCAGTGGGCGACAGCATGGTCAAGCGCGGCGGTTTCCGCATCACTACCAAAGAGAAAACCGCCAACCCGTGGGAGCTGCTGGCCAAGCCGCTGCCCGACGGCAGCATCCCCGTCTTCGGCGACGCCGCCACGGTGGAATGGACGCTCTACAGCGGGCTGGACAAGGTCTATGAGATGCCCGTCAATGGGGTAACCGTGCGCCTGCGCTTCGTCGGCATCATCCACGACAGCATCTTCCAGAGCGAGCTGCTGGTCTCCGACGCCAACTTCCGCACGCTCTACCCGGGCGTCAGCAGCCCACGCTACTTCCTCATCGCCCCGCCCGCCGGGCAAGAGGAGACCATGGCGCGCGTGCTGCGCGAGAACCTGGGCGAGCAGGGGCTGGATGTGGAGAACACCCGCGACATCCTCAATAAATTCATCGCCGTGCAGAACACCTACCTCTCCACCTTCCTGGCGCTGGGCGGGCTGGGTGTGCTGCTGGGCACGCTGGGGCTGATAATAGTGCTGCTACGCAACGCGCTGGAGCGCCGCCGCGAGTTCGCGCTGCTACTGGCAATAGGCTTCCGTCAGGGCGACCTCAGCAAGCTGCTGCTGTGGGAGAACGCCGGCCTGCTGCTCCTCGGCCTGCTCATCGGCACCGCCGCCGCGCTGGTAGCCGTGGCCCCGCAGGTGACCAGCAGCGACATCCAGGTAAAATGGGCCGACATGACCGCCCTCCTAGCCGCCATAGCCACCACCGGCCTCCTCTGCAGCGCCCTGGCCGCAATGGTAGCGGTACGGGGTAGGCTGATTGAGGCGTTACGGGGGGAGTAAAAAAAGGGGTGGCTTAAATTTAATGTCGAATACTTTCGTGGGATCGGACAAATAATCGTGTCTCAAACGTCTATATTGTCGTCACAATAGTGTGCGGGATAATAAGGAGGAAAACAATGACAGATATCACTCAGAGGCAACCAACGTATTGGCAGATAGGGTCTGGAAATGACAGCCGTTATTATGCAAAATATTGTTTACGCCATGGAATTGCAGTCGTTGGAGGTTTAAATCCCTGTAAGACGATGAAAAATGAAGTCGTTCAAGGTGATATATTTTTACTACGTAATGGTTTATATAAAATCATAGCTGTTGGGTATGTAGTAAGTAGAAATGGGATTCACAAAGGAGAAGGAAACAAACTATGGTTAAAAGATTTTGATGGATGGCCTTTAACTGCCTATTGCTATGTGGAATGGCACCAACCGGCGCAACCTGTAACTGTTTCCGGGATGAGTCGTTCACCATTAGTAAGAGTGAATAAGATAGACCCAATAGATGCTGCAAATGATATATTGTCAAATTATCCACCATTGAAAATTGAACCTGATCCTGTTGCTACTAGTCCTGTAACTGACGAAATGCTGTGTAGCTACCTAATTGCCGAAGGATGGAGCACACACGATGCTGAACAATTTAGATTCTCTTTACAACCTATTGTATTGCTAGCAGAATATTACCGTGAAAAAAATTTGGAAATACGTGAACATGAAATTCGTACATTACTCATTATTCCTTTATTGCTAGCACTAGGTTGGTCAGAGAAAAATCTAAAAATAGAATATACAGCATCGAAAGGTGGTCGGATAGATATTGCTTGTTTCTCCAAACCATACGAGAATGAAACTTCCGATAAGGATTGTATACTATTAATAGAAAGTAAAAATTTGAAATCGGGATTATGTGTTGCTGCTGATCAAGTGAAAAGTTATGCAATTAGTTTTCCTTCATGCAATACTGTGATTACTTCCAACGGATTCTGTTATAAGGCATACGAGAAGGTAGGTGATACATTTTCTGATGAACCATCTGCTTATATGAATATTACAGATTTTCAAGATAGGTATCCACTCTCTCCATCTGATGGTGCTGGTACGCTAGAGATGATAAAATTATTGCTACCAAAATAGACTTGCGCCACCCCGATATGTACCGGAGAAGAAAAACCTTGGGAACTTAAAACTGTTTTCGAAAGAAGATCATATACCGCACTACGAGCACGCAGGATGCGTGCGCTCCCAGCAATATCAAACAATCCGCCCCCACACATAAAACTAATCGCCCCACCAGTTGTCTAAGAGAGTATAGGAGATACAAATATGAACAGAAGAATTTACCTGCCGATATTGGCGGCACTGGCGTTGATACTTACGGGTTTCACGGCGTTGTATGCGGCGGACTGGAGCTCTTTCCGCGGTGACAAGGAATTGACCGGCGTCGCTGGCGACGGTGTCGCCGCTGGGGCCAAATTGCTCTGGACTTATGAGAGCGGTAGCAGCATTGGCTCCACCGCTGCCATCGTCAACGGCACCGTCTACGTCGGCACCGACAACAGCAAGATGCTCGCCCTCAACCTGGCGGACGGCAAGAAGAAATGGGAGTTTACTGCCGCGAATACTATCGCCGCTTCACCGCTGGTTGCCAATAGCCGCGTCTATTTCGGCGACGAATCCGGTTATTTCTATGCGCTAGATGCCGACACTGGTAAAGAAAAGTGGAAGATTCTCACTGGTGGGAAGATAATCAGCAGTGCCAGCATCTCCGGCACCTCGATCCTGGTCGGCTCCTACGATAATTCGCTCTACTGCCTGAACTCCAGCAACGGTAACACCAAGTGGGAGTTCGCCACCGGTGCGCAGGTGCACTGCACCCCCTGCATCGCCGACGGCAAAGTGATGATCGCCGGCTGCGACAGCACCGTGCACATCGTCAGACTCAGCGATGGCAAGGAACTGAAGAGCGCCGACGCGGGCAGCGCTTGCGCCGCCGGGCCGGCCTACAACGACGGACATGTCTTCCTGGGCACCCTCAACAATGGCTACCTCGCCGTGAGCACCAAAGACGGCTCCGTCGCCTGGACTATCAAGGATAAGGATGGTGAGGGAGAATGTAACGCCGGTGCCACCTTCGTCAACGGCGGTAATCAGGTAGTGTTCCCCTCGAAGAATAGCAAGGTCTTCAGCGTAAACAGCGCCAATGGCACCATCAAATGGACATTCCCCACGCGTGACTCGGTGCAGTCCTCCCCGGTTTTAAGCGGCGGCCTGCTCTACTTCGGCTGCGACGACGGCAACATCTACGGCATTGATGCCAACACCGGCGAGAGCAAGTGGAAATACGCCGCCGGCAGCGCCGTCACCGCCTCCCCCGCCATCAGCGGCAACCGCATGGTCATCGGCACCAGCGACGGCGCGGTGTACTGCTTCGGGAATTAGGGTTACTAGTTTCTAGTTCCTGGTTCCTGGTTTAGCGCCTCACCGATTGCATATAGCGAACCGGTGAGGCATACTAGGATTGCAAATGGCCGAATTCTGCATTGACATAAAGGGTATGTAGTTGTATACTGATTGTAGTAATTAGTTTGGACCGGGGTTATCCCGATCGGCAACAGGGGAGTGTGTAAGCACTCCCTGTTGTTTTTTGGTCAGGGAAATACTTTTACTCCATAAGCCTCAATATTATCGGCTGCGCCAGCAAATAGCTTTGGACGAATTATTTCCCAGCTACGCTCATCTACATTGCCAAGTAGTAACCGTCAAACTCTCCCCACCCCCCCCATTTCAAACAACGCCTACGCCGTAGCCCTACCTGGCACCCGACACTCACTGGGTAACATCTCCGACCAGGGGA
>JBBQQW010000163.1:0-5822 GCA_038215455.1 Armatimonadota bacterium
AAACCGGCTCATCGACGAATATATCGATGGTGACCATGCGCCGCGCTTCCAGGAATGCGTACAGGTCAGCTTTTAACCGGGGCGAGGGCGCACCGCCGCCATCTGGAGCAATAACCACGCGCACAGTGTAGATGCGCATACTGCCCGCATCGTTCAGATCGAGTACCTGCGCTTTGGCCACGCCGGGGAAGGATTCACACAGCGCCTGGTAATCGGCTTTGGTCACTGCCTTCCAGGTGGAGCGTAATACAGCTGGTGCCATCATACGCGCATGCTCATGCGACTCGGATTCCGCGCCACTGGTGGCAGCGATCGGATTGGTGACAGAGATGATCACGGGAATCCCATTTACTTTGATAGTGGTGGGCAGTTCGGTGATACGCTCCGGTGCCAGATTCCCAGATGAGCCAGCAGTAAGCAGATAACTGACAATGATACTTTGCCCGGCTGCAGGTATGGCCCCCGCTTTATTATCGCCAAAGAGCAGCGTGGTGCGCTCCAGGCCATCACGATCAAGGCGCACATGCTTATCAGCAGGCCCACTGTCCGCAAAATGCTCCACCACCTGCCAGGGGATGCCATTCACCGACACTGAAACCGACCCATGAGCGATCTCCGTCTTACTCAACATAATCCGCTGCAATGCCTGCCCGGTAGCAATTGCGGTATCGCTTTTTCGTTCGCCTTGCCAAGCGTTCACTTCAATTGTCGTTTGCCCAACGGGGATAATGGCATCCGCCATGGTCTCGAATGGGATGGCCGCAGCATCACTCGATGCTGGTACATTGCATACCGTACCAGCCGGGATATTGACGGCAATTGTCGCCGATTGCGCCAGCGTGAAGCGTAACCGTGTGGTGGCGGCCACCGGCCCGTGCAGACGATAGTTGATGAGCGCACAGAGATCGATGATGCTCTGACGCCGGCGCGCGGTGGGGAGATAACATTCGGCCGCCTGTGCATCAAGGTAATAGGCCAGCATGTCCCCCACCCCAGCGAAAAGCTCCAGCAGCACGATACCGAGATCGGATTCGTTAAAATCCGTCCAGCGGTCAGTCAGCTGTGGGATGCGCGCCAACAGTTCGCGACGAATGGCGTCGTAGTCCTTATTAATATAGGGAAGGCGGGCGCGGGCGGTACTCATATATTCTCCCGGTGAAACGGATAGACAAAATTGCCAGCGGTTTGCGAGGCAATCAGCTGATATAATATAGTTACCGTCACGACATGCTGCTCGGAAGTCACTGTGACATCATAAACAACTAAACGCGGTTCCCAGCGTGCCAGCGCGGTAATCACTTCATGGCGCACCAGCCCACACAAGATGGCATCGTTGCCCTCGAAGATGAACTCCTGTAGCCGACAGCCGAACTCCGGGAGCAGAAATCGGGTGCCACGCGGCGTACCGAGGATTTGTCGTATACTCTCATGGATATGTTGCTGATCGCGCGAGGTGGCGGTAGAGGTCACCGTCGCCCCGGTGAGCTTGCCGAACTGAAAGGGGAATTTACACCCCTGGCCGAGAATGTCGTTATTCATTATAACCCACCTGCACCGTGCCAGCGCCGCCAGTTATCGTCGCCCCGCAGGAGATAGTATCCCCCACCCGCGCCACTGGCTTCCCTTCAACCCTGACGTTTGATGACCCACCCGTTATCGTCTGCATGCCGTGCTGGGAACAGAGCACCGAATCACCTTTACGAGCGATGGGCACGCCTTCCGCAAAGGTGCGCCCAGCTCCTGCTATTATCGAGCCACCATGCGAGATGGCATCGCCTACACGTGCAACCGCCAGCATCACTGTTTCACCAGCAGGTTGAGCAGGAATGTGACGATACCGGCGATGACGCCCCCCAGTGAGAGCGCCAGCCCGGCTACCTTCCACATCGTCTCCGCGCTGACCTTGGTGCTGATGCCGACATAGAGGCATTTTATATCCTCCGCATGTCGGCGCAAGTCTTCACGCACCCCATTGACCATCAACTCCACCGTGTCCTTATCGGACTTGCGATCAAGCTCTTTTTCAATGCGCTCCAGGCGTGCCTGAATATCGCGCCGGTGTTCCTCCAGCAAGGCGCGGAACTCGGTATGCCAGCGCTCGAAAGTAATTGTTACACTGGCTGGGGTCATCTCAGTATTTTCTGTGTTATCAGCCATCATAAACCTCAATTTATGGAAACTTGTCCGGCGGCATTGATATGTATCCCACCTCCGGTAAAACGTATCTCACTGCCGGAACCATCACCCAGTATCAACTCACCGGCACTCACAAGTGTGATGCGTAACCCCTCCGGCGCATCTTCAAAGAGCAATATATGCCCGGCAGCGGTCTTGAGAACCTTGCAGGTGGTAGGGTTGGCTGCCGCCTCCGCGGGCATCTCCCCGGGATTTGAGCCAGCCAACCATACACCACTCCAAATCGGAGACTGCACATCCCCGGCTTCGAACTCCGCCCACACGGACGCGCCGATCTCCGGTAACATGTACAGACCACAGTCGGGATTGCCGCCATAAGGGAAGCATGGGCTGGCCCAAGCCGACCAGCAGTCTGGCCCCAACACGGCAGGAATCTCCAGGCGCAGACGTCCCAGTCGTTCCGGGTCATGATTATCGCGCACGAAGGCGCGATATTTACCATACCAGCGCCCTCTTTCGCCCGGTTCTTCCGAACGGCAGTGCATCATTATCCCCTTACCATGAAGAGTCCACGCAGCATCTCCCGGCAGAAGCGCAGTGCATTTGCTAACGGGATCTTCTTTACATCCGCGAAATTGACGGCATCCGCAAGGGCGTCCTGCGCCACTTCGGAGAGCGCAGATTGTCGACTGGCCACCGCCTGCTTGATATCGCTACGATCCTTCTTTTCGATGACCTCGACGAGCAGCGCCAGCGCTTCGGCGTTGGCACGTCCCCAGGCGGTCAATTTAATCACGCCAATGAGCGCCAGCAACAGGGTGAACATGGCGTCACCATGTGTCAGTATGAAATTAAACAAACTCATTTCCAGTTACCTCCTTATCCCATCGCATCGATGATGCCATCGGCGATGGCTTGCGCGAACTGCTGGCGCACACAATAGTCACGCAACCAGCCCTCTTCCTGCTCATTGGAGATGAAGGCCATCTCCACCAATATGGCGGGCATGTGGGTATTGCGCAGCACAGCGAAACTGCCCTTTTTGACCCCACGGCCCACCAGTGGCAAGGTGCGTCCATTCAACTCACCATCACCCTCGGCGAATTCCGCCGTGATACGCTCCAGTACCGCACTGGCCACTTCTATGGAGGTTTTACTCCCCCCATACCAGACCTCCACGCCATGTGCAGCAGCGGTGACAGCAGAATTGCAATGCAGTGATACATACAGATCAACCCCGGCAGCGTTGGCGGCACGTACCGCTTCGTTGAGGTTTTCCTCGTCGCTATCCGCTGCCAACGTGTTGCCTGCAACGTCGATCCCCTGCTGGCGGAGGATCTCCGCCAGCCGCTTGGCGACATCGAAAGCCACCTCATTCTCCGTCAATCCGCCCGGACCGACAGCTCCTGGATCATAGTTTCCGCTGACACCTTCACCGTGGCCGGGATCAATATAAACGCTGAAACTCATTGCTTCACTCCTTTCGCGGCACGGCCCACAATACGGGCTAGTTTAGTACCGCAGGTCGGGCACACTCCCTTTACGGCGAGCATGCCATTCTTCAATGTCTCATAATGAGAGTTGTTCACTTCACGCGTGCATCTGCACTTCAGACAATAGGCCGTTGCCATTAATAACCTCCTATGCCAACTCCTTAAAGTCGCCACCAGTGGCGGAGAGGATAAAATTCAGTTCGATGAATTCTGCGGTCTTCGTCGGTTTCACAAACACACGACAGACCAGTTCATAGCGATCAATGATCGCCGGGGTATTGGTCTCCTCATCGCATTGCACGGCGAAGTCGTACAACCCGCCCTTATCCTTAATGTCCTGCATAAAGGGGTTGATCAGCCGAATTATCGCGCGCCAGGTGCTCTGGTTATTGCTGTCAAAGACCACGAACTGCGAGGATTTCGTCACCGCTTTCTCGATATGCATCATCAGTCGGCGCACATTTACCCGGTCGGTGGCCGACGCTTGTCCCTGCAGCGTCTTCTGTCCCCACAGACAGATGCCGGCATCGGGGAGCGAGGCGATGCAGTTGATACCCTCTGGGTAAAGCACATCACGTTCGGCACGATTGGTGACGTAGCCCAGACCCAACACATTGCGCACCTTGCCACGGTCGATCCCTGCCGGAGCTGCCCACACCGCCGCTTTCTGATCAGAGCGCGCGATACACCCGGCCACCACGCCTACTGGCGGGATATACTTCGCCGCATTAGTCAGTGGATCGCTGATACGCAACCATGGGTAATAGAGCGCGCCATAGGAGGAGTCGAAAGCCGTGTGGCTATACGTTCCCGTTCCTTTGCGAAAATCCAGTACTTCCTGTGGGGTGACGCCAAAGGGCGCATCAGCCAGAAAAAGCAGGTCTTTGCGATTCTCCGCATAAGCGATACCGGCGATTATCACCGTGGGGGTAGTAACCCCCGGCACACAGAGCAGATTCAGCGCCTCAACGGAATCAAAGGCATATATGCCGGTATGAGCGCCGGGATCACCAAGATAATCCTGATCGTTCAGTCCAGTCAGCCCATCGTCGCCATCCGCCAGCGTAAACGTACCCACCGCCGGTCGATTGCCCGGAGCAACGGTGGCGCTCTTCAAATCATCCACCACGATGCTGCCGGATTTGCCATTGATGGCCAGCTCCACGTAGTTGGCCTTCGACTCATCCAATGACAGGTCGGGGTAGACTTCGACTACATTGCCGTTCTCTTTCACTATTAAGGTGAACTCGGTTGCCGGGTTGCGCGAACCATCCTGTACCGTTATGCTGAGTTTATTGCCCCAGGCACCCGGAGACGCTGCTATGACAGTCAGCGTATCGAGCGGGGTGCTGGCACGATTTTTCAGCGTCACGGATGCTGATACTGCGATAAGTGTCATCGGATCGGTCGGATCGGTGGCATGTACGATACGCGTCACCCAGAGCACCGAGCCGCCGTTGTCGAAGAAGGCGCGTGCAGCATAGGTCAGATATCCGGCGGCGAGATATCCGCCGAAATTCTTCAGGTACTGCTCCCAACTCGTCACCAGCGTCGGCTCATTGATAGGACCACGCTCGGCCACGCCCACCATGGCGCAGGCGCTGGTGGAGATTTGCTTCACGTAAAAGGAGAAGTCGATTTCGCGCGGGTATATGCCCGGCGACAGATAACTTGGCATGGGATCAGCCCTCCTTCTTCACGGCGGATTTGCCATTCGCTTTGCTGGTCTCCTCACTCGCCTGCAGCACGATGAAGCCACGTTGTGCGGCGCGACGCATCTCCTCCGAGACCTGCTTATCCGCCAGCTCTATCTGGCCGCGCGGCGGTATGTGCAAACCAGCGCCACTGCTCGTCTGGTAGCTCAGTGGCTGAAATAATTTGTTAATAACTATCATCATCTCTCTCCTTCCAATCCCACCTTAATTACCGGTGTGAGAATCAGCTTCCCGGTGTTCGTCTGTAAAGTGTCGGCAGCGCCGACCGGACAATCCTCGATGCGCAAGTGTCCAGATGCCTGGCGCAGATTGGATAAATTCACCCGACGCCCACCGCCGAGTGGCGTCACTTCCGTGAGCGGTAATTCTCCAACATATGGCACCGACAACAGTGGTATCCGCTGGTTGAGCACGTAGACTTTCCCCATTAGTGTGAGCAACGTTCGCTCATCACAAGCAGATGACAAAACTTAATTAT
>JBBQQW010000164.1:0-5776 GCA_038215455.1 Armatimonadota bacterium
ACCGTGGTAAGCAAACGCTACTTCATGCGCAACAAAGCCTGGCGCGAAGGACGCGGGGGGCTGGTGTATTGAAGCTGACCAGGCCAAGACGGAACCAGATCATCTGTGATGAAAAATTGATGTCTTATCTATGGCGTTAGCCTTGGTCTACCTAACCCCCCGGCCCCCTTCCCTGCGAGGGAAGGGGAGGATGATCGTTTTTCAATAGATAATCATTGAATAGGCACCCCTTCCCTCCGCAGGGAAGGGGATGGGGGTTAGGTATAACCAATGGGGCAAGTACGCCGAATCTGACTTCTATTTCACCGGTACGCCCCAGACGCTGATGTTGTCCAGCCAGAGGATGCGGTTATTGATCGGGCGCTCGATACGAAGGCCGAAACCGGTGACGTTGCTCACATCGGGCTTCGCCACCTTCACGCCAACATCCAGCTTCTTCGGATCGAAGGTATACCAGGTGGTGTCAGCGACTAGCTCATCACGATTTATCCATCCCTTTGCCGCCTGCGTATAGGGTTGACCATCGGTGATCCAGGTGCCATCTCCCAGCCGCAGGCAGACGCCTATCCGGTGGGTGTTGACGACGCTTTGCCCGTTGTAAGCCTCGTAGTGAACACGTGCCCCCACTACCGACAGATTGGCGTGGAAGGTCTCACTGGAGACGAACGACAATGCACCCATGCGCGTTGATGGCCATTCGAGAGTGCCGGTAACAATCTGCGGCCCTAAGGTAGAGTTGTTCTTAGCGTTCAGAAACGGGCGATTGTCACCATTATGGCCGATCCATTGCCAAGTGCCGAAACTGTTCTTCCCGATGCTGGCAGTCGGCAAGTCCGTCCTAGTGTTAGTATCGAATGTCTCACGCATCTCGGTCAATCCTGGAGCGGCCATATAGCTGGTCACCTCCACCGGCTCGCTGGTGCCAGATGAATTTATCAGGCTGAATCGGTACGTGTAGCGGGTGCCCGGTTTCACCGTAGTATCGGAGTATATCTTGTCACTAATCGGCAGTGTGGCGATAGCTTTTTGCCACGGCAGCGCCTCATCGACGCCATCGCGCCTGTCAATGACAACTTTGCCGGACTCTTCACCCGGTGTCCAGCTCAGTTTCATGCCATTGCCATTCTCTGCTACTTCACTCCACGCGATATCAGCTACGCGCACCGGACGATTGGCCTGCGTGACCTCGGCAGACCAATCACTTACTCCATCTGCCCTGATGGCCCGTACACGATAATTATAGCGGCCACCCGGTGTGATATTCTTATCGAGGAATTGCGTCACCGGGCCCACCGTGGTGGCGTATTTCTCCACCCAATTCTTTCCTTCTTCACTACGAGCAATCTCATAGGTTCTCTCGGTGGTAAAAGGCTCATGCCAGGTCACCAGTATTCCGCTACCGTCGGTACGATGCAGCACCACCTCGATAGGGCGGCCCACGTAATATGGAATACGCCCAATCCGCAATGCCAGCTGCGCCGCGTGCAGATCCTGCGGCAGCACTTCTTTGCCATCCGCCTCTACCACAGATTGCAGGTCGCCAGGATAATCTATCTCCGGCTTGGTGATTTTCCCCGCGCCCTGGATACCCACGACGGCACTGCGTGGGGCCATATTGTCGATGTGAATCATCGATGGGTCGCCGTTAGTAACGCGGATATTCCAGTGGGTGAAACGTGCGCCGAATAGCGGGCCGGCTTCACTGCCACCACCATGGCCACCATCGTTAAAGACCGTAATGTCCGTGCGGATGCAATCGAATGGCTCCCCCCGGTGGCTATCAAAGGTGCCGTGCGCCATATCCGCTGCCGACCACACGCATCCGCTGGAAAGCCCTTCCACATTGAGCCCGTGATGTATCGGGGCATTGATGCGGAAGCGCGTGAAGAGGATGTCGTGCGAGAAGACGCGCGTATAGGTGGCGTGGTGGACTTTGCGTCCCTCCACTCGGAAACCATCCAACGTGATGCACTTGCTGCTCACCGTGCCCAGCCCGTTGTCTACATCGTAGACGACAATGTCGCGCGCCCAGCAGTCCCACGCGGATTCAAAACTGACGCCGTTCCAGCCGGGATTCAGCAGATGTTCGCTCAAGCGCGCCGGGGTCATGCGTATGGCCAGGTGTTCCACACCCGCGTCACGCACTACTGGCCCCAGGGTCAGGAAACGGGGTTTCCACGCCAGACTGATATCAGTGCGCAGCGGCTGCTTCAGCGTGATGACGTTGTCTTTGACGGCTGTTATCTCTACCGGCCAGTTCCACCCGGAATTCTTATCCTTCACCATGCCGCGGGCTTCCACTGCCCAATCATAGGTTTCGGCACCGGGGACATCACCGGCGATATTCTTAAACAGGGAATTATCGGCACTGTTGGTGAGGGTAAATAACACGCGGTCGCCTGGCTTCAGTGTGCTTCCATCTGCGACGGTGACAGTCATATCGCCGCGTTTGGCAACTTCTGTGATCTCGGTGATGAGTTTGTTATTTATCCACCCCTCACCCTTCTGCGTTGTGTTTATTGACGCCATCTCGCTACGTCGTTCCTGCGGCGCGAACCAGACCATAGCGCCGGACCAGCTCCAACTGCTGGATGTCCCCAATTTATTAGCGCCATACATGGCCTCCAATGACTGGGTGGCGTAGATGATCGTCTTATCTGTCCCCTCACCGCGCAGCACCACACCGTCGTAGGCCATGAAGATCGCGCGGGAGATATTGTAGGTACCGGCGGGCAGCAGCACTGCTCCCCCACCCTTTTCAAAGGCCGCTTTCAATGCTGCGTTAATCGCCACTGAATTATCAGTTTTCCCATCACCCACGGCTCCATAGTCCTTCGCATTCACCACCACCGGCAATACCGGCAGCGCCTTTTCGCCATAGGCATACCCGGCATAGGAGTTGTTGGGGATGTTTGGATTAGCATCGGGGTTTTTGACATACTCCCCCCAGAGATTGGCCTCTTTGGGTACTTCAAACGCCGCTACAGCCGGTGCAAACGCCGTCACCAGCAGCCCACAAATAACCAGTGCGTAACTCAAAAAATTATGCAAAACTACCCTCCAACTACCAGATATTCTGGTATCTTACTCTACTTCTGCGTTTTTAGACACCTGATGTGGTAAAAGGTGTTCGTTTGCAGGAGAAAATCTAAAATAGATTTTGCATCGGTGATTGCATACGGCTAATATTATGCTGAAACTCGTTTGGGGCAGATAAGTCCGCGAAGGCGGACGACTGGCATTTTAATGCCCTGCAGCCGGGATTTCAATCCCAGCGAGATAAAAATGCTTATGCAAAACCTCTCCAATAATCGACAACCGTTGCCACTTGCCCAATGCCTTGTTATACTTCCCAAAGCTGCATTCGTGAAAGGATATAACATGAAGATCGTCTGTTTCGGTGATAGTTTGACTGCCTGCGGAGGGCCGGGAGGCCGCTTCAGCGATATCCTGGCGTGCCGTTTCCCCGGGCATGATTTCGTGAATTGTGGCGTCAACGGCGACAGCTTCGTCGAAGCTATGCAACGCTTGCCGGGTGATCTCCTCGCCGAATCCCCTGACATTGTACTGATAGAACTGGGGGCCAATGACTGGTGGCGCGACGAGCGCCCATATACCGCGTGGGCAGCCGACCTGGAGCGGTGCCTGACAGCGATAAAGGCTATCGGCGCGCAGCCAGTCATCCTCGGCGTCTTCGGGCTGTTCATTGACGGCAACGGCGAATATCAGGCAAAGACCGCGGGCATCGACGCGCGAGGCGTGGCCTACCAGCTCTTGGAGGCAGCGATTGCCAACCGCCACCATTGCCCCTATGTCGCGAATATTCAGCAGCGCATTATCAACAACCGGCGCTGCTGGGATGACGGCAACCACCCCAACGAATACGGCAACCGCTATGTGGCGGAGACGATTGTACCGCTGCTGGAGTTACTGCTGCGGCAGCGGGCATTGCCTGTGCGCACCCCTACGCTGGAAAACCTGCGCGATATCTGGCAGGAGGCCGTGGCGCTGGAGCCGGAGCGGGTGGCAGTAATTGAGGGAGATAACCGGCTGAACTATCGCGAAGCCAATGAGCGGGTGCGGCGGCTGGCAAGGGTATTGAGCACCTATCAGCGCCCGAAAGTCGCAGTATATATGCCCAATTGCCTGGAATATTACCTGCTCTACTGGGCAGTGCAGGCGCTGGGCGGCGTGATTATTCCACTGAATACCTGGCTGAAGACGGACAGCCTGCACGGCATCTTCACCTCGGTTCAGCCAGATATCCTCTGCATCCGCCCGGATGAAATCACCCCGGAGATTGCGCTGCTGGTGCACGAGCTAAACATACCCACGCTGGAGATCACGCCGGATTGCACTGCCGAGTCTATGACCACGGATGAACTACCGATGATTGCCACCGACGACCTGGCCATCATCATGCACACCTCCGGTACCACCTCCACGCCCAAGGGCGCGATGATGCGGCACAGCGACCTGCTCTTCAATCTGACGGCCACCATCAATGCGCATCAGTTCACGCGTGATGATATCCACCTGCTGGTGAACCCCATGTTCCACTGCACCGCGCTCTACAGCTCGTTGCCCGCCGCGGCCTACCAGAAGACCCCCGTGGTCATCACCGCTGCCAGCGACCCGGAGGTGCTGCTGGGACTGGTGCAGCGCGAGCACATCACCACCTTCCTCAGCGTGCCCACTATCTTCCAAAAGATCCAGACACTGCCCAACCTTAGCCAGTATGATTGGTCCTCACTGCGCGTGCTGGCCTACGCCGGGGCGCCCATGCCGGTTTCGGCCATCAAGGCGCTGCGGGCGCGCTTCCCCGGTGTGGCGTTGCATAATTTCTTCGGCCTCACCGAGACTATCAGCATGACGCACGTGCTGCGCAATGACGATGTGGAACTGCACCCCGACTCTATCGGCAAACTGCTCCCCTTCGTCGAGGCAATTGTGGTAGATGAGCACGACCAGCCGGTAGCACCGGGGGAGAACGGCGAGTTGCTCTTCGCGCGGGAGGAGATCATCAGCGGATACTATCGGCAACCGGAGCGGCTGACCGAGGCGCTAACGGAGATCGGGGGCCGCACCTGGTTCCGCACCGGCGATCTGGCAAGTGTGGATGCCGAGGGCTTCTTCTTCATCCGGGGCCGCAAAAAGGATATGATCATCGTCGGCGGAGAGAACGTCTTCGCCGCCGAGGTAGAAGCCGTGTTGATGAACCACCCCAAAGTGCGCGAAGCCGCCGTAAAAGGCGTCCCCGCCACCGGAGTGCGCACGGCACTGGGAGAGCTGATCAAGGCCTACCTCGTCCCCACCGACAACACCCTGACCGAGCGCGAGATCAAGCAGCACTGCTATGACAACCTCCCCTCCTACAAAGTCCCCACCTACATCGTATTCATAACCACCCTACCCCGCAATCCCTCAGGCAAGGTGGTGAAAGAGGAGTTGGTGTAACGTGGTGCGTGATAGCAATGTTGCTCCCAGGTGGTATTATCACCCCGGATTATTGCATCAATTTTTACTGCCAGAGATGAGGCTGCCTCCGCTTAGGATGCAAACGGAGGCAGCAGTTATCAATTTGCTGTTAATAGGTATCCCACTACTTCATCTCCAAAGTCCCACCATTGGTCAACGCCCGGTAGGCGGCGATGCCGGCGCTTTCCAGGCTAGCCTCGTCCTTGTGGGCGTTTTTGATGGCGGTATCGATATACTTCGCTGCGGCTTGCTTGTCTTTCATCTGCTTTATCACATTTATCATGGTTTTGAGCACGAT